>NZ_JBGUHR010000075.1:0-3290 GCF_045112255.1 Fibrobacter sp.
CTTGGCAACATTTCTGCCGCAGACGCAGCGAAGTTCATGGATGAACCAGACATGATCAGCAAGTTCGCTATGGGCAACAGTCCAGAATTCGACCAACTGAACAAGGAACGCAACGAGTTCAGTACGAACAACTTCTCGAAGGCGACCAACATGTTCGAGAAGCTTCAGAATGACGGACATATTCCGCCGACGAACAAGGGTGCCGACCCTAGTTTGTTCTCAAACCAGACGTACCGCCAGTTCTGGAAGAATGCGCCTGAAGCTGAGCTCGGCAATACTCTTATCTTCGGCCCGACGCCTTGCATGTTCGATACTGTCAAGGACGGTAACGGTTTCGGAAAGGGTGACTGCACGGTTGGCGATATCTTTGAACAAGAATACGCTCGCTCCAGGAAGGTTAATGCTAGTCATCCGATCGTCCAGCCGAAGAAGCCGCTGACCCCGGAAGAGTCCTTGGCGAACCTCATGACGGACTTGCCGAAGACGATGGTGAACAAGATTCTAGCCATTCCGAGTGACGACTGGAAGTTCAAGTTTGACGGTGAGGCGTTTGAACTTTGCTACAATGTCGCTTCTCGTACAATCCGCTTGTCGATGTTCAAGAAGAAGCTGGTGGACAGCGACCACTTGGGTAGCGTGTTCTCGTTGAGCTTCGTCAACGATGGCCCCGGCAGCGTTCAGTACAATCGTTCTTTCAACGCATTGAAGGATATCTCCGCCGCTGGCCCCAACGCAAAGCGTCTTTACCAGTGGTTCGGTAAGATAATTGCAACATTCTTCAGCAAATAATGTAATTTAAATCATGGACGCGGTCTGTGGGAAGCCGTGTCTGGCATAGTGGAGTCGGCCACCGAGAGAAATCTTGGTGGCCGCTTTCTTGATAAACTGCAAATAGCTTGAAACGATTGGCCACTATGAACGAGATTGAACAGCTGGAAGAATTTTCCGCAATAATTGAATCCATCAAAATGCCGGAGCACTTGTCGACGGCGCTGATGGAAGCGTTCACGTTTACTCACCACGACTTTGTCATTCCGCCAGACCAGCCGCTGCCTCCAGAGATCGAGACTGAAATTAAGCGTCGCTTGGAGAAGCTTGAACAAAAGAACAAGTCTTGGGGCATCCCTTTTGATCCGGTCGAGGCTCGCCGTAAGCTGGAAACCCAAGCTCGAAAGTTCCCACAGAGTTTTTCGATGGCTACTGACGCTGCGAAGCAAGGTCGTGAACGTTACGAGCAGTATTTGGACAACAGCGTCGGCATGAACATGCGCAACTCGTCCATCAGCGTACCGAATCCGCACGAAGCTCGCCAGAACTACTACAAGGCCGCAGTGAATGTCGTTGCGAGAACTTATCAGAAATATGGAATTCCGTTCGACGAACAGAAGAATCTCGATTACGTTATTCGCCATGACCGTGACAGCGACCATCGCGAGTTCGATCGTAGCACTGCCCAGAATATTTCGTTCCCTACATTCGACGTGGCCAACACCAACAGAATCTTGAACATGCTCAAGCTTGAGAACTCCGCTCTCCGCACGGTGCTGCAGAAGTGCTACTGGTTCCTCGTAAACCTTCAGAAGGCCCAAGAGGAAGGTTCCGTCGGCGGATACTTGATGGTTCAGAAGATGAAGTATTCGAGTGACGTGGTTCCTGAAGAAGCGAAGCCAGTCGCCAAGCTTACCGAGGAAGACCAAGCCGAGTTCGACCGCAAGGAAGCCGAACGCATCGCCAAGGAGAACGCTCCGAAGGGCTACCAGCCAGTCGCCTCTAGGGTGTCTTGCATCGGTGAACTCCGAAACGTGTTCAGTCGTCTTCCGTACTACAAGCTGTACCAGCGTTACGCCCAGTCCGCGAACCCAGCGCAGCTGGAGGTGACTCCGAGACCGAACGAGAAATTCTTCCAGTTCCTATGGCGAGTCAACCGTGGCGGCACTCCGGTAGGCGGTTTCGTAGACCGTCTTGCGAAGGATATGAAGGCCGCATACCCAGAGATGGACTGGAACCGCACCCTCGAATACTACATGGACAAGGTAAAGGATTTCCGAGACTTCTCAAGGCTGTCGCAGCGCGATACCGAGAATGCATTGAAACAAGGTCTTATTACCCAAGACAATGCGGCGCTCTACAAGATCTGGTCGACCTTCCAATACATAAAGCAAGCGAAAGAAGAGCTCGGACGCTAGTCCTCGTTTGATTTTTGCTGAACTCCTTGCTATATTTATGGCAAGGAGTTTTTATTATGAAAGTAATCATGCATCATCAAGTGACTGGCGGCGTCGAGAACGTCGACAAGTGGATCATGGAACAGGGACTTTCCTTGTCCGACGTCCAGATCGTGTTCATGTACAATCCGCGTGGAAGCCGCTACATGGTATTCTACGAAGCCGAAGTGGAAGACAAGAAGAAATGAAACGATTGATGCCAGTCGTCTTCACCGTCCTACTGGTGGTGTCCTTGGCCCGTGCGGTAAGGATGGTTAAAAAGATTGCCGCTGGCACGGCGGCTGGCATCGCTGACTTTTACTCACAGATCAGCATAGCCGACAACTACTATGTCGGCGTTATGGTAAATGCGTGGAGTAAAAGCGGCCCGATTCGTGTCGCATATCTATGGCGAGAAACCGCCACTAGGGATCGGCAGCTCGCTGAGAATGTCAAGAACTATGTCGCTAGGCAGATTCCGTCGCTAAAGAGCTTACTGGTAGTCAAGAAGGCGTCACCAGTCAAGGATTCTGGCCGTGCGGATATGCAGATAGGGTCGATGTCGATGACGCCGGGTGTAACCGCCCAAGAGAATTTTTTGCTCAGGACGGCATCCGCCATATTGTCCGCTGGGAAGATGCTGCGCGAGGCACTAAAGAGGAAACCGAAATGGAACGACTTGTAAGCATGACATCGTGGCGTGGAAGAATCCACCGTGTCGCCGACACTGTGGCTACCATACGCGCACACGCGAGAAATGCGCACGTCGTCCTTACTCTTGCCAAGGACGAGTTCGAAGGCGTCGAACTGCCGGAGCTTGGCGTGGACGAAGTCATCTGGTGCCCAAGGAACATAGGCCCATTCAAGAAGGTGCTGTACACGATGCGGCGCTATCCCGGCTGTCCAGTGCTGTCGGTCGACGACGACATTACTTACGGACAAGTTGTCGACGCAATGTATGGCATGCACGAACGATACCCAGATGACGTTATCAGCAACTTCCCTAACGTCAAGACTGGCGGTATCAGTCTGCCCAACGGATACGCGACTCTGTATCCGCCGAATTGTCTGGACGGCGCACTGGAG
>NZ_JBGUHR010000076.1:0-5013 GCF_045112255.1 Fibrobacter sp.
AAGAGTTTTTTGCTTTCTCAAGGACGCAACGCCAGAAGGCTCTATGGAACCACCAGCCTAGCTGGTGGTTTTCGTTTATACAAAAAATCCTGCGATAAACTCGCAGGATTTTTTCATATGATAAAGCCCAAAGCAACCGAAGGTTGCAAGCCCATAGCTCAAAGGTCGCCAAGGCGACCCGCGCCCACAGCTAGAAGCCCTTGCGTTCCAGGTCTAGCAAAAGCGACTGGAGGGATTCTTCGACCGAAGCGCGGAAGCTATTCGACCCAAGACTGCAACTTGCAACAACTTCGTTACCGGAAGAAATTCGAATGACATCAAAGCCATTTTCAGATGTAAAGCAGACAGTCAAACCTTTATTCAGAGCTTTTTCTAGTAAATCGCGCATAGCGACTCCTTTAATGATGAGTTCAAAAAAACTTGGGTTGGCGCACCAACAGACTTAAACTAGGCTTTTTTGCCCGAAAAAACAAGCGAATAATTTTGATTTTCCATAATTTCTTTGTATTTTAAAGCTATAGGGGGCTGTTATGTTCGATTTTCACATTCATTTGGCTCGATTACCCCAAAAAAGGCAACTCACACAGCTGCTTTTAGACAAAAACTACGATTTTGTCGCTATTGCCTGTGAACCCTGGGAATGGGACGAGGTAAACATGCTAAAAATGGAATTTTCAACGGAAATAAAGCCCTTTAAGGTCTCTTATGGACTCCATCCAATGATAGCAACGCAGGTGACGGACAAAATGCTTGCTGATTTACGCCAATATCTCAAAGAAGACAAACAAGCCATGGTCGGCGAAGCAGGGATCGACAAGCGCTATCCAGGATACAACGACGGTACGCAAGACCAGATTTTTATGGAGCAAGCTAGGCTTGCCTTGGAACTCAAGCGGGATTTGCAAATTCATTGCGTTGGGGACTATATGCATGTGCTGAAACTTTTGACAGAAGCTGGTTTTCCGCAAGAGATTTCACAAGGTCAAAAAGCGGAACATTTACATGTGCTGTCGCGAATTCAAGAAGCGCCGCGCCCAATTTTCCACCGCTTTGGCGGGGATACCAATTTTGTGAAAAAAGCCCTCCCCTATGGAGCGCTCTTTTCATTGCACGAAGACAGTTTCCGCAAAAAATCGACCGCTGCAGCCATTCCGCATATACCGCAAGAACGCGTGTTCTTTGAGACCGATGCAGACGAATCGTTTCTGGAGCCAGCAGAGCTTCTTGAGGAACTCGAAAGTCGTCTGGAATCAGTTCGTGCTGCCTACGCCAAGTGCCGTGAGTAACGGATCTGCCGCACGGACGGTAGCCGCCTGAACCTGAATATTTGCGAACGCTCGGAACACTTCGAGCGTCTTTTTTGCCATTTCCACGGGAGTCCCGCGCCCGACCTCGAACACCGCCTGTAGCGGCGACATGCCCAAGTAACGCATACTGCATGTGCAGAGGCTGCTGATTTCGCCCAGCACTCTCGGGTCCGGCGACGGCGTTTCAGCAAATGTCGCAACAATGACGCCCTTACGGAGCGCAAGCCCCTGGATGCGCAAGCGGCCTGCCAAAAGCCCAAGTTCGGTCACGAGCAAAAGCATCTTTGCCGGCGTTGGCACAGGGCCAAAGCGGTCCTGCAATTCGCTTTCGATGTTCTGCACATCCGCCTGCGATGTGATGCGGGCAATGCGTTGGTACAGCGAGATTCTCGTGAGGCCGTCTTCCACGTAATCCTCGGGGAGGTAAGCATCCACGCCGATTTCCACACGCGGCTGGATCGGCTTTTCAAGAGCGCCGCCACGCAGCATTTCGACAGCTTCACGCACCAAGCGCACATACGTTTCAAAGCCGACTTCGGCAATAAAGCCATGCTGTTCCTGGCCAAGCAAGTTGCCCGCACCGCGAATTTCAAGGTCGCGCATTGCAAGCTGATAACCGCTACCGAGATCGGTAAACTGTTCCAGAGCCTTGAGGCGGCGCATAGATTCCTGAGAAATTTCGCCACGCTGCGGAATAACGAGGAACGCCTTTGCCAAGACGCTACTACGGCCCACACGTCCGCGCATCTGGTAAAGCTGGCTAATGCCAAAGTGATGCGCGTTCATGATGATAATCGTGTTCGCATTCGGCACATCCAAACCAGATTCAATGATGCTCGTGCTCACGAGAATATCGAACTTGCGCGAAAGGAAAGCATCCATCACACGTTCGAGTTCGTGGTCTTCCATTTGGCCGTGAGCCACAGCGACTTTCGCTTCGGGAGCCATCGCTTCGATATCTTCGGCAAGCTTTGTAATCGTCTGCACGCGGTCATTCACCACAAACACCTGGCCGCCACGCGCAAGTTCATCAAGAATGGCGTTCTTCAAGACTTCGTCATCGCGCTGCATGAGTTTTGTTTCGACCGGCAAGCGGTTAATCGGCGGCGTATTGATGAGCGAAATATCGCGAACGCCCGTCATGCTCAAATGCAGCGAACGCGGAATCGGTGTAGCACTCATGCTGAGCGTATCCACGGACAGTCTGAACTGGCGGAGCTTTTCCTTTTGCTTCACGCCGAACTTTTGCTCTTCGTCAATAATCAAAAGACCAAGATCTTTGAACTCGCCTTTGTTCGACAAGAGCGCATGCGTTCCAATGACGATGTTGACCGTGCCATCGGCAATCTGCTTGAAGATTTCCTTCTTTTCTTTAGCGCTCTTGTAGCGGTTCATCAAGGCAATGTTGATCGGATAAGCGGCAAAGCGTTCACAGAAATTTTCGTAATGTTGCGCCGCAAGAATCGTGGTCGGCACAAGAATGGCGACCTGCTTATTCGAGGCCACGCACTTGAACGCTGCACGCATCGCAACTTCGGTCTTTCCAAAGCCCACGTCACCGCAAATCAGGCGATCCATCGGGCGACGGCTTTCCATGTCGCGCTTGATGTCGGCTGTAGCACGGAGCTGGTCTGGCGTCGGATCGTATTCGAATGATTCCTCGAATTCCTTTTGCATGCTGCCGTCAGGCGGGAAGCCGAAACCTTCAACGAGTTCGCGCTTGGCATAAAGCTCCACAAGATCGCGAGCAATCTTGATAACCTTTTCCTTGACGCGCTTCTTGATGTTTTCCCAAGTCTTGCTGCCAAGGCGGTCGAGCTTAGTTTCCACATCTTCGGAGCGGTCAAGACGTTCAATCTTTTGCAAGTCCGACACCGGGAACTTCAAGCGGTCGCCGCCATCGTATTCGAGCAACGCACAGTCAACCATACCACCGTTGACTTCAACGCGGACAAGGCCCAAATAGCGACCGATGCCGTGGTCTTCGTGAGCGACGAGGTCACCGCGATTGAGCGATTCCACCATCAACGCATTCGTCACCGAGCCAGCAATCTTGTGTTTGCGAGCCTTGTTTGCATGGCGATTTAAAATTCTTGATTCCGTAAGGAACGCGACATTATCGTCTTCAAGCCAAAAGCCTTCGCTCAAGTTTCCGATAAAATAATCTTCGACCGGCAAGCCGTCAAAAATTTCTCGCAAGCGGTTCACGCCGCCAAGCGTCTGCGCCATCACATAAACGCGACCGCCCTTGTCGTAAAATTCCTCAATTTCTTTTGCAACGGCATCCGTACCGTTTGAAGTAAAATCTTGCGCACGCATGTGCATTTCGTGCCAGTTGCCATCATCGACTTTGACACGCGTCATATCGAGCGATGCACGACCTACAAACAAACGCGAAAGCTCACCAATCTTGAACCAAATATCCGCAGGGGCTGCAATCCCCGCATCTGCCACGCGAGCTTCATCGTAAGCGCCGCGGAATGCACCATACATCTTCGAAGCCGTTTCCGAAAGCAGCGAAAGTTCTTCGAACACAAGCGATGCGCGCGGCATGTAATCCAGGAGGCTCGCCACCAGGCGCTGGTGATTCGGACGATGCCACCACAACGCTTCCGTAGAACATTCCTCGCCCGCCATCACCGATTCCGGCACCGTAAATTCACCCATCGGGAAAAACTCGATATGCGTCATCTGCTCCAACGAGCGCTGCGAGAAAATATCAAACGCACGGATGGATTCAATTTCATCGCCATAAAATTCAATACGAATCGGGTGCGGATAAAGCAAGCAGTTCACATCGACAATGCAACCGCGAATGGAAAACTCGCCCACGCCGCTTACCATCGGCTGTTCCGCAAAGCCGTGATCAAGGAACCACGGGCGTAAGGACGATGGCTCCAGCTGATCGCCAACACGGAGCGTACGCACCTGACGCATAATTTCGCCCGGTTCCGGGAGTTTCATTAAGAACGCATCAAGCGGACAAACAACAACAAACGGCTTTTCGGTATGCGAAACATCACGGAAAAACTTCAGACGTTCTTCGAGCACACCCTCAAACGGCACCTTGATTTCGTAAGGCTTCAAGCCAAGCGAAGGGAAAAAACGGACAAACTCCTCGCCCACCATGCTTTCGAGATTCTCGACCCAGACTTCGGCACTGCGGTAATCTTTTGCAATCACCAGAATGTTCTGCGGACTTTTCAAGAAACGGTTCGCCACCATCATCGAGGCAAGCGGAACCGACGCACCATTGACGTGAATGGCCTCGTTATCAGCATTTTCAAAAAGCGAAATCGCAGGGAACGAATTTTCTTGAAGGAATTCCGAAATGGTAAGCATAGAGGGAAATGTAGAAAAAATCTCTAAACGCTACCAAATATGGAAACCTACACCAAGATAGAATCTATGCTTAGCTAGCTTTTTATCACTTTCACGACCTGCAGGAATTCCATCGACATAACAACGCATTACGCCATCTTTAGCAGTCCCCGATTCACAACCATTTTCACCGTATTTAAACACATACTTTGCTTTAAGAGATAAATAGCCACCAATTGGAGCATCATGTCCCATTTCAGAAATCCATGGTCTAAATTCATATTGCAAGCCCGCCATCCAAGGATCATATCCACCAACAAAAGGAACAATCTTGAAGAACTTATTTTCAAAAACATCTACACCCAGCAAGACATTCCAACCATAC
>NZ_JBGUHR010000077.1:0-2226 GCF_045112255.1 Fibrobacter sp.
TGTTTCGTATTTGAAAGAACAAACTCACCAAATAAAAAAAACGATATTCGGGTGGGTTATTTTGTTATACCCTAAATTACCCTCTGAGTAAGCACGACCTTAAAGACTTAAAGGAACGGTGCAACGAGCAGAGCTGGGAACAGGGCTTGCATGTGCCGGAGAAAGGAAAGACATTTGCTGGAGAAGTCCGGGAAGAAACGGTGGCATGGAGCAAAGACACCTACCAGCTTTTGAAACAGGCAGAGCAGGGAAAGGTCAAAAGCTATGTGCAGGATATTGCCCTTGCGGTGCTGGATTGTAAGGAAACAGCGACCAGCCGGGAAACCTTTATCCGGCTGATGAATGAAAGAGGGTACGGGGTGGACTGGCAGGACAGCCACAAGTACATCACATATACCGACTTAGCCAGGGAACAGGCAGGAGAAAAGGCTTGTAAAATCAGGGATAACAAGCTGGAAAAATACTACAATATGGATTTTTGGAAAGTCCGACAATATAATTTTAAGAGATTTCGTTTCGAGAATAAAGTTTATTGAAGAATGCACTAATCAATATAAATCAAAGCCATATCATGAATGGATGCATAACGGAGCCGCATGGCAAGGATTTTATTCATGGCTAGAAGATAATCTCGGTGATAACCTTGAATGGCGTTATGTTAGCAATCCCAATGGTGGCTTTTGGGGGTGTTATTGGTATTGGAAATGGTGCAAAGCTTTTAATTTTGGAATTTATCTACAGATAGAACAAAATAGAATTTGTTTTAAAGCGGATAGTAAACCAAACATGGATTGTATAAAAAAATGTCGAGAAAAAATTTTTTCTCTTGCATCAGGAAAAAATTTAAAGATAGAGAACATAAGATTCCATAAAGGGAACTTTGTCACAATATGTTTTGTTGACACCTCGTATCTATTTAGCAATGACATATTTGAAGAAAAAGAAATACTCGCAAAAATAAGCATCTTGACAAAAATAATCGATTCAATTACGGATTAATTTGACAAAAGCATTCTTGATGTTTTACCAGCATTCGCGTTAGGGATAGTGACCCCTTGGGGCGAAGACTTGCGGGCAGCTCTTTTTGGATGTTCTTGGGAGCAAGGCTTCGTTTTAGGAGGCGAGTAACGAGCGAAGCGAAGGTGGTCGCCCCTAAAATATAGCCCGACCCACGCCAGTGGGGAACGCCCAAATGATTAGGCAACGTGCTCCAGATTTACCACAAGGAAAAGCCTGCAAGCCGAGTGTCGCAAAAATATGCTTGCATATTTTTTATGACCGAGGCGAAGCGGCGGACGCCAAAGGCGTCAAAAGCCGGCTGGCGTGATTGTGCAGTTCGGTGGCCAGACTCCGCTGAACATCGCCCGCGCTTTGAGCGACCGTGAGCCAAAAGCGACTCGTCTTAACGAGTCGTGTTGGCGAGAGCACACGAATGTCGGAGTGCCTTGTTGAATTATGAGTGTGCGGTCTTATAACCGCGTCAAGATTCTCGGTACGAGCATTGACTCCATCGATATCGCCGAAGACCGCGACTTGTTCCGCAAGATGATGGACCAGCTCGGCATCCCGATGCCGGAAAGCGGCATGGCCACGAACATCGACGAAGCCCTCGCTTGTGTCAAGCAGATTGGCGGCTACCCGGTGATGATCCGCCCGAGCTTCGTTCTCGGCGGCCGCGGCATGGAAGTCATCTACGACGAAAACATGCTCCGCGAATACGTGGCAAAGGCCGTGGGCGTGACCCCGGATCGCCCGCTCCTCATCGACCGCTTCCTCCACAACGCTTTGGAATGCGAAGCTGACGCCCTCTCTGACGGCGAACACGTTTACATCCCGTCCGTGATGGAACACGTGGAACTTGCCGGTGTCCACTCCGGTGACTCCGCTTGCATTATCCCGCCGGTGACCATCACGAAGGAAAACTTGGCAACCATCAAGGATTACACCCGCAAGATTGCTGAAGCTCTCCACGTTTGCGGCCTCATGAACATGCAGTACGCTATCGAAGACGGCAAGGTGTTCGTTCTCGAAGCCAACCCGCGCGCCTCCCGCACGGTGCCGCTGGTCTCCAAGGTTTGCAACACCCAGATGGCCCGCCTCGCCACCCGCCTCATGCTCGGAGCCAAGCTCGAAGACCTGAAGCTCAAGGACAAGAAGTTCAACCATCACGGCGCCAAGGAAGCCGTGTTCCCCTTCGACAAGTTCCCGAAGGTGGACCCGGTGCTC
>NZ_JBGUHR010000078.1:0-13956 GCF_045112255.1 Fibrobacter sp.
AAGAGTTTTTTGCTTTCTCAAGGACGCAACGCCAGAAGGCTCTATGGAACCACCAGCCTAGCTGGTGGTTTTCGTTTATACAAAAAAAGCCCGTTTCATCTTGTGAAGCGGGCTCTCGATAACTTACCAGCGAACGATCGCAATTGCTATTTAGTCTTTCTTGGACTTGTGGCCATAACCATAGCCATAATAACCGTAATAGCCATAGTAACCGTGTCTATGTTCGCTATGGTTCAACACAAAGGCCTTGGGCTTATCGCAATAGCGCTCCAAAGTCTGTATGGATTCCTTGATAGAATCCATAGAATGACGGCCATAGTGCAACACGACAAGGGCAAAGTCAATCAACGGGCAAATCATGTATGCATCCGTCACCATATTCATCGGTGGAGTATCGATAATAATGGCATCATACTTCGGACGAATTTCGTCAAGCAAATTCTTGAGCATGTCACCACGCAACAGCTCAAACGCAGAAAGAGTAAACTTACCCGATTCCAAGATATCAAGATTCGGAAGGTTAGTACTCGTGATTTTTGCGTTTTCAAAAGTAACCTTGCCCATAAGGACATCGGCAAGACCAACCTTGGTAAAGCGGCACGAAGCTTTTCTCATATCAGCATCAATATACAAGGTTTTCTTCCCGACCAAGGCATATGTAGCCGCAAGGTTTGTCGAAATAAAGCTCTTACCGGCACGAGGCGTAATGCCTGTCACCATGATCACCTGATGTTCCTTATTTATATTGAACGAAAAATCTATCGCTGTAAGAATGGAGCGAATTGATTCGCTAAGAGGATCGTCAGGATTTGTCTGCACATGAGTTTGTCTTGTCTTTTTAAACTTATAGTTCAAGTTGGTGTCAGAATTTTCAGGAACCCTGGCAAGTACGCTTGTATTCGTTTCTCGTTCGATGTCCGTAACGCTGCGAACGCCATTGTGCAACATGCGCAAGAGGAATACCAGAAGAACGCCCAGCATAAATGAAGCGGCCACAGCGCAGATGATGATATTCATCTTCTTCGGTTTGCTCGGAGCACCGTTAATCTGCGCAAAGTCAACAATGCGCACGTTACCCACTTCACCTGCACGCACAACGCGCAACTGCTGGATATTGTTCAGCATGTTGGTGTAAATCTCGTTATTGACCGACACATCTTCTTTCAGGCGGGCCACTTCTTGTTGCGTCAAAGGCATCTTTTCAGCATTTTTCTTTAACTTGCCAAGTTCTGCTCTTAAACGATTCTGCTGGCGAATGAGCGTCTGAACGCTTGGATGTTCTTCCTTGAACAAACGCATGGCAGCTTGTTTTTGCTGCTCTATTTCCAAAATCTGTCTCTGGATTTCGCTTTCCTTGCTCAAATGAGCGCTCGTTTCGCCAACCATATCCACAGAACCAATGCTGTGACGGTAATCGGCCAAAATCTTTTCAACACTGTCTAGCTTAGCTTTCACACCAGGGAGCTGCTTTTCCAAAAATTCTAGAGTCTTAGCGGCTTCGGCACTGCGCATTTCAACATTCTGGCGCAAGTAAGTCTTTGCAACCGTATTCAAGATCGAAGCTGCCCTATCGGGATAGCGATGATTGAAACTAGCTTCGATGATGCCGCTCTTCTTGCCTTTTTCTGCAACCTTGAGTCCACCTTTCAAAGCCGCGATGGCCCCAAGCATTCCCGACTGCGAAAGGATAAATTCCTGGCCCGGCAATGCAAGCATCTTTGAGACATGAATGTCGAGAGTATCGCCAGCATAAGCGGTCCTGTGCATTTCACCGACTTTGCCTTCCAGAATGACTTGTTCTTCAGGAGAAATGACCTCGTATGTATTTTCATCGATGGCTCTAGCCATCCACTTGTCCGCACGTGCCAGCGCAGGAATGTAGAGGGAATCTAGGTCCATGCGCCCTTCCTTGTGCGTAAAGCGATCAATAGCGCCAACTGGCGTCGCATTGAAACAAAGATGCTCGGCTTCGACGACATAGCTCAATACCATGCGGCTCTTGATAAGCTCAATTTCGGCATCGGCCGGGCTTGCTACATCAAGGATGGAACCCATCTCGCCCATAGCCTTCGTGGCGTTACCGCCCTTTGCATCTATTTGCAACAAAATATCGCTAGTGTACTGCGGGCGTAGCCAGTTTGCAATTGAAAAGCCGATAACGCCGCCGACCAAAATGAACAGCAATAACGTGAATTTCCTTTCCCAGAGGATTTGCATTGCTTCAAGCAACGTAATAGTGTTGCTATCAGAAGGCAACGGAATTGCAGCTTGACTAACAATTTTTTTCTCTTCTTTTTCTTCCATAAGATATCCTAATTGTGTAGAGCAGTCACAAACAGATTGAATAACAAATGCTTTTAAACAAATAGAAAATTAGTTTATTTTTCTCTGACAATCAACTTATTTTTTTTATAAACAAGTTGTATTATACAAAATGCTATCCAACCTAAATGGTTGGATAGCATTTACTTTGTCAAAGCTACC
This sequence comes from Fibrobacter sp., assembly GCF_045112255.1. Lineage (GTDB taxonomy): Bacteria > Fibrobacterota > Fibrobacteria > Fibrobacterales > Fibrobacteraceae > Fibrobacter. Next base: position 2,485 of record NZ_JBGUHR010000078.1, read on the forward strand.
GTTTTATCCATTACTTTGCAAAAGGAACGAGTTCCACACGACGGTTTTGAGCACGGCCGGCAGCATCGCCATTATCGGCAATCGGCTTGGACGGGCCATAACCAACAGCACGCAGACGGCTGCTATTCACGCCACGCTTTTCAAGATAAGCGACCACAGCCTGGGCTCGAGATTCTGAGAGTTTCTGGTTCTTGACTTCAGAACCCTTGTTGTCTGTATGGCCCTGAACTTCAAGATTCGCTTCTGGAATCCTGTTCATAAGATCGGCAATATCGTTAAGAGTCCCGTAGCTTTTCTTGGTGAGCTTTGCGGAACCGGTCTTGAACTGAATCCCTTTCTTAAGCTGGTCGAGGTCTTCCTTCTTGTTGATCGGGCAGCCTTCACCGTCAACACGGATTCCCGGGAGTGTATTGGGGCACTTGTCGATAACATCGGCAACACCGTCCTTATCGAAGTCTGGCAAGCAGCCCGTAGAGTCTACGGCGTGACCTGCTGGAGTACCCGGGCACTTGTCCTTGAAGTCTGCAATACCATCATTGTCGCTATCAAGCACACAGCCGTTCGGGCCAACCTCTGCACCGCGCTGGGTATTTGGACACTTGTCGAGGTAATCGGCAACACCATCCTTGTCATGGTCCATTGGGCAACCCGTAAAGTCAACAGGAATACCGGCCGGGGTGTTCGGGCACTTGTCGAGATTGTCCGCAACACCATCCTTGTCAAAGTCAAGCATGCAACCTGTAGAATCCACAGAAAGACCTGCGGCCGTATTCGGGCACTTGTCGCTTACGTTAGGAATACCGTCGTTGTCAGAGTCAACGCGAGCAAGGGAATCTGCAATAGCTCTTTCACGAGCAAGCTTTGCTGCATCTTCAACAGGGCAACCTTCGGCATCGACCTTAACGCCCTTTTCTGTACGGGCGCATTTGTCGTCGCTATCCGGGATGCCGTCACCATCGGAATCCTCCGACTTGGGCGCAGCATCAAATTTGACGCTCAAGAGGGCTGTGCCGGAAAGTAGCGGAGCACTGGTATAACCATAATTTGCCTTGACGCCTCTCTGGCCCTGGTAATAGATGATATGATCCCTACCATACTTGACATCAGCATAGTGATCGAAACCACTCTGGAATAAACGGGCAGCAAAGTCCATACCAAAAGCAAAATCAATATCATGCGGGAAGTGGAAACGGACACCCGGAGTAATAAGCATCGGGTCTACAAGCGGGTCGAACGAGTAACGACCGTTATCCATCAAGCGCATTTCACCAGAGAATTCCAGGAACGGAGTCATCCAGGAAGTCGCATTCCAGTTCAGACCCGTGCTATAGACAAATGTTTGTGTCAAGCTATAACTGGCCGGAGAAACATAGCTTGCAGCCAAGTTCCACACGATCGGAGCGCCAATCTTGTTGAAGTCGAATGTGAATGCAAGGCCAGCACCAAAAGCCCACCTATCCGCAGTAAACGGATGCGTATAGCCGCTACCGTTCAAGTACCAGGCATGGCGAGGACGCACACCGGCACTTTCTTCACCAGTCGGAACATAGAGGTCGAGCATCAATGCCATGCTATAGACACCTGCCGATGCAAACGGAAGGCCGATTTTTGCAAAGACATCCAAGTCACCACGGCTGGTTGTCCACATATTCGCCGATCCACCCCACTTGGAATTGGCGTGTTCATAGTAAAGAGGGAGAGACATACCGACATCGATGAAATCGAGGACACCGACTTCAACGAATATGTTTCCTGAAAGGGATGCGTCAGCATCATTGAAGGCGTATCTTTTCCCCTCGACTTCATAGATACCGCCACGAGAAAGTCCCCAGGAGCCAATCGTAAGATTTCCGCTAGCCCCGAGATTGACTTGCCATTGACCAAGAGTCTTTGCACTGATTTCATGCAAGCCCTCCGATCCACCCAGCATTCCAGCCTGAGCAAAAGCCAGAGTACTAGATAACAAACCTAGAGTGATGATTTTTTTCATATTTTATCCTTCTTTTGAGTTTGTCTTTGTTGTTAAGACTTTTGTTCCTCTGATTCAGGCTTCTTTAGAATTGTACTGTTAAACTTTTCTGGAGTCGTGAACGTCGGGACAATTTCGTGCAAAGCGCGGATGGCGATTTCATCATTGTTTTCAGAAGCCGCACTCTTAAGCTTCCACAGTTCGTTGATGAACTTGGATGTGTCAATATCGATTTGCTTGCCTATGAAGATAAGCTTGTTCTTAGTCTTCTTCAGGCCTTCTTCGTTCATCAAGAGCTCTTCCTTAATTTTCTCCCCTGGACGGAGTCCCGTGAATACAATCGGCACATCTTTATACGGCACCTTGCCATACATGCGGATCAAGTTTTCGGCTAGTGTTACAATCTTGACCGGCATACCCATATCAAGCACGAAGATTTCGCCACCATGAGCGATACTTGCGGCTTCGAGCACAAGGCTCACGGCTTCTGGAATTGTCATGAAATAGCGGATGATTTCAGGATGTGTTACCGTAACAGGTTTGCCCTGTTCTATCTGACGCTTGAATAGCGGTATCACGCTTCCGTTACTGCCAAGAACATTGCCAAAACGCGTTACGACAAATTCTGTATTGCTATCCTTTTGCATGGACATAAAGCGAACGATCATTTCGCAGCAGCGTTTGGACGCGCCCATGACATTTGTCGGGTTTACGGCTTTATCCGTACTGATCATCACGAATTTTTTGGCTCTGTTGAACATGGCTAGTGTTGCCACATTAAATGTGCCGATAACATTATTCTTGATCGCTTCCATCGGATTGTTTTCCATCAGGGGCACATGCTTGTGTGCTGCCGCATGGAATATGATTTCTGGATGGTAAGTTTTGAAAATCTGGTTCATACGGAAATAGTCTCGGACACTTGCGATGAGGGTCACAAGGTTCAGCGAACTTCCGTATTCCATGACCAGTTCCTGCTGGATATCGTAGGCGTTGTTTTCGTAGATATCGACAATGATAATTTGTTTAGGATTGTACTTTGCTATTTGTCGAACAAGTTCACTTCCGATGCTACCGCCACCACCGGTCACCATGCAAACTTTCTTTTCGATATATGCACGAATGTCCTTGTTGTCGAACTTGATGGGGTCACGACCAAGCAGGTCTTCAACTTTAATGTCGCGAATTTGCGTTGCATATGTTGTTGATCCGTCTTCGACATTGGCATCGAGAAGGGTACCTACAAAAGGAAGGATTTTTACCGGAAGCCTCGTCTTGCCGCACAAGTCCATAATGATCTGACGGTCTTTCGGAGGACAGCTCGGGATTGCAAAAAGAATGAGGTCGATCTTTTCTTGCTCGGCTATTTTGGGAATATCTCTAGTAGACCCGGCTACAAGGACGCCTTCATATTTTTTTCCGATTTTATAGCGATCATCATCGATGAGGCAGACCGGATTGAGATTCAAAACTTTCGAAGTGAGCTGTCCATTTTTCGCGTCTATTGCACTACGCTTGATTTCATCGAGCAAAAGCTTTGTCGCATTTCCGGCACCGATAATCATGGTGCGTTTTTTCAGTGCTTCGCGATGACCTGTTTCTATGATTGAGAGAAACGCGTTTCTAAACATGTAGCGAAAAAGACATACGCCAATGCATGCTATGAATGCTTGTGCCAGGGCGAACTGCCAATACAGGACGCCGCGCATAAGATAAAAGAAAAAGTGTGTGGCAATAAGACCTGTAAAGACGCCCTTGGCGCAGCTGTAAAAATCATATCGGTTGAGGTAACGCCAAAGCTTGTTGTATGCACCAAAGAAAAGCAGGCTGCTAAAGCATAAAATGACGCTTAAAAAGAATATGGCAAACTGGTCTGCTCGATCAATTGATTTTGCGTATAGCGGTAAAGGAAAGTTTGCAAACAAGCCTGCAACAACAACAATAAATGCATCGGCAAAAGCCAAAACGCGTTTGCGGATCCTGAAGCTAGAAAGAAAGCCCGCCAATTTGGTCATTATTTTCTCCCGACTTGAACACCAATTATGTTTTAAAAATCGTTTTCTTATGCTACAAAATAGCTACAAATAGTTACCAATAAAAGGTCGTGCGGAGAAAATAGGCCCTAATTTTGCCAAAAGTCAGCTCCATTTCAAAAGAAGCGTTGCTTCCACTGTAGCTTATCGACGGTGTAATCGTATATTGGAGAGGTGCTTTGTCGATAAATTTCTTTTCGACTGTTTTATACGGGTCTTCAATCTTGCTTCCGTAGTCGATTCCTTTCCAAAGCCATTTGTTGTGGAGTCCGAAAAAGAATTTCATCGAGGAATTCCAGAAAAGTCGGCTGTAAACGGTCCAGTCGATAGCAAGCGAATTTGGGCCGTTGGGATTTCCGAGAGGAAGTCCAAGATGGGCAATCTGCGCTTGAGCCGTATCATAATGGCAGTATGTGTAGGGTTCGACTCGTGCTATTTCGGCGATTGTACCAAGCTGCAACTCCTTCCCTTTTATTTCTAGATCATGAGCCACCTGAAAACCAAGCAAGGCCGCCCAGCGGTTATTGCTATAGCGGTTCTGATAAACGGCGTATGGCGACTCCATATCGTCGAGGAAGAATTCGCCGTAAATTCGGGCAAGCTTGAAAAGCTGAACGTTCATGTCTACGGCAAGGGCGCCATTGTTCACGCGTTCGGAATAGTTGCCTTTTTCGATAAAGAGCGGTGCGACAGGAACAAAGAGCCAGGGCTTATTCTCATTATAGAGAATCTGCAATTCTGAAATTCCAAAGGTAAAATTCTTGAGGGCAAGTTCATAACGATGTGCATAGAGGTTGCGGTCGTTCAGATTGTCCTTGCTGTAGCTCCAGGAATTTACGCGGAGATCGGCGTAGACGCTGTAAATACGTAACGGCCCAAATGTAAGGTCGAGCGAAAGCATGTTGTACGGAAGCGCAAACTGATTTAGCGAAAGGTTGTTATAGTACCCCGGACCCCAGTGCAGCACGTCACGAGCAAGCTGTAAACGTGCCCAGGCATAGTTGAGCGCGAAGTGCGCACGGTAACGCGCGAAGCTCACGTAATCTATGCCGCCATCCCCACGGTCCTTAGACTGGACATCAAAAACTTCGTGGTCATAGCTTTTGGGTTTCTTGGCGGCATGCCCTTCGGAATATATTCTGGCATCAAGATCGAAGTCTAGCGAGTCGGCGAAACCGCGAATGAAAAGTCCAGCATCGATTGCTGGCCAGATCGTATCGCCAAGAGCAGAAGATGACTTGTAATCGATCCCGATAACTGGGCTGACGGCGATTGCGAACTTGTGCGAGTAATTGCTGTCGCTTTCAAAGAACGCCATCGATTTTTTATGGTTCTTGTAAAAATCTTTCTGGAACGTCGTATCACGGCGCGGATAAGTGAAAAAATGCCTCCCGTCATTCACCGTCTGGCGGTGGTATTCGAAAAGCATCGGTGCATAATCCAGCCCGCGCAAGTTACGAGTCCGTTCTGAACTTATAACTGGTGAAGAACCGATTTCAGCAAATGCGATTGCCGCTAAAACAAGGCATGCGATAATTGATTTCATTCTCCCCTCTTGGAAAAGCCCTACTCTTCGGCGTCTTTGTCAATAACCTCTGCCGCAGAATCACCACGAAGTGCGACAAGGCGTATGCCATCAAGCGTCAGGTATGGATCGTAAGTATCTATGATCTTGGTATGGCTTGCTATAGTGCGACCCCAGCCTCCAGTTGCAAAAACAGGAACGTCCTTCTTACCCATTTCCTGCTTGATCTTAGCAACTAGCGTTTCGAGTTCTGCCATGAAGCCAAATAAGAGACCCGCACGAATAGCGTCGTCCGTATTGTTTGCAATGAGACGCTTTGGCCATTCGATGCTGACGGGTAAAAGTCTTGCTGCTTTTTGCGTAAGCACATCGAGGCTTGCGCTGATGCCCGGTATGATAATACCTCCCGCAAAACCGCCGTCCTTCATCACGTCGAATGTCGTGGCCGTTCCCATATCAATAACAATGGCGTCGGAGTAGCCGCGTTCCTTGAGCGCAATCACGTTGCAAAGACGGTCTGCACCAAGCGTACTCGGGTTCGGATAGGCAATGGGGCAATTAAGGCAGTTTGTGGAGCTTACCACTTGAACAGGGCGTTTTAAAAGCGTTTGCAAAGCCTTGACCCACGGGCGTTCAAGCGACGGCACGACTGTAGAAAGCCCTACATGCGTTACGGATTCCAGCTTGGTCTTCGAAAGGTGAATGAGGCCACCTACGCGATTCATGACTTCATCAGATGTCGTTTCCTTGCGGGTGGTCAGTCTCCAATGATCTACAACTTTATCGCCTTTGTATATCCCAAGGACTGTGTGCGTATTGCCCACATCGACCACGAACGACAATGAGTTCTTTAAATTCTTTTTCATTGCAAAAAAGATAGTAATAATCAATTAGTTATTGGTTAATCTAAAGACTAATGACTATTGACTAGTTTAAAAAACGCTTCTTTCAATTCTCGCGTTGCTTTTTCAGGATCGTCCGCCTTCATAATGGCAGAAACAGCACAGATGCCTGAAATTCCAGATCCCTTGAGGACATCGATATTATCCTTGTTCAGTCCGCCGATAGCGTTCACTTTTATAGGCACCGCTTTCACAATGGCCTTGAGAGTATCAACGCTTGTAAGAATCGTGACCACCTTCGTTGTCGTCGGATAGATGGCCCCAACGCCAAGATAGTCAGCCCCCTGTTCGTAAGCTTCTAAAGCTTGCGGAACAGTCTTTGTCGTCGCTCCAATTATTTTATCTTCACCCATCAGCTGTCGTGCTATTTTAACAGGCATATCTGTTTGCCCGACATGTACACCTTCAGCGCCAATCGCAAGCGCCACATCAACGCGGTCATCGATAATCAGCGGAATATTGTAGCGCTTGGTGATTTCGTGAGTCGCAGCCGCAAGTTCCATGTATTCGCGTGTAGAGCGGTTCTTTTCGCGAAGCTGGATGAGCGTTGCCCCACCTTTGCAAGCGGCCTCGACTGTTGGCAAAAAACGATCTGTAGGTACGCTAGTACTATCTGTAATGAAATAAAGCGTTGTATCAATTTTTTTCATGTTTTTAAAGGTAGAAATTATTAGTCCACTGTGGAATAGACTAGGTTGAAGTTTTTAAATTGTGCGGTTTCTCACGTTTGTTACGTTCTTGTTACGAAAATATGTCAGTGCCAACTTGCAAAATATAGATTACCCTAAAAGGGGTAATCCCTTAATAAAACGTATATGGAGCGATATTATGAAACCGATAAATTCAAAGAAGGGTATTACCCTCATGGAGCTTATGGTGGTTATCGCTATTATGGGCGTTCTTTCTGCCGTAGCTATGCCTAAGTTTTTCGGGTTTGGTGAAAAGACACGTGAAAAAATCGACCTGTTAAAACTTTATGACTTGAGAAACGCTATCAATATAGCGCTAATCGAGGACAGTGATGCGTTAACGCATTATACACCTGTAAAAAATCTCAATGATGACCAGAAGAAAAATCTCTTGACAAAGCTGTCCAACGGTCTTTCTTCTGATGGAGGTGCAACATTATTTGTGATTGAACTTCATAATGGTTTGTCAATCAACGTGCAGGGAAGTCACGGCAGCGCCAATAATGCAAACAACATTTGTGAAATGATTGGTTCAAGCGGAACCTGGTACATGGCTCTGAAAGATGCCAACTTTGACGGTGTCGCAGACATTATTGCCGCTAGGTTGAATTACAAATACAATAAAGACGGTGATTCCTATACATCTAAATCTTATATAAATTCAAGAAAGCAGACGGACTATCGAACAGCACCTAAAAAGCCGCTATTCCAGAGTAAAGCTTTGAATATAGGAAAGATAAACGACAACGAACGTTATACAGTCAGTGTTCGCTGGACGGACCCTATTTCGCCAGGCTTTTCTGTGGAAGTCTACTTGCTTCCGCATGGAAAGACTTGGGAAAGCGCATACATGTCCGATAACGGAACTTGTTTCTCTACCTACGGTAATAAAGGTTGTTCAAAAAAATAATTTGCTAGAAATAAAGAAACGCCCCGGATTTTTCCGAGGCGTTTTCTTGTAAATGTGGCAAGAGCCTGAATTTAACTAATAACTAACGACCAACGACTAACAACTAAACATACAGATAATCGTTCAGCACGGGCTGCATGCCTTCGCTGCTCATGTCGGCGTACATCTTGTCGATGCTGCGACCGTCATTGATTTCGAACTGTTCGTCTCCGCCTTCGCCATCGTCGTGACCACTGTATTTGCTTTCGTGGTCGCCAATGCCGGTAGAGACGCCTGCGGAAATCTTCGTGGCGGCGATTTTCACGATGCCATTGCGGAATTCCTTGCTTTCGCGGCTCGAAACCGTGATGCCTACAAACGGAAGGAAGATGCGGTAAGCGCAAAGCACCTGGCAGAGTTCCTTTTCGTGAACGTCAAGCGGGCTGATTTTTTCGTTGTTCACAATCGGGCGGAGACGCGGGCAGCTGAGGCTCATCTCGGCATGCGGATACTTCTTTTGCAAGTAGTAAACGTGCAATGCGCTTGCGAGTGCGTCACGGCGAAAGTCCGAAAGTCCGAGAAGCGCCGAGAATCCGCAACCGCGCATGCCACCCATGAGGGCGCGTTCCTGAGAATCAAAACGGTATGGGAACACACGCTTGTGGCCGAGCAAATGAAGCTGTTCGTAGCGCTTGCGGTCGTACGTTTCCTGGAATACAGTCACGTAATCAACGCCGCATTCGTGCAGGTACTTGTATTCATCGACATTCACCGGGTAAACTTCGACGCCCACGAGCTTGAAATACTTGCGAGCAAGCTTGCAAGCTTCACCGATGTATTCGACGCTGCTTTTGGCGCGGCTTTCGCCGGTGAGCAACAGGACTTCTTCCATGCCGCTGTCGGCGATGACCTTCATCTCGTGCTCAATCTGTTCCATGTTCAGCTGCATACGCTTGATGTGATTGTAGCAGTTGAAACCGCAATAGACGCAGTAGTTTTCGCAGTAGTTTGCGATGTAGAGCGGCGTGAAAAGATAGACGTTGTTACCGAAATGGCGACCTGTCTCAATCTTTGCCTTGGCGGCCATCTGTTCAAGGAACGGTGCTGCTGCAGGAGAAAGCAAAGCCTTGAAATCTTCGATAGAGCAAGTGTCGTGCTGCAAAGCAAACTGCACATCGCGAGCGGTGTACTTAGAAGCATCGTAACTCTCGAAAGCGTCAAGAACCTTGTCGCGAATGTCGGAATGAATCACTTCCATTCCCGGCAGGTATTCCATGATGTCCGTGCGGACAGATGGATCTGTTTCGATCCTGTGCTTGCGTTCTAGAGCCGCAGGCGATAGTGAACCCGTATCTACAAAATAATTATTGTCTTTGCGTTCTGTTGTCATAAGTCAATAGCCGTTAGTCAATGGTTTATAGAAAGCGTCATCCTGACGACCAAGGGGAGGAAAAATCCAGTAAAATCTTGTAATACTGATAAATCGACTGGATTCTTCACTTCGTTCAGGAAGACTTCTTCAATAATTCCTCATTCCGAAATCCTAATTCCGAATTATCCTAGTCCCTCAAGAATCCTGTGAGCGGATCGGAAGCGGATGCGCCACGGGAAAGCACACGACCAAGACCGGCAAGGTAAGCCTTGCGGCCCGCTTCAATCGCGAGCTTGAATGCCGATGCCATTTGCGCGAGGTCGCCTGCTGTTGCAAGAGCGGTGTTTGCCATAATAGCAGCAGCGCCCATTTCCATCGCAGCACAAGCTTCGGACGGTTTACCGATGCCTGCATCCACGATAATCGGGAGTTCGATTTCGTCAATCAAAATCTGGATAAAGTCTTTAGTGCAAAGGCCCTTGTTCGAACCGATCGGCGATGCCAGCGGCATCACAGCGGCAGCACCCGCATTCACGAGGTCGCGCGCCACGTTCAAATCCGGGTACATGTAAGGCATGACCACAAAGCCTTCCTTCGCAAGCGTTTCGGTTGCCTTGATGGTTTCTGCATTGTCTGGGAGCAAGTACTTGGTATCGCGCATGATTTCGATTTTCACGAAGTCGCCGCAACCGAGTTCACGGGAGAGTCTTGCGATGCGGACAGCTTCTTCGGCATTGCGAGCGCCAGACGTGTTCGGCAAAAGCGTGACGTTTTTCGGAATGTAGTCGAGAATGTTTTCGTGTTCTTTGGTATTCGCACGGCGAACGGCGAGCGTTACAATTTGTGCGCCTGCATCCTTGACCGCAGCTTCAATGAGCTTGAGGGAATACTTTCCAGAACCGAGAATAAAACGAGAATCAAATTCATGACCGCCAATAACAAGTTTGTCAGAATTCATTTGCATGTCCTTTATGTTAAACTTCTAGACCGGCTATAATCCGGATAATCGTGAGCGCCTCATGCGCTGCGCAAATCTGTACACGTGGAGCGAGAAGCGCAAGCATTTGAGTCACGTCGCTCTCGCCATCGCCACAGAGATAAAAATGTTTTGAAATCTTACGCGTCTTGATGGAATTTGCATCGTCTGTGCCCGCCATTCCAGAGGCGGCTACAAGATACTTTTGCGGATACTTTTCAAGCACCGCGTTCACAAGCATCGCTTTCGCTTCGGGATTGTCGAACGCTTCGCATACAACGTCGGCATTTGCTACGAACTTGTCGATGTTTTCTTCCGTGATTTTTTCGTCGTACGCTTCGAGTTCGGTGTACGGAGCGATTTCTTTCAAGTTCTCGACGAGAGCAAACGCTTTGGGCATTCCAACTTGAGAAGCCTTGTACTGCTGGCGCTGCAAGTTCGTCACGTCAACACGGTCAAAATCCACGAGAATGAGCTTCTTTATGCCTGCACGAGCGAGATTGATGGCAACGTTAGAGCCAAGACCACCAACGCCACAGATTACAACTGTGGCCTGTTCTAGCTTTTGAACGATATCTTCGCCTTGCTTTTGTACGAGTGCGCGTCTGAACTCTTCCCTGCTCGGGATTCGAACGCTCTCCATCACCCGCCTCCAACAAAGTTCACAACTTCGACGACATCCCCCGCTTCGAGGACGACTTCTGCATATTTTGCCTTGGGGACGATTTCCAGATTGCGTTCGACGGCGATGCGCTTTGTATCGTAATTTGCTGACGCTAAATATTCGGCAATGGTCATGCCTGCCGCTGCGACGTCTTCACCGTTGATTTTGACTGGATTTGAGTTCAATGGAACCTCCCTACGTTGGCATTATCCAAATCAGGTTCGGTCGAAGTTTTCAACTTCCTCTCAGCCCGTTTTACGAGCTCCCGTAAACGCGATAAAATTAACTATTGAAGGGGTATTTGGCAAGTTAGAATAAGGCATTCTGCCTTGACTGAATGCTTTTATTTTAATCAGAAAAAGTACTTCATGCGGGCGGGGCCCCAGCTCGGAGTTGCGAAGGCCGCACGGGCCCCTCCCTGCACCCTCCCCATCCTTGGCCGACGCTTTTATT
>NZ_JBGUHR010000079.1:0-52848 GCF_045112255.1 Fibrobacter sp.
CTTTTTTTGTTCCGAGCGTTCCGCGCCCTTCGCGAATCCCCGCAGCGCATACACATCCCGTGAGGGCATGTACGCTCCCGGCGGGCGCCCCCCTGCAAGTGCGCCTGCCGTGGCGCTCCCCAAGTTCCCTATAATTGCGTTTGTATGTGAAGTGAGAAATTCTGGGTCTTGTTACTCAGAGTGTTTCTTATGACTTGTTTTGCAATTGCTTTACTTTGTTCTTCTTTTTACATCCAATATTTTTTTAGGGAGGGGCGTTTTGCTCTTTTTTTGGGAGTTTTCATTACGCTATTTTCGAAAGGGGATTCCTATACATAATTTTTGACAAAAAGAAATAATTTTTTTTTAATATTTTTGTTTTTTTACATTAAAATGATGTATTTTACGAATAGGGTGTGGAATAACCTAAGAGTGAGTGTTTTTATGCGACACCTGTATTTAGCTTTTTGTATTATAGGCGCAGTTGCGTCCTCTGCTTTTGCTGATTTGACTGTTCACATACAGTCAAAATTCAGAGATGCAGACATAACATTTATTCCACATCTTCTTCTTAATTCCGGAAAACCTGATGTATCACCTACTGGGTCTCCTACCATGATGCAGCAGGAAACCGATATGCGGTATTCCTTTACTTTGAAGGGATCGCTTTCTGATTATAAAGCATCAGATTCCTTTAGTATTGTAGGATGTCCAGCCCAAACTTCTGTTTGTGTCGATTTGGGCGATGGCGTTAATTTTAATGTCCGTGATTTTTTTGATGGAAGTAAAGAAGCTTGGATTTACGTAGATACGACTTCGGGAAAGGTTTCGAAGTCTTATGCTTCTCTGGAATCAAAGATTGTCTGGTTCAAGAGTCCGTGGGGCAATAAAGCTCTTCCGCAGATGATTTTTGAACAAGATACGATCTTGTTGCATCCTTCGGAAGATCCTGATAAATGCGGATGGTTCTATGGAGCTGTCACTCCAGCACTTTATAAGAAATATGTGCTGCATACGGCGCATTTTAATCGCTTCAATGCTCCGTGGATGTCTGTTCCTGAAGACAAAAAGCAGATTATTGATTTGGAGAATGCGCTAAAGAAAGATACGGTCTACGTTGACGGTACTTTGGCAACGCCTTCCGTTAGCAATAAAGCCGGTACGCCCGGTGAGTGCTTTGACAATAGCCGTACCTTGCATATCTATAACCCCTGGCGTAATAATAGTGTCTATCGCGATAGCTCGGTTTATATGACTATCGATGGCGTCTGGCAAGATTCTGTAGCGGGTACCGATGGCAAAGTCGCTGGCCCGGCACTGGGCGCGCTTTCTTTTGACAAGGACTATAAGTATTGGCTTTCTGTGAGTTTCTCGGATTCCATCGCTTCTTCTGCGGCCTGGAAGTCTGATGATGCCAAGGTCCAGATTATCAGAAGCTTTAAGGAGAATAAGAGGGCTGTTTATTTCAGCGATAATAAGCGTCCCAAGGTGAGCGATCTTTTCCCGTCGGGCGTTTATGAAGCCTGGTTCTTTGCAAGTTCTACGATGGAAGATATTGATGTGTCGTATGCTCCGCTTGAACGCAAGGTTGTGCGTTTGCTGAGTCCGTGGAAGAATACGCCGACGTCTTTTGTTGTCGATGCGAATAACGATATCGTGAGAATGTCTGCGTTCTCGAAGGATACGTGCGGTTGGTTCGAAGGCGTTTACTATAAGCATGCCGCCGACTGGAAGGTCTATTTCAAGCAGAGCTTTGGGCTTGAAAAGTACTCGATGGAAGGGATTGTCAGAGAAGGCGATGGTGTTGATGTCCTCCTGAATCTGGATTCTTTGCTGACCAAACGGGATACGGCATGGGTCTATCCTTCCGGCAAGAGCTATAGTGTTCCTGAGGCTTCTGCAAAGTACCCTGTTGGGCGTTTGGGAGAATGCCCGAGCATGAAGATTTCTGCGATGCTTCTGGACTGGGCTGGTGAAAGTTATCACGACAGCATTGATATTGATTTTGGGCATACGCATAGTGGCAACAAGTATACAGCCGTTGGGAGGGATTCTACCTGCAATACGGGAGAAAAGATTTCGGGCATGGTGAAGAGCACTCTTGTGGATGGCTACCCGGCTCGAGTGGATTCTGCAAGCTATCCGTGGGACAAGTGCGCCGCGGGTCATGAAATTGACAAGTGGTTTAAGCCGCAGGTTGTTGCAAAAGTGGCTGGCAAGGAATACACGAACTCTGTATGTAAGGATATCGAACTTCAGCTTGACGATGAAGGCTTCTGGTATGCCGATTACACGAACGAGTCCGGTGACTGCAATGATCCTGTGAGTCCGGGATTCTTCCCGCTGGATGACTTCAGGTATCTCGATTCTGCACAGACGGTTAAAAACCCGAAGTTTGACTGGGATGTCGAAGGTTATGTGAACTGGGCTTCTGAAGGTGTATGGAAGAAAGATACCTGCAAGCACAACTATAGCTATGCGATGGCTGTTTCTGCGACCTTCAAGTACGTGAAAGGCCAGTACTTTGAATTCCGTGGTGATGATGACGTGTGGGTCTATATCAATAACAGGCTTGTCGTGGACATCGGCGGCATTCACGAAAAAGTGGAAGGCGCTGTAAATCTTGATACGATTGGCCAGAACGAACCGAGCATGGCCTTGAAGGAAGGCCGTGAATATCCGTTCCATATTTTCTATGCGGAACGCAATGCGACTGGCTCGAACTTCAAGATGCGTACGTCCATCAACTTGCAGAAGCAGAATACCTACCTTGAATTCATTGACGAATCGAAAAAGAATGATGTGACGGGTGTCCTCAGGTTAAAGATGGATGCGGAAGCGATTAGCTGCGATCCGCATGCCAAGGCCCAGGTTGATACTGTCGATGCACCGTCCGAATTCTATCTCGATGGCGGATCCTTGGCGGATGCAAAGAAGCTGAGTGTCGGTCTCAATTTCGGTGGAATCATCATTCACGAAGACAGGTCCAGTTTTGAGATCAACATTGACGAAATTGTCAAGCTTCGTTCGCTGAGTCCGGGTAAGTATACGTTGTACTATTTCCTCGAATCGGATATGGCGATGAACGAATCGTATGAATTTACGGTTCCTGAATTCGAAACACCGGAAATTGCGTTTGTCGATGTGTTCAATGGCAATGCCGGCAAGCTCAAGACTTTCGATCCGACCAACAAGACCTTAAGAGGCGAAACCATTAAGCCGGGTGTCAACGATACCTTGATGACTCATGTGCGTTATCCTGAAATGGCAAACATCGAGATCGTGGTCACCTATATGGGTGAAATTTGTGGGGAATGCTCTGTTGTTCTGGACTTGAAACCCAGCAATCCGTACTTGATGTTCTATAATGATGATGGCATGTCCATCAATACTGTTGAAACGGATGAAAATGGCTTTGCCCATTTCTACGTGATTGGCGAAGCTGCGATGAGCGGTGAATCGTTTGCGGTGATTGGCGTGAGCGGCGTTAAGAATTCGCTCAAGTGGGACAACATCAGCTTTAAGGATCCTGAAATGCCTCTTGCCAAGACGGGCGGCATTTACGACCGCAATGGCGATGGCATTCCTGACAGTATCTATGTTCCTTTTGAATATGACGCCTTTAAGACGCATGAACTGGATTCTGTAGCCTGGAGCTTTGGCAGTAGCGTGATGCACCCATACTCGATGGAGTCCATTGCTCCCTTTATAAAGAATGATTCGACAGTGGCCATTACTGCCGATAGCTTGGTTGACACGGTATTGACTGGCGCTGCGAAGAACATAATGGAAGGTAGCTTTGTCTATCAGTACATTTATCAGGACTTGGCGATGGCATCGACTCAGGTGTCGGACATGATGATTACGAAAATTCTGGATAAGATTGGTGCGATCATCCTTGAAAAGCCGATGCTCAAGATTCCTTCGGAGAACTTTGTCAAGGTGACCATCAAGCTTTCGGAAGGCTGCAACATTGCTGCGATTCCGACAATCCAGATGTTTGAGCTTAGAGACAAGGACGATAAGTTTGTTGATCCGTCAAAGTATAAGCTTGTGTCCGTCTCTCCAGTGAATGAAAGTGATTACTACGAATTGCTGTTCCAGAAAGCAGAAGGCTTCATTGTTCCTGAAGTCGGTTTCAAGATCCGCTTGATTCCAGGATTACTGCCAGATAAGAGCGGTAATACTCCGCATGAGAAGAATCCGTGGAGACGAATTGAAGGTGAACAGCCGTTGCAGACGGAACGTCCGAAGGTCGTGACTATCTGGCCGGGTATGTTTGAAGAAAATCCGTGGCCGGGTGACACCAATGA
Organism: Fibrobacter sp.; assembly: GCF_045112255.1. Taxonomy (GTDB): domain Bacteria; phylum Fibrobacterota; class Fibrobacteria; order Fibrobacterales; family Fibrobacteraceae; genus Fibrobacter. The sequence goes on from NZ_JBGUHR010000079.1 coordinate 4,293, forward strand.
CGTTATGCCTGTTCGCGTTGATGAGGGCCTGACTCTTAAGGAGATTATCGAAGAACGCGGCTTGCCTGGAGTCTTGGTGAAGTTCAAGCTGGATGACTTTGCGACGACGATGTTGCTCGGTGAAGATAAGGCTTCTAGGGAAGAGATCCTGAGCAAGGTCAAGGTCAGCTGGGATATTGAATTCTTCTCGAGCCTGGGTCAGTACGTGAACTGGGTCAAGGGCGTATTCGCTTGCAACGACAAGGATATCTTTGGAACAGATTGCATTGCCAACGCGGGCAATATGTTCTTTGAATGGGATGCCATGAGCGAAAAGAAGCGCCTTGTTGGTACGGGTGTGTATATTGCGAAGTTCAAGTTCAAGATTTTCTCTGACACGGAAATCGTGGGCAAGGGCGAGGAAACATTCACATTCGGTGTCCGCCGCAACGATAAGTACAGGTGCGGCTCTGGCAAAAAGGGCGGCGCAAAGATTATAAGGTAATTATAAAATAAATTGCCTTTCGGATCGAAGTCCACCCATGCGGTGGGCTTTTTTGCTTTTTTTTCCTTATTGTGTTTTGAATTTTTAACTCTTGAATATATTTTTTAACTAAAGTGTGGGTAGAATAAAGAGGGTGTTGAATGAAACACGGTTGTTTGGGTATTGTCGCCTCATTGCTGTTGACTGTTTCTGCATGGGCGGATTTGACGATTCATCTACAGTCCCCGTTCCGTAACGACGCAACGGCTTCAAGTTACATTCCGCATATTACCGGTGGCGTGACGGATTACAATCCGGGTTTTGGCGCTATGTCCAAGACGATGATGAAGAGCGAGGGCGATGACTGGTATGTCTATACCTGGGCCGGGAAGACCGTTGCTGATTTCCAGGACTGGCAGGATTTTGAATTCAAGGCATGCCCGAATACCGACGACTACAATTACAATAACAACAATTGCGTATCCTGGACTGAGGGCGGAAAGACGAAGATAACTGCGTTTTTTGGCACTGAATCGGAAATCTGGCTTTACACGGATACGGCCGACAAGTCCTATACCAAGTCGTTCATGGCGCCGGGTTCAAAGATTGTCTGGTTCAAGAGTCCGTGGGGCAACAAGGTGCTGCCGCAGATGGTCTTTGGCGCGGATTCGGTGCTGATGCGTTTTAAAGAGGGCGACAAGGATAAATGCGGCTGGTTCTATGGGGCGATTACGCCTGACATGATGAAGACGAATCACATTAAGGTCGCCCATTTTACACGCTATAAGGCCCCGTGGTATGTTATTCCGGTGAATCGCGATTCGGTGATTGACTTTACGGCGGCCTTGCAGGCTCAGGATACGATTTTTGTGGACGGTACTGTTGCAGGACCTGTCGCAGATGTAAAGATCGGGACTCTTGGTGAATGCTTTGACCCGACTCGTCGCCTGCACATTTATCATCCGTGGCGTACAAATACAACTTACCGTGACAGCACATTCTTTATCAAGATCGATAACAACATCCTGAATGAACCGACGGGACTCAGTGCCGAAGGGGAATACAAGTACTGGCGTCATATTGATTTTGCCGATTCTACGGTTGGCTCTTCGCAGTGGAATTCCCAGGGAACTTTCGTGCAGATTTTACGCGGCAAGAACGATTGGCCGCAACATCCGTACTTCCCGGAAATGTCGCGCCCACGTGCAGGCGAACTTTTCCCGACCGGCATTTACGAGACTTGGATGTACACCTCGACTTCGCTTGAAACGCTTGATTTGGTGTTTTACCCGCCGGAACCCAAGGTGATCCGCTTGAAGAGTCCGTGGGAAAACCAGTCGCCGTCCATGATTATCGAGTCCACGAACGATGTCATCAAGATGGGGCCTCTTACAGATACCTGTGGCTGGTACACGGGTACGGTTTACAAGCATGCGACGGACTGGAAGGTTTACTTTAAGCAGACCTTTGGCATGGAACGCTATGGCGGCAAGGGCATTGTGCCTGAAAATGATGAGCTGGATTCCCTTGTCTCTCTGGATTCCTTGATGGCGTATTACGATACCGTTTGGGTTTACCCGAATCCGAAACAGCGCTATGAACCGAAGGATACGGTACGCTATCCGGGTATTCTTGGCATTTGCCCGTCACTCAAGATTTCGGCACTTGTTCTTGACTGGGCCGGCGAATCGCATGACGATAGCATAGATGTTGATTTTGGCGGCATTTATGGCGGTAATGACTACACGACTGTTATTGGCCGTGACCAGAATGGAGAACTGACGGAATTTAAGACGTGCGGTGGCCATGTGCCTGGCATGGTGCAGGATACGCTTGTGAATGGCGCTCCTGCGCGTGTGGATTCCCTTGTCTATCCGTGGTCACAGTGCTCGGCGGCGCACGAAATAGAGAAGTGGTTTATTCCGCAGGTTGTGGCGCATGATGCGGCGGGCAGGGAATACAAGAACGGCGTTTGCCGTGACATCAGCCTCTCGCTTGATGAAGAAGGCTTTTGGCAGGCCGACTTTACAAACGAGGAGGGCGACTGCAACGATACGATCAATCCGGGATTCTATCCGATTGATGACTTGCGTTACCTCGATTCTGCAAAGACGGTCTTGAATCCGAAGTTTGACTGGGATGTCCAGGGCTGTAAGCACAATTACAGCTTTGCGATGAAGGTTTCTGCGCAGTTCAGGTATGTGAAGGGGCAGTACTTCGAATTCCGTGGCGATGATGATGTGTGGGTGTTTATCAACAACCGCCTTGTCGTCGATATCGGTGGCTGCCATAGCCCTGTTGAAGGTGGCGTGAACCTGGATACGATTGGCAAAAATGATCCATCGCTCAAGTTGATTGAAGGCCGTGAATACCCGTTCCATATTTTCTTCTCGGAACGCAATGCGACCGGCTCGAACTTCAAGATGCGCACGTCGATCAACTTGCAGACGCAGAAGACGTATTACCCGGTGGAAGAAAAGACGACCGATGGAACGATCAAGTACACCATCTTGCAGCTTCTGATGGATGAATCTATTAGCTGTGATGTCTCGAGTACCTCGAAAATTGATACGATGCCTGCGCAGTCTTCGTTTACGTTGTTTGGCGATGATGAAAGGATTCCTGCAACAGGTATGGAACTTTTGCCGGGAACGATTGCGGGCATTAACATTGACGCGAACATGGCTGGCTTTGTGATTGATACTGTGGAAATTGTGAGGAAGCGTTCCCTGGCGCCGGGATCCTACATGTTGCAGTTCTCGCTGGCAAGCGACCCGACACAGTCTAGTGAAGTTTATTTCTCCGTGCCGGCGTATCCGCTCCCGGATATTGCATTTATTGATGTGTTTGACGGTTCGGATTCTGTCAAGACTTTAGACCCGACGGGCATTACTTTGCGCGGGCTTCCGTTTGACGGGAGTGCTTTCGATACGCTCCTTACACATGTGGCGTACCCTGATACGGTGCCGTTGCAGGTAGGCGTGTTCTATATTACGAGTCTTTGTAAGGACTGCTTTGCCGTCCTGGATCTCACGACTTCGTTCCCGATTTCTTTCTTGAACGAGAAGAAGCAGAGGGTGGATAAGGTCATTACGGATTCGACGGGTATGGCCAAATTCTATGTTGTTGGGGATTCCTCGGTGACGAACGCTAGCTTCGAAGTTTCTGGCAGCGGTGTGTCGAATGTGATTTCGTGGAAATACATCCACTTCAAGGAACCTCCTGTTCCGTTTGCAAATCTCGGTGAAGCGTTCGACCGCAATGGCGACGGTGTGCTTGATAGCATTTCTATTGTGTTCAACAAGCCCTTTGACGAAACGGTCCCGGATACGATTGCATGGTCTTTTGGTAGCGAAGACTGGCGTACCGTCGCTTCTGCGCAAAGTGTTGCAGAACTAAAGGATAGCGAAAAGAGTCTCGCGATTTTTGCCGATAGCTTGCAGGATATACTCTTTACGGGTGGTTCTAAGGAACTTTATCAGGGTTCCTTCAGGTATCATTATACGTATATGGATAAAGAAACTGGGCAGATGACGCAGCTTAGCCTGGATGGGCTTGGAATTGAAGACCGCATGGGTGCGATCCTTTTGGAAAAGCCGATTGTGAAGCCGATGTCTAATAGCGTGAGCAAACTTACGGTATACCTCAGCGAAGCCGCTCAGGCAAACCTTTTGAACGGTGTGCAGTTCCTTGAGTTTAAGGATAAGGCTGGAGAATTGGTGGACCCGTCGCGTTTGTCCATAGCGGCTGTTTCGCCGAGCAGGAGCAGCAATTATTATGAAGTGCTTTTCCAGAAGACCGACTATACGGTATTGCCGGAAGTGGGCTTTATGGTGCGCCTGATTCCTGGAGTGTTGCAGGACCTGAACGGCAATGTGCCGCATGAGAACAACCCGTGGCGCCGTATTGAAGGTGAACAGCGCGTGGATGTTGAAACTCCGGGTGTCGTGATCCTGGATCCTCGAAACTGGACGCCGGAAAAGTGGCCTCATAAGAACGATGTTACGCCAGTCCGAGTCGATGTGTCGAAGAAGATTGAAGATATCATTGCCGATATCGGGTTCCCAGGTGAACTTATCAAGTATGACCTGAGCGAAGTTGGAAAAACGCTTTTGTTGAATTCCGATGAGCCGAGGGAAGTTGTGCTTGCAAAGGCCAAGATCAAGTGGGAAGTGGAATACTTCTCGACGCTTGGGCAGTTTATCAATAAGCAGAGCGGAATTGTCGCCTGCAACGATAAGGATGTTTTCGAAACGGACTGTGTGGATAAGCCGGGAAATATCTTTATGATGTGGGATGCGCATACCAATAAAGGACGCTGGGTGGGTACAGGCGTTTATATTGTGAAGCTCAAGTTCAAGATTTTCGAGGACGCCAAGGTTGTTGGAAAGTCCGATGAAACATTTAATTTGGGTGTGCGCCGGCGCGAAAAGAAATAACCACAATTTATCAACAGTTTAGGAATAAGCCTTGCGTAAAGTAACTCCTTGAAACTTAACGGGTTACGCGCGGGGCTTTCTTTATGCCTGTTTTTTATTTACAATGGGTGTTGATAAATGTTGAAAACTTTTTGAGAATTTGAAGTTTTTTGTAGTAATTTCGTGATAATTTATTGCCAAATGTATCGCTTTTATTTACATTGTCGTAAAAATGCGCATTTCTGACTATTGTGGGTTCGTCAGGAATGATGCTGACACTTGGAACCCGCAAGGTTGAATGGAATGAAACTGATTTTCAAGACTCTTGCAGCAGGACTTTTCGCCTTCTCCATGGCGAATGCTCAGGATGACGTCCCCGCCGATGCCGCTTTGGCTCCTGCTTCTGACAAGCCGACGATGGCTAGAAGCGAACTCCCGGTGGGCGCCGATATTTCGAACCGTTACCTCGAACGCGTTTTCTACCACTGGAAGGACAACAAGGAAAAGGGCATCATCAAGGTGTTCATCCACACGGATGAACTTGCCGAAGAACGCGAACCGGATGTCTTGAACTACGACGTGCTTTACAGGGACGCCGACAGCAATGTCGTGTTCTGGAAAGACCATGTTGCAAAGTGCGTGAAGTGCTTTGGCAAGCCGGTTGTCGATGGCCCGACCCCGAACACCCCGAAGGCTCTCGTGTATGACTGGGATCCGAAGAAGATCGACGATACCACCAAGACGATGGTCGAAGGCGAATTGCCGGCTGAAGTCTACATGATCACGAAGGACAACGACATCAGAAACCTCAAGTCCCGCTGGATTGGCCCGTCTGACAAGGAACAGGGCGAAAGCGAATTCGTGCGCGCTTACCGCTTCGGTTCCATCATGAAGTACAACGACAAGAACGCTTTTGCGATGGCTTTCGTTTACAAGAAGGGCGGCAAGTTCTTCTATGTGCCGGAAGGATACGGCTATATCGACCAGGGCGTTTACAAGGGCGTTGCCTTCCCGGAAAAGTTCTACGAAGTTGAAGTGACTGACTTCAAGGAAATCGTGGGCAAGTCTCCGATCGAAGAAGTCCAGGAAGCTATCAAGCGTGGCCCGACTCCGGTCAAGATGGCTGACCTCCCGAAGCAGACTTGGAAGGGTCCGAAGATTGAAAAGGAACTCAAGGCTCTCGTGAAGGGTTACAAGATTAAGAAGCTCATCATCACGAGCGATTCTTGGGAATACCGCAGAAACTTCTTCGGCTTTGTCCTTTACAGATGGGTCGGATTTGATATTGTCTATGATGGCAAGAACAAGGACGGCAAGAAGGCTACCATGTACAAGTCTGGCTTTATTGCAAAGCAGATGAGCAATGGCAGCGGCTTTGACAAGAAATTGATCATGACGGGTTCTCCGGTTTCTTGGAACCGCGAAGTTCTCGACTGGAAGTAATCTATCGGTCGCCTCTAAAGGTTTGAAAGGACGCCCTCTGGGCGCCCTTTTTCTATCTTTGCTCTTGTGATTCAAATTCAGAACGTCTCTAAGTCTTTTGGCATGCAGGTCCTTTTGGATAATGCTAGCATGCTTGTTGCCGACCATGAACGCGTCGGTCTTGTTGGTCGCAACGGTTGCGGCAAATCGACCCTTTTCAAGATGATTCTCGGGCAGGAATGTCTCGATGGCGGTAACATCGACATCCCAAAGGGCTATACGATTGGCTATTTGCAGCAGCACATCAAGTTCACGCACCCGACGGTTCACGAAGAGGCGTGCAGTGTGCTCAAGGTGAATGAGGATGGCTGGCTTGAAGAACACAAGGTCGAGGCGATTCTCTTTGGTCTTGGCTTTGACGAAGAGAGCATGCAGAAAGACCCGATGCTTTTGTCGGGCGGTTTCCAGATCCGTCTGAATTTGGCGAAGGTCTTGGCGTCGGAACCGGACATGCTTTTGCTTGACGAACCGACGAACTACTTGGACATTGTTTCCATGCGCTGGCTAAGCCGCTTTTTGCGCGCGTGGAAGGGCGAAGTGCTTTTGATTACGCATGACCACCATTTTATGGACGAGGTCTGCACACATACGGTGGGAATTCACCGTCACAAGATGCGCAAGGTCAAGGGAACGGTCGAAAAGTTGCGCGAGACGATTGCCGAAGAAGAAGAAGTGGCAATGCGCACACAAGAAAATGAGCAGCGCAAAAAGGAACAGCTCGAAAAGGTCATTGAACGCTTCCGCTACAAGGCGGCAAAGGCTGCGATGGTGCAGTCGAAGATCAAGGCTGCGGCAAAGCTTGCGACGGGCGAGCGCCTCTCGCACGAACGCAACCTGGATTTCAATTTCAAGAATGCGGAATTCCCGGGCAAGCGCATGCTCCAGATTCACGGGCTGCACTTTGCGTACAAGAACGAAAACGGCTACGGTCCGGAGCTGATTTCGGACCTCGAGTTGGAAGTGTTCAAGGGCGACCGCATTGCAATTATCGGTCCGAACGGTCGCGGTAAAACGACGCTCTTGAACTTGATTGCGAAAGAATTTGAACCGACACAGGGTACAATCAATTACAACCCGAACCTCAAGATAAATTACTTTGGTCAGACGAATATCAACCGCCTGAATCTTGAAAATACGGTCGAAGAAGAAATTGCATCGGCGATTACGGATGTGTCGCAGAAGAGCCGTGCGCGTAGCCTCGCGGGCGTGATGATGTTCAGCGGCGATACAGCCATGAAGAAGGTGAAGGTGCTTTCGGGTGGTGAACGCAGCCGTGTGCTGTTGGGTAAGATTTTGGCGAACGAAAGCAATATGCTTTTGCTTGACGAACCGACGAACCACTTGGACATGGAAAGCATCGAGAGCTTGATCGATGCGCTCGAAGATTACGATGGCACCGCACTTGTCGTGACGCATGACGAAGAACTGCTGCACGCTTTTGCGACGCGCCTCATCGTCTTCGATGGTGGTAAGTGCCGTATCTTCGAAGGCACTTACGCGGACTTCCTTGAAAAGGTTGGTTGGGCTTCTGAAAAGAAGCCGGGCGGCGCGAACTCCGCAAACATCAAGGTCTCGAATATCGACGTCACGGACGATAAGCCCGTGAGTTCGACGCCGCGCTCCAAGGAAGACCGCAGGGCGCGTGCAGACTACATTGCCGAACGCAGCAAGGTCATCAAGCCGCTCGAAAAAGAGACCGCTCGCCTTGAAGCTGAAATTGCGAAGGCTGAAGCTCTCGGCGGTGAACTTGAAGCAAAACTTGTGGCTGCCTCGGAATCTGGCGACGGCAATGCGATTACGTCCATTGCAAAAGATATGGACGAAAACAAGAAGCTGACCGAAGAACTTTACGCTGCTTGGGAAAAGGCTAGCGCCGAACTCGAAGCCGCGAAAGACAAGTATAAGTTAGACTAGTTTATTCCACGCGTTTGCGTGGCTTGAGCGTCATTCCGTTGCTACGGTAGTATTGAATATCCGTTAGGACTTGCCCTACCCAGTAATGCTTTTGCGGGTCTTTGCGCCAGTTCTCGAATCTGTTGCGGTGTTCAGCATCGGGGTAGAATTGTGCGACCGCGTCGGCGAGCGTGGGCGATGTTGCGAGAACTTTTTTGAGGCGACGGGCGCCTATGTCAATTTGTTCTAAACCCTTGCCTGTATCGAGTGCGAGTAACCCGGACGTGTTATTTTTGCCCTGGTAGTTCATCTGGAATCCGGAAGTGTGATGGATGATGGACATGAGGACTGCCGGGTCTGTGCGTTCGCGGAGGCATGCTTCAAGAACGGGCAAGTTGCAAAGGTGTTCGCTGTCCCAGCGCTTTCCGTTGTATGTAATTTTTAGAGTGTGGTCTGTGTCTTCGGAAATGATTTCGATATCGTAGCGGATGCCAAGATCGCGCTGTAGCGCTTTTGTGAGGCGGATTCCCCTGTTCCTAAATTTCTTGTAGCCAATCATCTTTATCTGTAATGTATCCTTGATTTTCTCAAGAATCGGGGTCGTCGGGCGCGTGACAACGAGATTGTAATTGTTGATGACGGTGGGGAGGATGTAGGCAAGTTCTGCGGCGGCGCTGTCGAGGTCACAGTTCATGTCGATAATGAGTTCGCCCTGATCGCAAAGTTTTTGAATCGCCGATGTAGTGTATTTCTGGTATTCGAGCTGCTCGTCGATGGTGGGTCGCGGCTCTTCTTCAGGATGTGTCGCGTATGCAGTCGTGATGGCCGCAATGCCCAAAGCGCATGCGATGATGACGAGTTTTACCTTGATGCTCCTCCAGAGAATGCGAATAACTGCACGACCTTTTTTTGTCATGCAGATGCATATCAGCCAAATGAAGGCGATACCCGCCCAGAGGAGAATTAAGTTCACGCCCTCAATATACGTTATTTTTCAGCACTGGAGGACTGTGCGTTTTGTGTTGTCTGTGGAGCCTGGGGCTTATTCTGCGGCTTGCCGACCAGATTCGGGGTCTTGAGCATGTTGCTTGGCAAAGAGGAGATGACTTCGCTTGCCATCTTGATGGTCTTGATGATATTTGCCGTGTTGTCGAACTGCGCCTTGATATCGTTCTGGACGGCGTTGAACATCTGTGTAAAGCAGAAAAGGTCGTCCTTTGATTCGTTGAATAATTTATATGTGTTGCGCAATGCGACGAGGTTTGCCGTTTCGCGGTCCATGGCTTCCTTGATTTCAGCGCTAAGCGTATCGCGAAGAACTTTCTTTTCTTCGATGATTTCAGGAGCGTTCTCTCTCAGGATGTATGTCGGGAGCGTTCCAAATTCTTCGAACTTGGTGCAAGTAGAATTGGACTGGTTGACGGAACTGCGCAGCCCGCTGGTGCGGACTTGCGGGTCGATAGAAATGGTGCAGTTTGAAGTGCCGTGATAGTTGCAGACGACACGCTTTTCAACTTGGCGGAGTTCGTTGTACGGGTTGAAGTTAATGTCGGTTTCGATGTACTTGAGCGGCGCGTAAAGCGGTACGGATTCACCTGCGATCGTGATGCGGTAGGCGAGGCACTTTTCGCCGTTGAACGGCTTGGTTTCGTAAAGGTTGTTTGAACTGTGGACGAGGTGGTTGACGCGCATAAGCAGGCCGTTTGCGTCATAAGGCGTTTCAAGGAGGCTCGGCGTGTTCTTGTATAACTGCTCTTTGAGAATCTGCTTATAGCTTTCAGAAATGGCGGTGTTCGATGCGCTGCGCCCCCAGATGGATGTCCCGAGGAAGAACGTGTCGATGAGCTTTGTCTCGGCGCGGCCGTTGAGGAAAGCGATGGCCTTGATCATGTTCGAAAGGGCAAGCCACCTGCGGATGGGCACGTAGACGCAGTTCTTTTCGCAGGTCTCTGCGACCTTGCCGATGACGGCGAGCGTGTTCGGGGAAAGTGTCACCTTGCTGAGGGCCTGAATCCATTCGGACTGTTCTTCGGCGCTAATGGCAACTGACGGGGGCACGGTGACGTTGCTGTCGGTGCCGTGGAGCTGGAGTAGCTTGCAGAGCGCATCGGAAGAAATGCTGTCGGGGAGCATGATTGTAAGCGTCACCTGGTCGCTTACTTCGGACCTGCTCAGTGCGGATTCCGGCTTCTGGTCGCCCGAAATGATGATGGAGTTTTTCTCGTGGTCATGGATGACGATCTGGAGGTTATTCTTGCTCTGCTCATCGGTAGGCGAGAAGTTGTCAAAGATAATCAGGTTGAAGTCGTTGATGTTGTCCGGGAGCTGTCTTTGCTTTTTACCGAGCTTTAATATCTTGGCGTCCTTGAATGCGCTTGAAATTCTGCGGATAAAGAGGGAACTTCCACAGCCTGGGCGGCCATAGAGGTAGAACGGTTCCTGAATCAGTGCGGTGAGGAAACCCAGCTGTACATAGTATTCTCGTTCTGGAATGTCCTTGGTGATGATCTGAAGAAGTTCGGCAAAACGCTGACGCAAATTCATACTTTCTCTCCCTAGTTCTTGCTTTTTAAAAATACAATAAAAAACGGGAAAGTTTTCAATTATTTACGAAGAATGTTGTATTAGTTGTTCTTTTATAAGGACAATTTCTGTAGAATTTTGTCTGAAACTTCGGTTTTTTGGATGGCGACGTGGAGTTTTGGGTGGGAAAGGAGCGCCTGGGGTAAACGGCTTGCGTCTTTCTGTGAAATAATGATGTCGTTGCCTTGCGAGATTTCGGCCTGAACGATTTGTGGAAAATGTCTGTCGTGATCGGGACGGATGATGGATCCTGCTATTTGGATATTAGCCGTTGATGCAAATGTGCGGATGTCATCAATGAAGCGGTTGGGGGAACCAAGTCCGCAAACGATTTTCGCCGTGAACTGTTTATAAGTTGTTGAATTTGTTAGAAATTCGATGAAAAAACGGATGTCGGGTGCGTTCCCGTAGCAGGCGATGTGGGTGATATCGCGTTCGTCGTGGTCCTGCTTGAGACTGCGGAACGGACCTCTTGGCAACAGGCTCTTCCAAGATGTTGGCGGTTCTTGCCAGTCGAGGCAAATGCGCTTTGCGCCTGTAAAACGGGTGTCTTCAAAACCGTCATCGCAGAGAATGATGTCGAATTTGTCCTGAATTTCCTTGGCGGTCTTGTAGCGATTCCTGGTGGCGAAAACTTTTATTTGCGGTGATTCGGCGGATTGTGACTGGCCGCTTTCGAATGATCGCTGCAACATGATGAACTCGTCCCAGGCGGCGCTGTGGCAAAGGATTGCGACGCGATTACCTTGTTTATAAAAATACTTTGCAAGCCAGATGGTAAATGGCGTTTTGCCTGCGCCACCTGCTAAATAGCTCCCGACGATGATGACGGGAGTCTGGATAGGCGGCTGTGGCTGCAAAAAGAGCTTGTGGTGCAGCTTGTATGCGATTCGGTAGAATGCGGAAGCTGCAAGGCGTAACGATTTTGCTATGAGAGTCATTGGCAATGCCCTGATGCATGTCATGCCGGATTTATTCCGGCATCGCCTTTTCGTAAGCTAGAACTTAATCGAGGCAATTGCGCTTTTGTTGCAAGTAGAGGTCTGCAAGTACAAGGGCTGCCATGCTTTCCACAATCACGGGAGCGCGGACGGCAACACAAGGATCGTGCCTTCCCTTGGCGGCAAGTTCGCCATTCTCGTAGCCGCGACCGGCTGTCTTTTGTGCCTGCGAAATCGTGGCTGTCGGCTTGAACGCCATGCGGCAATAGATCGGTTCTCCGTTGGAGATGCCGCCAAGGCTACCGCCCGCGTTGTTTGTACGCGTGTGGTAGGTGTTGCCTTCTACGTAAATTTCATCGTTGTGCTCGCTACCGTGCATGCGTGCTGCGGCAAAGCCGCTGCCGATTTCAAAGCCTTTGCATGCCGGGATGGAAAGCATTGCCTGCGCAAGGAGCGCGTCGAGCCTGTCGAATACCGGTTCGCCAAGAGCTGCCGGGACGTTTTTGACGAAGAGCGCGACTGTTCCGCCAATGCTATCGCCTTTGGACTTCGCCTCCAGGATGGCCTGTTCCATCTTGGCGCTGGCGTCTATATCCGGGCAGCGGACGGGGGATGCTTCGATCTGGTCAAGCGTAAGGGAGTTGAGGTCGGGCATGGCGCCATCGACGGTACCGACGGATGAAACCCACGAGAGAAATTCCGTGCCAGCAACGGTCTTGAGGAATGCTTTTGCGACGGCGCCTGCGGCAACTCGACCGATGGTCTCGCGGGCGGAGCTTCTGCCGCCGCCGCGGTAATCGCGGAATCCGTACTTGAGATCGTAGCAGAGGTCTGCGTGGCCCGGTCTGTACCATTTTGCTATGTCGGCATAGTCTTTGCTATGCTGGTCTTCGTTAAAGACGACAAAGGAGATGGGGGTGCCAGTCGTCTTGCCTTCGAAAACGCCGGAAAGGATCTTTACCGTATCTTTTTCGTTACGCGGGGTCGTGAGTTTCCCCTGGCCCGGACGCCTGCGGTTCAGTTCAGCCTGAATCATTTCTTCGGTGATGGCGAGGCCGGCGGGGCATCCGTCGAGGACGGCTCCGACAGCAGGACCATGGGATTCGCCCCATGTAGTGACAGAAAAAATCTTTCCAAATGTGCTTGACATGTGACCAAATATAGATACTGGGCCAAAAAAACTTTTTTTTGTGAAAAATTTTTGCTTACTTGAAAAAAGTTTACTATCTTTTACAATATCTAGAGGAGTTTATTGTGTCCAAATTTGGCATTGTCATTACTTTTTTGATTCTTGTGCTTTCGCTTCACGTGCAAGCGCAGTCTCAGAATAACTTTGCCGGTATTCCGTTTGGATCCTCCCGTGAGACCGTCATTGAAGAAATGATGAAAAAAGGTTACGAACCTTACGGCCAGACAGGCGTTGGCGAACGTGTGGTAATTCCTGTTTACATGTTTGGTGAACTGCCGGTCCAGGTCGATTTTATTTTCAATAAAAATGACAAGTTCTATGCCTTTGAAATCCGTACAGGCCGCGTGGAACGTGCTCGTCTGAGCAAGACTTTTGAAGCTGTAGCTTACATGTCCGACCAGTTTACCATGAAGTATGGCAAGGCGTCGGGTGCTCCGGCGATTAACGAAACCTCAAGCCTTAAGGAAAACGTCCATAATCTTTACCAGGAATGGTTCTCGGTGAAGGCTCTCGACGCCTATACAGCCGTGATACAGAAAGGCAACCGCTATTATGCCGTGGGTTCTGTGACGCACCGCCAGCTTGCTACGGAAACTGAATCTACCAAGCGAGTCCGTGAAAAGGCTCCGGAAGCGGCAGCGTTCTAATAGTTCAAGAAAGATATTGCAATTCGGCCCGAACGGGTCGTTTTTTTATGCGTTCGTTTCGGCGGATGCGGTGGTTCGAAATTTTTTTTTCTCCGACCTATTGACTTTTCTTGAAATAATTATATATTTGTAATCGTTACAAAAATAAGAACAAATTTAAGTAGAATTTTTCATCAAATTCCGCATAGCGGAAAAGGAGTCGATATGAAGGTCTGGGTTTGTAAAGTTTGCGGTTATGTCCACATGGGTCCGGAAGCCCCGGATGAATGCCCGCAGTGCCATGCTCCGAAGAGCAAGTTCTTCGAAAAGGTTGAACAGCCTGCGGCAGGCAAGATCGTCTGGGCTGACGAACACAAGGTCGGTGTTGCTCAGGGACTCGATGCCGAAGTGGTGCAGGGCCTCCGCGAGAACTTTGCAGGTGAGTGTACCGAAGTGGGCATGTACCTCGCGATGAGCCGCCAGGCGGACCGCGAAGGATTCCCGGAAGTGGCAGAAGCTTACAAGCGCATCGCTTTCGAAGAGGCTGAACATGCCGCCAAGTTTGCAGAACTCTTGGGCGAGGTCGTCTATGCCGATACCAAGAAGAACCTGGAACTCCGCGTGGCTGCCGAAGCTGGCGCTACCGAAGGCAAGCTCGCTCTCGCAAAGCGCGCCAAGGAACTCGGCTACGATGCCATCCATGACACTGTTCATGAAATGTGCAAGGACGAAGCCCGTCATGGCTCTGCTTTCCAGGGCTTGCTCGGGCGCTACTTCAAGTAATTTTTGAGGTGTAGGGCGGTTCCGCGCGTATCAAGCGCGTGGGGCCGCTTTTTTGTTGGAATGTTTGAGAAGAGGGTGTGAATATGCAAGAAACAGCAAGCATACTCAAGGATCATGGCATTAGGCCTTCGCTTCAGAGGGTCTGCGTTTATCGTTACCTGCGGAGCGTCAAGACGCATCCGACGGTCGATGAAATTTACTCGGCGCTTTTGCCGGAATACCCGTCGCTTTCACGCACGACGGTCTACAATACTTTGGAACAGCTGCTCGAAAAGGGCCTGGCGATATCGCTCGATTTTGGCGACGGGTTCTTGCGCTACGATGCGGACTGTTCGCCGCACAGCCATTTCAAGTGCAAAAAGTGTGGTAAGGTCTACGACATCTTTGTGGCGCCGCCGGATTGCACACAAATGATTCCCCCGGGATTTACCTTGCAGGGGACTTCGCTTTATATGTTCGGGCTGTGCGACAAGTGCGCGGAATGAATTAGTCTTTTAATTTATCGAGGGCTTCGTTTGGCCCGATGATGAACAGCACGTCGTCCTCTTGCAGGATGACGTCTGCAATGTTACCAATTTTTGGCGTCGGCTCTTGCGGGTCGCGGATGGCGATGACCTGTACGCCATACTTATGCGTAAGCGACAGCGTCTTGAGTGTTTTACCGATAAAGTTTTTAGGACAGACGATTTCGACGATGGAGTATCCTTCCATGAACGGGAGGAAGTCCACCATGTTCGGGCGGTTCAATCGTTCGGCAAGGCTTATGGCGGCGTCGCGTTCCGGGTGGAAAATGTCCGTGACGCCGAGCTTTTCCAAAATGCTCGTGTGTTCGGCGCTGCTCGACTTTGCGATGATGTGCTTGACCCCGAGTTCCTTCAGGTTCAGGATGGTGAGGAGGGATGCTTCCAGGTTGCTACCGATGCAGACGATGACGCTGTCTGCCTTGGTGAGTGACGGGATGGAAGCAAGCTGCTTTTTGCGGGTGCCATCGGCAACGACGGCTTGCGAGACCATGCTTGCGATATCCTGGATTTTTTCGGGATGCGAGTCGATGACCATGATGTCATGGCCCAGCGACGTCAAGTGACGGGCCAGGTAGTTTGCCGAATTTCCAAGACCGATGATAACGAATTGTCTAGAAGCCATGAGATAAATATAGTTATTGAAAATTAGGAAAGCGGAATTCGGAGTTTGGAATTGAAATAATCGCGGCGAAGCCGCCAAATTAAAAATTTCTAATTCCTACTTCCTAATTCCGAATTGCAAACTAGCCCACCATGATGTCTTCTTCGGCATAATAGGCGGTGTCCTGGAGTTTGCCTGCGACTGCCGAGATGAGGAACAAGGGACCCATGCGTCCGATGAACATCACGCCGCAGATGACGATTTTCCCGACGGTGGAAAGCTCTTCGGTGAGTCCCATCGAGAGTCCGCACGTGGCATATGCGCTCACGACTTCGAATAGGATTTTGAGGAACGGCGAACTGTTGGCGGAGTAGGCTGTGCCGGAGGGGATCTCCGTGCAGAGCAGGACCAGGGTGGCGCCCGCAATTACGACCATGGCGACCACGAATATTCGAATGGCCTTGTCTACGGTGTTGTTCGGTATGGTGCGTCCGAGGACCTGGGTCTTTTCCCTGCCGAGGAGCCTGTTTAGGCCAAGAAGCCCAATGACCGCAGCCGTCGTAATCTTGATGCCGCCTCCGCAGCTGCCGGGATTTGCGCCGATGAACATGATGATGATAAAGAAGAATAGCGATGCCTGCGTGAGGTCGGGGATGTTCACGGAATTGAGTCCTGCGGTGCGGCTCGTGAATGCCATGAACAGTACGGATTGCGCGTTTTCGCCAATGGTGTGGCCGCTAAAGAGGTTGTTCCATTCGGTGAAGGAGAAGATGAGAATGCTTGCGAGAATGACGATGATGGTTCCGTACGTCGCAATGCGGGTGTGCAATGAAACTCGGCGGATTTCCTTGTGCTTGAAGTCGAAGATGTAGCGCAGCTCTGCAATGGCCAAGAAACCGAATCCGCCTGCCAGTACGAGAATGCATGTGGTGATGTTCATGACGGGGTTGTACTGGAAACCTTCAAGCGAGTTGGGGAACAGCGTAAAGCCTACACCGCAGAAGGAACTGACGGCCTGGAATGTCGAGCAGAGAATGCGGTCGTACAGTTCCATCGATTCAAATTGCGTGAAGTAGACGATGCCGCCGATGAGTTCAAGGACAAACGTAAACGGGATCACGGCCCGGAGGATGCGGCCTGCATCGATGTTTCCTTCTTGCGTGAATTCGGAGAAGAATACGGACTGGTGGCTAAAACCGGGGTGCATGCCGGCAAGCAAGATAAGCGTTGTAGATGCGGTCATGATGCCAAGCCCGCCAAGCTGCATCAGGACGACGATGAACCAGTGCCCAATGTCTGTGTATGTAGAAGAAATATCGACGACGGAAAGCCCGGTGACGCAGACGGCGGACATGGACGTGAAGAATGCTTCGATGAGGCTTACTGGACGCGCTCCCGCTTGTGGCAGGCTCAAAAGTGCGGTGCCGACTGCAATGAGCAAAAGATAGGCGAGTACCACCAGCATGATGGGATTTGCCTGGGTCTTTGTCTTGAAAATGTTCTCGGAGAGTGAGTCCGCGAGCATCTGGTACTTTGAACGTAGCATAAGAACGAATTTAGTAAAGTTGAGGTGTCGTTTTCTGTAGGAAAAGGAAAAGACCCTGCTTCCGCAGAGTCTTTAATGTAAGGAGGAAAATTGAAAAAACTAGTCCTGGACGCAGCGTACGCTAAAGCGCTTTGTCTTCTGGTCAACCTGGAAGAACTTCTGGTCGTCGCCTTCCTTGACGTAGTCCGGAGACTTTTCCACGATGATGAGGGCACCGTTGCTGCCGCCATTTTCATCGTATTTCTTGTCGCTTGGCTGAGGGTCGCCCGATGTCCAGTGGAATCCCATGTCGCCGATGAAGTCACAGGTGCCGTCCTTGCAGCGTCCGCTGTAGCTCCAGGGGACGGACTCGTCATTGAGGGCTGCCTGGGTCTCTTCCCTGTTCGGAAGTCTCCAGCCGGTGGGGCATGCGCGCTGAGCCGCGTTGAACGTGTAGAGCCTACCGTTTGTGGCGCAGTTTTCGTTCTGTTCGTTGTAGCATTCGCTGTTGGCGACTTCGTAGTTGATATCCTGTGCCATCCAGAGCTTTCCGCCGATCTGCATCAGCTTGTAGGTCTTGTTGTCGCGCTGGTCGGTCATCGTCGTGCCGTTCACTACAGGCGGCTTGTTTTCTGGAAGGTCAATTGAAATGCCGCCCTGCGAAGAGGAGGACTTCGGGGTTGCCTTGGAAGAGGATGAAGGCGGCTCGATGGCGCAATTAGGTGTCCAGATGCAGACCACCGGTTCGGAGATTATGTCGGGGTACGGGATCTTTGAACCGGGAATAGTGACTGTTTCGTGCTTTTCTACGGTATCCTTTCTGCCGATGACGATTGTAGAAGAGGAAATATTCCCTGGCAGGGCGCCAGATGACGACAGATCGGTCGCGATAGAAGACGATGAATTTTCGGCAATGGGAGAATCCCCCGGACCTGTTATATCGTCGGAGCAGCCGAAAAAGAGGGCTGTTAACCCTAAGAAACTAAGAGAAAGTAGACTTTTCTTCATGATATACCAAATATAGTTTACAAAAAGGTATTGATGTAGCAAAAACTTTTTTACTATCTTTGGGATCACTATGAGCAATGTTGAAATTTTCGACACCACCTTCGCCATGACGATCCTCGTGATCATGGCTCTCTGCATTCCTACAGTCCTTCTTCTTGCCAACTGGTTCTTGCACCCGGGCAAGATCAAGCAAACCATTATCAAGGGTTCTGCCTACGAATGCGGTCTCGCTCACGTTTCCGGTACGGCAAATGAACGCTACCCGGTGAAGTACTACATGGTGGCCATGCTTTTCCTGGTGTTTGACCTCGAAGTCGCCTTTATCTATCCCTGGACCATCCAGTTCCTCGCTGGCGGCTGGGAATTGCTGTTCATCCTCCTCGGATTCCTCCTGATTCTTGAAGCCGGTTATATCTACCTCCTCAAGAAGGGTGTCCTGGACTGGAACAGCGTTAAGGACTAATCCTTAAACCGTTGATTATTCTATCTCAAAATGGCGGATGCAGACCTTGGGTTTGCGTCCGCTTTTTATTTCTCGTCACCTAGATCATAGTCATTGCTTACTAGAACTGTGACTGGATCCTGCTCCTACGAACCTAATTCAACTAAGGCTCTAAAGAGCCAAGTTTCATATATCGGCTTTGCCTCAGGATGACGTTCCTAATTACTAGAATGCGTCGCGGACGTACATCGTCATGCCGACGTTCTTGAAGTCAACCCATGAAAGTTCGCAGCGGGCGTACAGGTTCTCTTTCTTGTTGAGGGCGAACCGCCCTCCGAAGCCTATGCTCCTGTGCCATTTGTTGCGCATGAGGTCGCTAAAGTAGTCCCCGGTCTTTCCGCCTTCAAAGAAGATGTCACCGGCCAGTCGCCAGAACAGCTTCTTGCGGAATTCGACTTGCAGGAACATCGCCTGGTTTCCGTAGAAGTAGTTCTTTTCGACGCCACGGAAGCGCTTGAGGCCGTCCGACCCGGCCAGCTTGTCGAAGGGGGCGTCTCCGTCCACGCGCTGCCAGAGGAGACCGACGGCCATGGATGTGTTCCATATGAATTCGGAGTAACCGCGGATGTCGAGTTCCTGGTGGGTGTAGCTGAAATCGCCCATTCCCTTGTTGTAAAAGTAATGTCCCCACTGGACCAGGTACCCATGTCGGGCCCAGTTGGTGTTGTCACGGGTGTCGATCGACAAGTGGTAGCCGATGCCGTTTCGCCAACCGTTGGTGTTTTCGGGGAGCTTTATATCTCCGTGGTAGTGGTAGTTGCTGAAATCTACGTATGTATGGTTCAGTTCCAGGAACAGCCCGTACCGGAGGTCGGGGAGCCACCGCTTTGTTCCATAGTTTGTTTCAACAAGCGTCTGGACGTAGAATGTCTGGCGGTCAAACTTGCGGAAGTTGTCAATGTCAGGGTCGTTGCGATTTCCAAAATAGTTGCCGACCCAGTCCTCGTAGTGGATATCGATGTCGCCCGAAATCTGGTCGTCCAGAAGGTAGAACTTGGGCGAAATGGAACCTGTAACCTGCTTGCGTGAGGTGCCGTAAAAAGAAAGGTCTAGTTCGGATGCGTTTCCGCCTTCGAACGAAGGCTTGAAAAAGATGATGGCCATTGCGCCAAATTGATACTGGGTTTCCTCGGTATAGCCAAGCACCGGGACGGCTGAAAAACGCTGAAAGTAGTTTGCTGAATCCGTTACGGCGTTGGGCGCAGAACTGTCCGCTGGAGCTGTTTGGGCATTTTCCGCCGCTGCAAAAGCGGGGAGGGCAAAGGCTGTTAAAGTCAGTAGCTTTTGGATCAAGAAACGCATTTTGCCCAAATTTAGATAAATAAACGATTTTTCTATTTTTCAATGGGAAAAAGTAATTATAGAAGGGTTTGATTATGCCCATTTTGTCTGTTCAGAATATTTTGTTGCGTTTTGGCGGTCCGCCGCTTTTGGACAATGTCTCGTTCGATATCGAGGCGGGCGACCGCATTTGCCTTGTGGGCCGCAATGGCGAGGGCAAGAGTACGCTTTTGAAGGTTTTGACCGGCGAGATGGAAGCGAATTCCGGCGAAATCGTAAAGAAGACGGGGCTTAAAGTCTCCCGCATGATCCAGGAAATCCCGGCGCATCTCGATGGGACCGTGCGTGACATTGTGATGGGCCGCGTGTCCGTGGTGAGCGGCGGTTCCGTGATTTCCAAGAAGATTCTGGACGATGGCGCGCACAATGCGACGGCCGAGGCGATTCTCGGGAAGACGGGCATTGATGCGGATGCGCCTTACGACAGCTTGAGCGGAGGCCAGAAGCGCCGAGTGCTTTTTGCACGTGCCGTAGCCGAGGACCCGGACCTGCTTTTGCTCGACGAACCGACGAACCATTTGGACATTCCCGCCATCCAGTGGCTGGAAGGGATCGTGACGCGCTTGAATTGCGCGGTGATGTTCGTGAGCCATGACCGTGCATTTGTCCGCCGTGTTGCGACCCGCATTTTCGAGCTTGACCGTGGCCGTGTGCGCAGTTGGGATTTCCCGTACGACAAGTTCGTGCAGTTCAGGGACCAGGCGCTTGCCGAAGAAGAAAAGGCGAATGCGCTTTTCGATAAGAAATTGGCTGAAGAAGAAGTCTGGATCCGCAAGGGCATCCAGGCCCGCCGTACGCGCAACGAAGGGCGAGTCCGCGCCCTCATCAAGATGCGCGAAGAACGCGCGGCCCGCCGCTCTCGTACGGGCAATGTGAACATGCAGATTACGGAAGCCGACCGTTCCGGGCGCCTCGTTGCGCGTCTCAAGAACGTGAGCTATTCCTATGACGGAAGCCCGCTCATTAGCGATCTCTCGACCGAAATCAGCCGTGGCGACCGCATTGGCATTGTGGGGCCGAATGGCTCTGGCAAGACGACGCTTTTGCGCTTGATTCTTGGCGAACTTCAGCCGGAATCGGGTGAAGTGCGCCTGGGCAGTAATCTCCATATTGCGTATTTCGACCAGATGCGCACCCGCCTGCGCGAAGACAAGTCGCTCATCGAGAACATTGGTGACGGACAAGCTTACATTACCTTGAACGGTGTCAAGCGCCACGTGTTAAGTTATTTGCAGGACTTCCTGTTTTCTGCCGATCGCGCCCGAGGCCCGATCAGTGCGCTTAGTGGCGGTGAACGCAACCGACTCTTGCTCGCGTGCCTCTTTAGCCACCCGAGCAACGTGCTTGTGCTTGACGAACCGACGAACGACTTGGATATGGAAACCCTCGACCTTCTGGCGGAACTTTTGGCCGATTATAACGGCACCGTCCTGACGGTCAGTCATGACCGTGCCTTCTTGGATTCCGTGGCGACCGGCATCCTCGCCATCGAAGATGGCGGGCACGTCTTTGAAGCGGTCGGCGGTTACTCCGATTACGAGGCGAACAAGAAGCTCCGCGACAAGGAAGCCGCCCAGGCCGCCCGCCTGGCCGCCGAACGCGAAGCCGAAAAGCAGGCCCGCTTAAGTGCTGGCGCCGGCGCCGCTTCTGCGTCCCCCGCGCCTTTGAAAAAGAAAAAGCGCAGCTACAATGAGGAGCGCGAATACGCCGCCCTCCCCGAAAAAATCGAAAAGCTCGAAAAGGAAATTGCCGACTACCAGCTGGAACTTTCCAAGCCCGAGGTCTACACGAACGCGACCCTCATCGTGGAACTCCAGAAAAAGATTGCCGATGACGAAGCTTTGCTCGAACAGGCCTACGAGCGCTTTGAAGCACTTGACAATTTGGGATAATTTTTTTTGCTCCCCTAGTGACAAACCTCATGGGATAATATAGATTTATCCTGATGGGTCATGGTGTTAACTTGAGAGGAGTTTGAAAAATGAAATCGCTATCTTTGTCAATGGTGATGGCGTTGGCAGGCATGACGATGGGTTATGCTGGTCCGACGGTTTGGAGTTATGATAAGCCGAAAGGCAATGATATGCAGCCGGCATATTGGTATAGCTATGCGCAACCACAGCCGAATGCATCGGGCGTACGTGATATTACTGCTGAAGGATACATGCAGTTTTCTGCGACGCTGGACCTCAATTCTGAAGAATACAGTACAGCAGGTTTCGGATTTACCTGGAAGCAGGCCAATAGCGAAGATGTTCCGGTAGATCTTTCGGCATATTCTGGTTTTTGTTTTACTTACAAGGCTGATCGTCCGTTCCGTCTGGATTTGAAGCAGTCTACGATTACGGACTACAACTACTACGGCGTCGTCCTTCCGGCTTCGACAGATTTTTCGGCGAAATACCTTACCTTCCAGGAATTCGCCCAGGAAGAAGGCTGGGGCCAGAAGGTTAATCTGGATTTGACAAAGCAGTTGGCCATCCAGATTAGCTACAAGGCCGGCATTGCACAGCAGATTGATGCTAGTGACGCAAACAGGAACAAGAACGTCATTACCATTTCTGCATTCTCTTTCGGTGAATGCGAATCGACGGTTCAACCGGGCTTTAGGGTTCTTGAACCTTATGACAAGACCCAGTCAATAACGGTCAACGACACGGATTCCTTGAAGATCGACCTTTCGAAGGTCTTTGCCGCAGATGAAGGTGCCGAGATTACGATTGCGACCTCCTTGCCGGCAAATTTGTTGACTTTGGTAAAGCCCACGGGTGCGCCAATCTTGAAAGACGAACTTGTTTATGTTCCGAGAAATGTCGATAAGGACACGACCTTCCTGCTTTCTGTTTATGCCTTGATGGGCGGGGAATCCATAAAGGCTCTGTTCAATGTCACGATCAAGGATGTCGGGGAAGGTCCGATTTGCCCGGGTGACCCGGATTGTCCGGATGATCCTCCTTCAGAAAACCATCCGCCTAAAGTTCTTGAACCTTACGATGTCGCCCAGACGATAAAGATCGACGAGGTGGATACGCTCAAGCTTCCGCTTTCCAAGATGTTTGCTGACGAAGATAATGATAAGCTCACATTTGTTGTTGACATGTCGGCTCCGTTGGTCAAGGTCTTGACTCCGCTTGACAAGGCTACTTTGAATGATACGCTTAAGATTGTTCCTACAGGCGTTAAGAAGGATACTACGATACTCATTGCTGTTTATGCGGCGGATAAGGAAGCTTCTGTCTACAGTAGGATATTTATTGAAATCAAGGATATGAACAGGGCGCCTGTAGTTGTCGATACCTCGTACACCGTCAATGAAGATGAATCCCTTATTGTTCCGTTCCTTCGCGGTCTTAAGGTCATGTGCTCGGATCCGGATGGGGATGACTTTGTCGTCATTCCGATTGACTCAACCAAGCATGGTTCATTGATTGGCTTTGACCAGATGGGTGCGTTTACCTATACGCCGGAAAAGGACTTCTACGGTGACGATACGCTTACCTATGTGCTTGTGGAACTGGACAATCACGATATGATTAGTAACAAGGGAACTGTCGTTATCCACGTAAAACCGGTCAATGACGCTCCTACAGTTACAGTGCTCGATAGCGCGTTCATCAAGGATACGCTGGTTATTGATGCGGACTTCGATGAAGATACCACATCGCAAATCAAGATCCCGACAAAGTCTTTGACCTTTAGCGATATCGAAGTGAGCGACGGTTCGCAGAAGTTTACCTATAAAGCTGCCGGTACAAAGATTGTCGCAGATGTTGATAGTTCAAATGCAAATTACCACTATATTTCTCTAAAGCCGGTGACGGGTGCGAATGGCATTGCTACGGTCTTCTTCTATGCGACGGATGGCTTTGACTCTGTGGGTGTCAACCTTTATGTCAAGCTTGTTGCGCCGAAGGACGTTGCCCATGCGGAAAAGGACGAGTACACTACATTTAACGATAGCGCTCTTACGGTAGATGCAAAGAAGGGCGTACTTGCCAACGATACTTATCCTGAAGGTGTAACGAAGGGCATGGAAGCCGAAGTTGCCCAGTTGCCTGCTCACGGAACGCTTACCCTCAATAAGGATGGCAGTTTCAAGTATGTTCCGGAAGAAGGCTTTGAAGGTGTTGATTACTTTGGTTACTATGATGTGATCAACGGTACGAAGTCTAAGCCAGCCATTGTGACTATCGTGGTCGAAAAGCGTAATATGCTCCCGACCGTCGTCGTAAAGCCGGCAACGCTCGATACTACCGTCACGGAAGACTTCCCGACTTCGAAGGCCTTGAAGTACATGAAGGATGTCGTTGCTTCCTGGTTCAAGGATCCGGAAGGCGACCCGCTGACCTATTCTGCAAAGAGCAAGGATGGCAAGCTTAAGGTTGAAATTACGGACAAGGGGATTCTTGAAATCAATTCTGTCCAGGATTCCTCGGGCAAGGCTTATGTGGTTGTAACTGCAACGGACAAGAAGTCTGGCTCCAAGAGCTTTGAGTTCTGCGTGAACATCACACCTGTGAACGACAAGCCTGTTGTTGTGCATGGTGATACGGCCTATGTCGCGAATAGTGGCTGGACGGTCAAGTGGAATCTTGATTCGCTTGTCTATGATCCTGATGGTGACAAGCTGACTTATACACCGAATGAAACAAGCGTCTTGACGAAGTACCTGACTATTTCGATGAATGGTTCTGTGCTTACGGTTAAGGCAAACGATGGGGTCAAGCTTAAGGACGATCAAAAGTTTGGTATCGGCGTGAAGGTTTCTGACCCGAGCAAGCAGAATGTGACCGTTCCTTTGTATATCATCGTCGGCAAGCCGCCTATTGGACTTAAGCCGCAGCTTGCACAGCCGAAGGCGAGCTGGCAGAATGCTGTGATGGCAAAGCGTGGCGCCGTTAAGATGATCGATATGCAGGGCCGCGTGGTCTGGAATGCAAAGCTCCCGGTGAACCCGGCTGAGGTGATGAACGCTTCTGCCAAGGTGCAGGGCCGCAAGATCCTCCGCGTCAACAACCAGACATGGACGATTCGTTAATTCGGAATTCTGAATTAGGAAGTAGGAATTAAAAGAAAGTCTCCGCAATCGCGGAGACTTTCTTTGTTACAATTTAAAATTAAGAGTTTCTTATTCGGAATTCAATTCCGAAATCCGAACTCCTAATTCCTAACTATTTCACCAATGCTTCAGTGTCGAGAGCGATGAGCAGTTCTTCGTTTGTTGCAACGACGATTGCTTTCGGTGTGCCATCCTTCGTGATGAGGTGGTTGGATTCCTTGCCGCTCTTGAGGTTGCGTTCTTCGTCGACTTGATAGCCGAGGAGCTTCAGGTTGTCGAGAGCCTGCTTGCGGACGTAGAAGCTGTTTTCGCCGATGCCGCCCGTGAAGACGATAGCGTCAATGCGCGGGAGAGCCATGGCGAGGCCGCCGATTTCGCGGGTGAGGCGGTAGCAGAAGACGTCGAGCGCGATTTGGGCCTGCTTGTTGCCTTCGCTTGCAGCCTGCGTAAGTGTACGCATATCGTTAGAAAGACCGGAGAGGCCGAGCAAGCCAGATTCCTTGTTCACGAGGTGATCGAGCTGGTCGATAGTGCCGTATTCCTTGCCGTACTTCTTTGCGATGTAGAAAAGGATGGCCGGGTCGAGGCTTCCAGAGCGGGTGCCCATGATGAGGCCTTCGAGCGGTGTGAAGCCCATCGTGGTATCGACGCACTGGCCGTTCAAGATGGCGGAGCAGCTGGAGCCGTTGCCGAGGTGGGCCGTGATGAGGCAGGTTTCTTCGGGCTTGGTGCCGAGAACCTTGCAGGCTTCGGCGGTCACGAAGCGGTGGCTTGTGCCGTGTGCACCGTAACGGCGGATGCGGTCGTTTTCATAGAACTTGTACGGAATGCCATAGAGGAATGCCTTCTGCGGCATGGTCTGGTGGAAAGCCGTATCGAACACGGCGACCTGCGGGAGACCCGGGAAGAACTTAGTGGCGCATTCCATGCCGGTAGCGTGGGCCGGTTCGTGGAGCGGGGCAAAAAGCGTGATGCTGCGGATGTAGTCGATGACTTCCTGCGAGACCTTTTCGCTCTTGATGTACTTGCCGCCATGCACGACGCGGTGACCGATGGCTTCGATCGTATCCGTGAGCTTCTGTGCATCAAGGAACTTCTTGACCTGGTCCACAGCTTCGGCATGCGTGGGGCAGTCGAAGTTGAAGTCAATCTTGCCTTCAGGACCCTTGGCCTTCGTGTGGCCGTTCACGCCGATATTTTCGACGAGGCCGCTTGCGATGGATTCCTTGGTTTTTGTATCGATGACAGCGAATTTCACGGAGGAGCTGCCACAGTTTAAAACGAGTACGCGCATAGTTATAACCGGTGGTTAGAGATTAATGTTTAGCGGTTGGGGCTTAGGTTGTTTAAATTTTTACCCTTCACAGCATTTTTCACCGATGAAGTGTAGAACAAACCAGATGACCGTCACCTCTTTTTGTAAATAATAGGATTTTATTAACTACATTTAAATGGATGTTTAGGAAAATTATAGAATTTGATAACCGGGTGTCGGCTTATTGGACAAACCGCCACTTTTCGGAAAAGACGAACCGCTGGCTTCGTCTTTATGTGCGCCTGGGAGATGGTTACATTTGGGCACTTTTCATTGTGTTTCTTATTTGGAAAGTAGGGTGGGATAGTTTTCTCCCGATCCTTTGGCAGGCGTTAGTGTCGCTTGCGTTGAGCCTCTTGATTTACTGGGTGGTGAAGCTGAAAGTCAAGCGTTCGCGCCCGTTTGATGCCATTCCGCATATTACCGCCGAAGTGCCGCCGCTGGACAAGTATAGTTTCCCGTCTGGGCATACGATGAACAATCTGGCCGTTGCAAGTACGGTGTTCTATTGTGTACCTCAGTATGGCTGGTTCATGATTCTCTTGCCATTTACATGGGGCCTTTTGCGTGTGTACTTTGGCGTTCACTGGATCTCGGATATTCTGGGCGGGTTCTTGCTTGGAATCTTGAGCTTTGCTCTTGGACATGCTATCTGGGTTCCGCTGTCTGCTGCAATCGGCGCCTGACCAACGACCAATGACTAACGACTTCGTACAGCTTTCTGACTTTTTTGCCCAGGCTGACTGGAACTCTAAAATTTATTTGCTCTTGCGCCATGCCGAACGCAACCACATCACGCCCGGCGACAAGGACTTTGGTGCGCATGTGGGGCTTACGGATCGTGGGCGCCGTCAGGCGGTAGCGCTTGGAAAAATGATTCCGGCATTTGGCGATGCCGTGTACTTTTCGAGTCCGGTCGGACGCTGCATGGAAACCGCGAAGTGCATTAGCGAAGGCCGCAAACTCGCTGGCTTTGGAAACTTCTCGATTCCAGGAGTTGCATCGGGTGCTGCTGCGGACAGTGTAAATGTCACGCCGCTTGTTGAACTGGGCGATTTCTTTGTCCGTGATGTGCCTGCTTATGAGCAGACTTTGCGAGAGGGCTTTTACGAAGGAATCTGCAAGTGGCTGGAATCGGGTGAGCATGGCGCGTTCTGGCCGCTTCATGAACGTGCCGAGCAGATGCGCGAGATGATGTTTGAAAAGGCTCAGTCGCGATTCAATGTCTTTGTGACGCATGATGCCTGGGTTGTACCATGTCTTTCGCATTTTTGCGGATTGAAGTTCGAACCGAAATGCTGGATGAACTTTTTGACGGGGCTTGCTTTTGAAGTTCCCGAAAACGGCAATGTGAAAGTCACGCCGATTACCGCCATGGAAACGGGCTGGCTGCTATTTAGTTGAAAGAACGTACCTGCGGTCCTACAGACGAAAGAAGAAAGAAATATCTTATTAAATAATCTCTAGTCTCTAGTCTGAGAGCGAAGCGTTCTTTCGTCTATTTTTATACATTAACGGTATGATGCAATCGAATTGTTATCGCCGTATTTTTGTACTGGGTTCTGGTTTCAGCAAGTCCTTCTCGCCGCAGATGCCCACGCTCCGCGACTTGAACGAGCTTATCCCTTTTGGAATCCCGGACGAGTTTCCGCATTTTCGCGATTACTGCAAACGCTTTTTGACGCTCTGCAACGGCGATAGCGATTACTTGGGCATTGAACCTTTGGCGACATCGATTCTCTCGGCACAGATTTTCCCGGGCGAGCGCGAACGTCTTTACCATGCGTCGCTCCGCTTTGAACTGTTGCGCTTTATCGCAAGCGTCATCCGTCGCGATAACGATGTGCTTGACGAATCGGCCGCCGCGATTCTCAAACAGTTCCTCGTTTCGTGCGAAAACGATTCAGCATCGGGTTCCCGCGAGACGCTCTTGCTCTCGTTCAATTACGACACGCTTATTGAAACGGCGATTGCCAAGGACAAGGAACTTTGCGAACAAGTTTCTGTCGATTACGGCGTGAAAATCGACCCTGCCGACCGCTCGGCAAAACGCGGAAAGAAAACTCGGACGATTGACCTTGTCAAATTGCACGGTTCGCTCAACTGGTTCCCGGTCAAGGGCGCAAGTGATGAACTCGACTTGAAAAACGTTTGCGAAGTCGAACCGCAAGACCGCAGTTTCCCCATCTACTGCGAAGATACTCCCATCTTCATTCCGATGGCGCATGCCAAGGAATCGTTCTTGCGCGGGAGCCTTTTCAACTTGCTATGGTCCAAGGCCGATTACTATTTGAAAAATGCCGAAGAGATTTACTTTATCGGTTACGGTTTCCCGAAGACGGATATCAACAATCTGGAATTCCTGTTGCGCCACCGTGACCGCTTCAAGAAAGTCGTTGTATTTGAACACGATGGCCGTCATGACCTAGAGCGCTTGCAGAAACTGCTCGGCGAAGAACTCGTCGAATCCTGCGACGCGAAGGAATTTTTAGAGAAACTGAAGTAGGCCCTTTGTGCTTGCCGGGTTTATGGAAATTAAAATTCCGGCGCTTTGAAATGCCCGTAGAGTTCACGGCCGTCGAATACCCAGACGACGGCTTTTTTGCCTTCTAAAAAGCTCTTTTTGCCTTTGAACATTTGCGGGCCGATGTTACCGCCGCCGACTTTGCTGATGGAATACGTTTCGACGCTTGTCGCTGCCGCGATGTACGCGCCGATTTGTGCTCCGTAGGATTTGCCCTGGTCTACATTGCTATCGCCGATGACGATAATCGGTGCTTTTTTGGAGCCGCGATACTTGTAGCCGTCGGTGCCCAGGACTTTTTGCTCTTTTATTTTGTATTCAATTTCATCGCCGTGGAGCAAGTCGTAGAGGTTTCCGGTGCCATCGACAATGGTATCGTGCATCGGGTAGCGCTTGCGGTTCATGCCGTAGAGGAGCGGTGCGATGGAATCGGCTGCCATGTTGGCGAGCACGAGTCTCGCATGGCCAGTGCAGTGGCTTTCGTACGGTTCGAACATGGGCGTTTCGGTGCCCAGATTTTTGTGGAGTTCTTTGATCTTGTCGAGTGCGTCGATGACGGTGACGCTATGCATGCGGAGCTTCTCGACCCACTTCTTGTATTGCGGGAGCTTGATTCCTTTTTTCGCCTTGTCGGAATACAGCTCGGGTACAGCCAAGAGCTTGTCTGGAACGGGGACGACGATGAGCTTGATGTTGCGGGCTTCGAGCGAGTCCTTGAACGCGATGATCTGTGGCGTGTTGTCGTTCCAGCGTTTGGTGGCATTCAGCAGGCTTTCTTGTAAAAAGAGCCAGCCGTCCTTCCCTTCGACAACGCAAGTGACTTCTTCGGTGGTGCTGCCGCATTTCTTCATGTCGCGCACCATCTGCTTGTTGAGCTCGGAGGCGGCAAAAGCTTGCGCGGACCACAAAGTGCATAAAGCGAAAAGCGCCACGAGGGCGCCTTTCAATTGCTTTATCTGTCGCGTCGCGTTGAACATTACTTGATCAACGATTCGCCGGATTCCACGCTCTGGTAGATGAGGGTGTTGATGGTCATCGGACCGACGCCGCCCGGAACCGGAGTGTATGCGGATGCGACTTCTTCGAGACCCTTTTCGATATCGCCGACGCCACCCGGATGGTAACCGGCGTCCACGACGACTGCACCCGGCTTGATCCAGGACTTCTTGATGAATTCCGGCTTGCCGACAGCACCCACGAGGATGTCTGCCTGCTTCACAAATTCCGGGAGGTTTTCGGTCTTGCTGTGGCAAATGGTCACGGTGCAGTTGGCGTTGAGGAGCATCATGGCCATCGGCTTTCCGAGGATGGCGCTACGGCCAACGACTACGGCGTGCTTACCTGCGAGAGGAATGTTGTAAGCCTTGAGGAGACGCATGATGCCGGCCGGCGTTGCGCAACCGTAAGCTTTTTCGCCCATGGACATGCGGCCAAAGCCGAGGCAGGTCACGCCGTCTACGTCCTTGCGGGCGTCGATAGCTTCGAATGCGGCGCGTTCATCGATGTGGCGCGGAACCGGGTGCTGCAAGAGGATGCCGTGCACGTTCGGGTTTTCGTTGAGTTCCTGAATCTTGTTGAGGAGTTCTTCGGTCGTGGTGTTCTTGTCCATCACCACGCGGATGCTTTCCATGCCGACGCGGGCACAGGCGTTGCCCTTCATCTTGACGTAAGTGGCGCTAGCCGGATCGTCGCCCACGAGAATCGTTGCAAGAATCGGGGTCTTGCCGGTCTTTTCCTTGAGCTTTGCCACGCGGGCGCTGAGTTCTTCTTCAGTAGTCTTGGCAAGAGCCTTGCCATCGAGAATGAGTGCTGCCATAAAATCTCCGTTTTTTGCAAATTTAAAAAATTTGGATTCGCCGCTAAAGGGATCTTTTCTAAAAAAGGAGATGCCCGCTCGATGGCGGGCATGACAAATAGATGACGGGCATGACAAATAAAAAGACGCTTTAAAAAAAGCAAAGCCCGCTTGGGGCGGGCGTCTTGGAATGAAATGATGAGCTTTAATTAAAGGTTTTCGAGGATCGACGGGATGATGAGGCTTACGATTGCCCACGGATAGGAAAGGGCGCCCTTGAGCCAGCCCGTAGTCGAGTAAGCCGGTTCCGGCTTCTTAAAAAGTTGCACATTGCAGCTATTGGAAGTAGATTCCGAAATAGTCCTGACCAGAGAGTCTTTAACGCTACCGATGGATTCGTCGAACAGCTTTTTCTGTGCTGTTGCAGAATCGATATAACACTTAAAGCTTTTTTTCATTTTTTTACCTTTGAGTGTAAAAGTAGTAAAAAAATAAGTTCTTTTAAAGGGGACCTGTGTGTTTTTATTTACATTTACAAAAAAAATGTGGCAAAAAGCACATTTTTTGGCGTTTTTGTGTATAAAAAGGTATTTTAATGGAACTTAAATTAGGATTGGATCCGTTTTTTATGAAAGTTTTTCGTTATTTTCCGATAATTTTGGGAGTGGGAGCGCTTGTCGCCTGTGGTGGTAGTAAACCAGCACCAGTTGTTGATCCTGTTGCTACCCCGGTGAATGCGCCTGCGGTCAATGAACCTGTCGTTCCTGACTTGGTGCCTGTGCCCGAACCGAAACCGGCTGAAGAACAGAAGGTGTTTCTGGACAACGCTGTTGACCGTTACAGCTATGCGCTCGGTGTTGACTTTGGCAAGGCCGTTTCCAATATCAACGTGCCGGTAAAGCTCGAAGTCCTTATCGGTGCCATGCGAGATGTTATCGATTCTACCCGTGAAATCCTCATGACGGATTCGCAGTCCGAAGTGGCGCTTCAGGATTTGCTCAACCAGATGCAGATCCAGAAGGAGGTCGATGAAGCTGCTGCTGCCCGTAAGGCGCTTAGCGATCAGGCGGCGTTCCTTGCGAAAAACATCCAGGACCCGCGAGTGTGGGTCACAAAGAAGGGTGTGCAATATATAATGCTCAAGGAAGGTACAGGCGTTAAGCCCAAGGCAACCGACAAGGTCCAGGTCCATTACGTGGGTACGCTCCTCAACGGAACCGAATTTGACAATAGCGTCAAGCGCGGTGCCCCGATGGAATTCCCGGTGACTTCCGTGATTGAGGGCTGGCAGGATCTGCTCCTGGAAATGAAGGTCGGCGAAAAGGTGAAAGCCTGGATTCCGAGTTCGCTTGCCTATGGCGAGGCTGGCGCTCCGCCTTCAATTCCGCCCAATTCGCTCCTCGTGTTCGAGGTGGAGCTGTTGCAGGTTTTCCCGGCGAAGTAAAAATGCCGAATTTTTGTTCAAATGGCGAAGGATTTTCTGTCCTTCGCTTTTTCTGTTGCTACTTTTTAGCACATGAATAACGCAGCGTCCGATTTTTATTCTCAGCACTTTGAAGTGGCCGGGTTCATCCGGGAAGTGTTTGGCTACATGGATAGGTTCAAGGGCCAGCTTTTCGTCCTGAAGATTGACGATAGCCTGATGGACCATCCGATGTTCCCCGTGCTGATGCGCGATATCGCCCTTTTGCACAAGGCGGGCATTCGCATCATTATCGTGCCGGGAACGCGAAATAGCATCGACGCTCAGCTCAAGGCCTGGGACCTTGAGACGGAATTTCATAACGGCGTAAGACTCACGAACGAAGAGGCGCTCCCGCTTGTGGAGCAGGCGTCTTTGGGAGTGGCTCAGCGCATCATGAGCCACCTCACGGCAAGCGGCCTCAGCGGCATCCAGGGCAACTGGATTTTGGCGCGCAGCATGGGCGTGATTAACGGTGTCGATTACATGCGCACCGGCCGCATCGAGCGCATCCAGCGCGACCTCTTGGAACAGCTCATGAACGAGAAGTTCGTGCCGATTATCCCACCGATTGGCTGGAACAAGATTGGACGCGCCTACAATATTTCGAGTACGGAACTTGCTACTGAACTTTGCAAGTACCTTAAAGTCGGGAAGCTGTTCTTTATTGGAAGTGAAAGCGGCATCAAGCTCGAAGGTCTTGTGACAGGCAAGAATACGAAACACCTGGAACCGACGGACAACGGGCTTATTTCTGCAATGGATGTGGACCAGGCGAAGGAACTTCTGGAACTCAATTCCGATGTGCTCGACTTTGCGCAGATGGATTACTTGATGAACGCCATTCATGCATGCGAAGCTGGCGCGAACCGTGTGCATTTGTTGAGCGGTGAATTTCAGGGCAGTGTGCTGCAGGAAGTGTTCTCGGCCCGCGGTGACGGAACCATGGTGTATGCTAACCAGTACTCCAGCATTCGTCCGGCGACAATCGAAGACATCCCGGATATCCTCCGCATCATGCAGGACTACATTGCGAAGGGCTATCTCGTGCCGCGTACGCAGGATTCCATTTCTGAAAAGCTTGATGATTATGTTGTCTACAGCATTGACAATAGCATCCATGGCTGCGGTGCGCTCCACGCGTTCGAAGACGGCATGGCCGAAGTCGCTGGTATTGCTGTCGGTGCGAACTACCGCAAGTCGGGCATCGGCGAAGCGATTGTGCGTCACTTGATTTCTCTTGGACGCATGAAGGGTTACAAGAAGCTGTTCTTGCTTACGACACAGGCTCTCGATTGGTTCTACCAGCTCGGATTTGAAGACGGCACTGTCGAAGAGTTGCCAAAGAGCAAGCGCGAGCATTACAATCAAAAGCGCAAGTCGCGTATCTTGATGCTTCCGCTGGAAAAATAATCCGCGCGCATTTATAGACTGAGCGCGTCTTGCGCCATACATTTCATCCGGCCATTAGGCCGGATTGTCTTTTTTATATACTCTGTTCGAACTGTAGTTTGTATATTTAAAAAAAATGTAGGATAAAAATGTATTTAAAGAAAGTTTTTTTGTTAGCGCTATTTGCGGCGCTTAGTCTGGTGGCATGTTCCGATATCGAAGATGAAATCCTTTATCGTGAGGATGCGACGGGAGTCCGTTTTTCTCCTACAAAATTGCAGGGAACGATAGATTATTTACCGGCGATGGCTCCGAAATATGTGAAGGTCGTAAATGTCGATGAGCTGCTGAATCCTGTTGATTCCTTCGAGGTTTCGGTGGATTCCGGCAACTCGAAGAACCGTGCATTTGAAGTTGGCTCCCGTGACTATGAATACCCGATTGTAAAGATTGTACCTGTTTTTGAGCAGGACAATGGGACTGAAATGGAATTCCCTCAATATGTGCGGCTGGATAAACGTAATGATAACCTGAAATTAAATTTGTTTGAAGCTCTCGCTGCAGAGCGTACTGAAGAGCTGGTGCGTGAAAAAGATTGCAGTTTCGACAGCGCCCGGATTCAGGCTGTTGCAGAACTTATCATGGCGCTTGATATTATAAAAGAAAAAGAAGAAGCTTCCCGTTTAGCTTCGGACATGTCTGAGTATTATTCTTTAATGTTAATGAAAAAGTCATGGACATTTATTTATTGCCAGTACGAAATTTCGGACAGTCTGTTCTATAAAACGTTTGAGGAACTGCGCAAGGATTTTGCGAAAAAAGGCTCTGTAGATTCTTCATTTCTTGTCCATGCTGCGGATGTGTGGCTTTCGACTTTTAAAGTGGTGACAGATAAAAATGGCTATGTGAAATTCAAAAGCGTTTCGCGTGATTCGTCTGTTGGTGCAAATGGTTTTAATAGTGAATTTTTTGCGAGTGTATATGGAATCCAGTTTTTGTGGAATGAGAATTCGCCTGCAAAGATCGATAATAAGCTAAGCCAGTTTAATGGTCGCAAGTTTATTTACGATAAGTCCGAATCTCTTTGGCGATTGGCTATGCCGCTTGACGATTCGCTTGGCATATGCTATTCCCGGAAGGACTCGATCGTCGTACATGAAGGAAAGTATTACCGCTGTGCAAAAGGCTCGGTGGAATGGAAAGAAGAAACGGATCGTGATACCATATTGAAACAGACTTATGGAACTTGCGGTAGCGCAGCCATGAATATTGGCCGTGCCGGTTATGTGGGCGATTCCCTGTTCGTCTGTATCTGTGAAGATAAAAAATGTGCCTGGACGGATAAGTATGCAAAATCGGTGATTAAAAAAAATGATCCAATTTATCCCTCCTATGTTATTGCAAATGCTATACGCGAGTTTGGCTTGTGCGGGCAAAAACTGTATGGCGAGATAAAGAAGGTCAATGACGATTATGTATTGTGCTCTAAGAAGGACAACAAATGGGAAGTCGTGGATTCTTTGGATTATTACTTGGGCATGTGCTCTGAAGAGAATGCAAAGGGAGAACACCAAGGCGTGTATTACGCTTGTAAGGACTATGAAGAATATGGAGTGGTTGGCGGAAATTGGAGCGAAATTCCGGAACCCGCTTATTTGGACGAGGAATGCCATTCCATAGAAGTGGGTGCACTTTATGTCAAGAAATATGGCGACGATTATTTTGCATGTTATACAAGAACAAAGCTTGATAAAAATGGCTATAGCAAATCTGTGACTTTCTGGAACAAACTGGATAGCGCTGAGGCAATCCCTCCAGTGATCAATATGGATGTGTGCAATAGCGATCGTGAAAATTTAAAAGTGATTTATGATGGTGCATATTATGAATGCGATAATCGGGACTTATTCTATAGATGGTACCCGGTTGAAAATGATTCGCTGTTGCCTCCAGAAAGGGATGGGCATATCTGTACACCCGATCTGTATGGAACGGTAAAGAAATACGGGGACGCTTATTATGAGTGCGGCTATGTGAACCAGTGGAGAAAAATGCCTGCTGTTGAATCTGCATTGCTGTACTATCGCGATAGTTTGGGTAGCTGTGACACGATTTCGAAAAAGAGCCTTTACTGGAATGAAAAAAGTTCATCCTTTTTTGGATGCCTAAAAGGCAAAACGGGATATGACTGGACGCAGATTTATCTTGCACCCGGTTTAAATTATACGATGCCGAAGTCCTTTGAAAAAAGGAAGTTTGCTGGCGGCGTGGTGGACCGTGATTCCGCTTATACGGTGACTGTGGATGGCGTTGCTTACCGTTTCTCGATTTTCGAGAAGAACTGGCCGCTTTCCCATGTGGTCATTGCGGGTAAAGGTTATGATGCCTATTTCTACAATGAAAGACTTTTCTTGCATAGCGAACGAGGAACGGAGCAAGTCCAGATTGATTCCATAAAGAATAAGAGCGAAAGCTATGACGGCTTTTTTGCAAGCTGGAAATCCTGGGCAAAGAAATGCAGCGAGTGCTCTGATACGACCATAGATGTTGATACTTCTGTCTATGTGGCGCGCTATAATGAAGACGCTTTCATGGACTGGAAGCGAGCAAGTGCATTCTGCCCAGAGGGCTTCCACATTCCTTCTTCGGAAGAGTTTATGCAGGATGATTTTGTTGCGTATAAAACTTATGACATGACGATCCGTAACGATACCCCGGTCCTGTGGAATTATAAAATGAACAAGATCGGATGCAATCGCGACAATACCATTTTCTTTGATATTTTCTGGACGAGTTCCGAGAAGGATGAAAAAACTCAGCTGTGCTATGAAGCTGCGTGGCATATTTACAAAAATGAAAAGGACCGCCGCATTGTAGATTGCCCGAAGGATCTGTACCCGATGGTGCAAACGCTGTGTGTCCAGGATGATTGATTTTGTAATTTGTATTTGATGCTAAAGGAGAAAAAATGAAATTGAAGTATGTAGCTTTTATTTTTGCGATGTTGTGGCTTGTTGCGTGTTCTGGTGGACCTGATGAAATTGTCGCTCGATATAATAGCGATGGTCATAAGTTTTCTCCGACAATGTTGAAAGGGTCGGTAGAATATTTGCTTTATATAGAGCCAGAAAAAGTTATGGTGGTCCCTGTAGACTATCAGCTGAATGCGCTCGATTCATTTGAAGTGACTGAGCATCATATCAACTTGTGCTATTATAATTTTGGCGTTGCTTCCCGGGAATATGATGTTCCGTTTGTGAAAATCGTGGCTTTTTTCCCGACGTCGAATAACAAGCTGATGGAATTTTCGCAATACGTGCGCTTGTCTGGCTATAACGAAAATTTGAGGCTTGTCTTGCACGGAGCGCTTGTGGCAAGCCGCATAGAAACTCTGGTGCGGAAAGAAAACTACAGTATCGAAGACGCCGAGGATAAGGCGTATGAAGAATTGGGGACAACGCTCAATATCAATATGGCTAGCTATCGCGCCAACAATTTTTCAAATTACAAGGATGCCTATAGCCGGGAAATGGAAAGATGGAACGTGCTTGCTCCTTATGTTGTTTGCAGGCATGAAATTTCGGATAGCGTTTTTTACAGTGATTATCAGGAATTCCGCGATGAATTTGCTAAGAAGGGAACGATCGATTCGTCCATGATTGTTCGCGCTGCGGATGCGTGGCTTGCGACATTCGAACTGTCGTCTGGCGATAAGGAAAAATACCTTTTTGAAGGCGTTTCTAGAGATACGTCGGAAGGTCTGAGAGATTTGGATACGTTGTTTTTCCAGAACGCTTATGGATTGAAATGTTCCTGGTCAAGAGATTCGACGGTGAAAATTGAAAAGAAGTCCAGCGCGTTTTATGGACGGTCTCTAGTGAGTGATAAACTTTATAATCCTTCAAATAGCTATCTCTATCACAAATGGCGCATACAGACGCCTCTTGAAGATTCTATTGGGGCGTGTGTTCACGGTGAAACAAAAATTGCAGAGTATCAAGGCACCTACTATGTTTGCAGGAATAGTGCACATCAATGGGAAGAGGAATCGAATATAGATACCTTGATGATGTTTAAGTATGGCGTTTGCTCCGAACGCTATGGCATGGAAGGAAAGTCGGCTTATATAAAGGATACTTCTTTTGTATGCTACTGCGAGGATAAAGACAAGTGCGAATGGAAAGTTGTCGAAGCCCTTTCGCTTGGTGATTCTGCCTATGCGAAGAATCTGGACTTGCTGGCGACGGAACGCTTTGGCAAATGCAAAGAGGTGCTCCATTTCGGCGGCGCTGTGAAACAGTTAGATAGCTTGTATGTACAATGCTCTAATTACAAGTGGGTCAAGATAGATTCTTTGGCGTTCCATATGGGCGTTTGCCCTGGTGGTAACTTTGGCAAGATTGGTATGATGCCGGAAGGGAACTATTACAAATGTGGCTATGATGGCTGGTCCTATATTACCATTCCAGAAGCGAAGGGCGAGCTGTGTGACTGGAAGTCGGATTCGACGTATAAGAAATATGACGGCCGATATTTTTATTGCGCTGACGGGAAATGGAGCGAAGTTTCTGAGGATGAAGTTATTAAGCCTGTGCTGGAAGGCTATGTCTGTGATGAAAATCGTGCGTCAGAAATAAAGAAGTATGGAGAGGAATACTTTACTTGCCGTGTTGGAACGTCCGATATCCAGTCTTCGAATCACTGGAGTGCATCGACAATTCAGGAAAGGGAACTTTATCGCTACAAAGAGAATTATTCGAATCTCTGCATTGTTGATCGTGTCGGGATGTTTGTTCTGTGGAGCGATTCCGCCCAGTCTATGTATGGTTGCGTGTATGATGAAAATAAGACTTATGAATGGGCTAGAATCGTTGCGTCATCGAAGGATTCCGTGAAGCTGCAAACCATGGATTCTATCGGGCAGAAGCCGTTTTCCAAGGGAAGGTTCATCGACAATAATACTTACGAAGTTGAAGTTGATAATGTCCTGTACGGATTTAAGGAATTCTTGTGGAATCGCAAGAAAAAAAGCGGCTGGGATGATTATATTATAATGAATGTGAGCTATACGAAAAAGGTAGAGAAAAAAGAGGACTAAAATGAATACACTTGAAGCTATCAAGACCCGTCGCAGTACACGCAAGTTCAAGGCGCAGCCTGTTGAAATCGAAAAGTTGAATGCCATCGCCGAAGCAGGGCAATTTGGCCCTACGGGCGGTAACGCACAAGGTAATCACTTTTTCGTGATTTCGGATGCGGCGGTGATTGCGAAGCTCAAGGAACTTGTGCAGTCCGCTTTTGCCGCGATGGAACTCCGCGACGACCTTTATAAGAGCCTCAAGAATTCTATCACGCTTTCGCGCAAAGGCAATTATTCTTTCTGCTACACGGCGCCTGTGCTTATCGTGGTTGCAAACAAGAAGGAATATGGCAACAACATGGCCGATGTCGCCTGCGCTGTCGAGAACATGATGCTTGCCGCAAATGAACTCGACCTTGGCAGTTGCTACATCAATCAGCTCAAGTGGCTGAACGAAGACCCGACACTTCTCTCATACTTGCGCAGCCTTGGCCTTAAGGAAGACGAGCGCGTGTACGCTTCTGTCGCGATTGGCTACGCTGACACCGAAAGCGGGCTTCCGAACCGCACGGAAACGCCGCGCACAGGCAACGAAGTCGTGTTTGTGTAGCGGCTTTGCCGCAGTTACTAGAGATTTTCAATTTAACTTTTTTCTATCTTTACCCCGTCTCGGTGATTCTTGTGCATTCTGTACATCGGAGGATACCGAGCATCCGACCTCATACCTCACAGCTTGCGGGTTCATTATGGATTTTAAGAAAATGGAAGACGGCTTCCGGATGATTCTGGAAGGCATGGGCGAAGACCCGAACCGTGAAGGCCTTATCGATACGCCGAAGCGCGTTGCTAAGATGTACGCCGAACTCATGACTAGCCTTACGGGCGAAATGAAGGCCGAGGACATCCTCAAGACGCGTTTCCACGAGAAGTACGATGAAATGATCATCGTGCCGGACATCCAGTTTGCAAGCATGTGCGAACACCACTTCTTGCCATTCACGGGCAAGGCTCACGTGGCCTACATCCCGGGCGATTGCGTGGTCGGTCTCTCGAAAATTCCGCGCGTGGTGGAATATTACGCCCGCATGCCGCAGATCCAGGAACGCATGACGCGCCAGATTGCCGAACTCATCCAGAAAGTGCTCCAGCCGAAGGGCGTTGCCGTGGTTCTCGAAGCCTCGCACATGTGCATGACGATGCGCGGCGTGAAAAAGCCGGGTGCCATGATGGTCACGACGCAGCTCCTCGGACGCTTCAAGACGGACGAAAAGACCCGCGCCGAGTTCATGTCCCGCATCTACGCCCCGCGCTAGTTGTCATTCCACTTCGTGGCTTGACGGCTGCGGTTGTCCAATACGAACGCAAGCGTTCGTGCTGTCTAACCTTGCACGTCATTCCCCTAACGGGGAATCTCCTTTTTAGCCTTTGGACTTTTTGTCAACGAAACGTGCCCTGTGACTATGATCACGGGGCTTTTTTGTGGGTATTTTATTGAAGGATGGGATTAAGGTCTTGGTAAAAAAGGAGTGCATAAAATGAAATCAAGGATTTTTAGGGGCGCAGTTTTGGCAAGTGCCATTGCCTTTATCAACTGCGGGGATGATCCTGTAACTTCTCCGTTTCCACCTACGGGCGATATTTCTTCATCCAGCATAGAAGTGCCGGCTGAAAGTTCCAGTTCTGAAGGGGCGCCTGCCGAAAGCTCTTCTAGCGAGATTGCGCCGGCCTCGAGTTCCGATGCGGCCCCGGCTAGTTCCGAAACTGCGCCAAGCAGCTCTTCTGACATACAGCCAAGCTCAAGTGACGTGGCTTCAAGTTCTTCCGCTGTGCAGTTGAGTTCCAGCTCCGAGAATGCTCCAGAATCTAGCTCTGCGAAGGTGGAAAGTTCTAGCTCCGAAAAGAAGGTGGAATCCAGCTCCAGTGCCGAAGCCCCGAAGGGCATCTTCCTCGCGAGTGGCAAGGAAGAAGAAAAGGATCAATTGAAGGTCGTTTACAAGACGAATACGGGTTGGGATAACAAGGGCATTTTGGCTTACCCGGAACAGCTTTCTAGCGATCAGAAGCACGGCGTTGTCGTGTGGGGTCCGGGCGGCGGCACGGAACCGGGCGCATACGAAGGCATGATCCGCAGGCTCGCTTCGCACGGTTTTGTCGTGATTGCGTTGAGCGTTTCTCCGGGCGATGCAACGCAGGCAACCAAGGCAATTGACTGGCTTGAAAACAAGAACAAGGATTCCAACGACCCGTTCTACCAGAAGCTTGAATTGACGAAGGTCGGATGCTCCGGGCATTCGATGGGCGGCCTGGAATCGGAGCAGGCGGCCATCAAGGACAAGCGCGTGTTCACCGCATTCCTCAACAACAGCGGCGACAAGAATGGCGGTGTCATCAAGAATTTCCCGAAAGAAAAGACGGCTGCAGTGCTTTATGGTGAAGTTGGCATGGAAAAGCCGAACGCTATCAAGGATTACGAAACGGCAAAGGATATCAAGTCTTGCCTTATTGAAATGACGGGCGGCCCGAAGAACAATTCCGAAGGCGGTTACGGCCACGGTTCCGGATCTTGGGATGGCATGGCGGCAACGATTGCGTGGATGCGCTGGCAGCTCGGTGGCGAAACGGAACGCAAGGCGGATTTTGTGGGCACGAGCGGCAAGTATATCGATGGAAATATCATCGGCAAGCAGGGCAAATGGAAAACCCAATGTAAGAATTTCTAATCCATTCAAAATCATTTCCACACTCCAACAACCAAGCGTCTCGGTCATTTCGATCGAGACGTTTTCTTTATAGTGTCATGCCTGCGGGCATCTCCTTACACGTCTTGAATTGCCGATGCCTTTTCTTATAGATTGAGATTTTGCACTTTGGATTTTTTATCCACGAGACTTTATTCGAAACGTGGGAAATCCGCAAAATTATAAGGTAGCTTATATACAGGTTATGGTAAAAATAGGAGAACAAAATGAAATCTAAACTCTTAAAAACGGTGGTGTTGGCCAGTTCATTGGTCTTCCTGAATTGCGGTGATGACGCAGCATTGCCGTCGATTCCGAATTATGGAATCCTTTCGTCTAGCTCAGCTGAAGCTCTGCCGGGCGATAGTTCTGACTCTCAGGGTGCCACCGGTACAGAAATTTCTAGCTCTGCAGTTCAGCAGGGTGGTGACGAAATTGTTCCGGGTTCCAGTGCGGATGTTGGACCGCAGGTGCAGTCTAGCAGTGCTGTCGTTCCGGGCGCAGAATCTTCCGCAGATGTTGCCACAAGCTCCAGTTCTGTTGCGGCCCCTGTTTCAAGCTCTGCAACTGCTCCGGCCTCTAGTTCCGATGTCGCTCCCGTTTCCAGTTCCGCAAAGGTTGAAAGCTCTAGCTCCGAAAAGAAGGTCGAATCTAGTTCGAGCGAAGCTCCGAAGCCGAAGGGCGTTTTCCTCGCCGAAGGCACGGACGAAACGAAGGATCAGCTGAAGGTCAAGTACATTGAACGCACCGGCCACGATGGCGGTGGAATCCTTGCTTATCCGGAACAGCTTTCGAACGATCAGAAGCACGCTGTTGTCGTGTGGGGCCCGGGTGGCGGCACGGAACCGGGTGCATACGGTGGAATTATCCGTCGCTTGGCTTCTCACGGTTTTGTCGTGATTGCGCTCCGCGAATCTCCGGGTAACGCTACTCAGGCGATTCCGGCCCTCAACTGGCTCGATAAAAAGAACAAGGATCCGAATGATCCGTTGTACCAGAAGCTTGACTTGACGAAGGTCGGTTGCTCCGGTCACTCGATGGGCGGCCTCGAATCTGAACAGGCCCTCATCAAGGACGATCGCGTGATTACCGCTATGCTCAACAACAGCGGCGACCTCGGACATACGGCGATGTCTCAGGTTTCAACAAGCAAGACTATCGGTATCGTTTATGGCGAAGGTGGCATGGAACGCCCGAACGCCGAAGCGGACTATAACAACCAGGGCGTCAAGGCTCCGGCATGCCTTATCAAGATGACTGGCGGCCAGGGTAATGAATGCCAGCAGGGCGAATGCGGCTGGGGCCATGGTTCCGGCCCGTGGGGCGGCATGGCTGCAACGGTTGCCTGGATGCGTTGGCACCTCGGTGGCGAAGACAACCGCAAGGCTGATTTCGTCGGTACGAGTGGCAAGTATATCAACGGTGAAATTGTCGGTGAACGTGGCCATTGGAAGGGCCAGTGCAAGAACTTCTAATCACTTAAACACTCCAAACACCAAGCGCCTCGATCCGTGCGGTCGAGGTGTTTTTTTTATAATTATTCACGAAAACAGTTTGCGGACATTCACCGAACCCCTGTCCACTAAACACTGTTTGCTGTACTATGAACGCTGCTATTCTTACTAATGAATTCCCGCCAGAAATCTATGGCGGTGCAGGTATCCACGTTAAGTTCTTGAGCCAGGAACTTTCCAAGCTCTGCCACATCGAAGCACGTTGCTTTGGCCCTCAGAACGATGATGCAGACAATATCCGAGCCATTGGTTTTAGCCAGAAGCTTGATCATAATCCGGCAGACGAACGCTTCAAGAAAATCTTGAAGCCGCTCGATATTAATTTGCAGTGGATGTCCTCGCTCAAGGATATCGATGTGATTCATTGCCATACGTGGTACAGCCATTTCGGTGGCGTGGTGGCAAGCCGCCTTTTGCAGTGCCCGCTGATCCTTACGACGCATTCGCTTGAACCGCACCGTCCGTGGAAGGCCGAACAGCTCGGTGACGGCGGCTATAACATGAGCTGCTGGATTGAACGCACCGCTTACGAAGCCGCTGACGGCGTGATTGCCGTGAGCGAAGGCATGAAGCGCGATGTGATGAAGTTGTACGGAGTGCCGGAAGACCGCGTGAAGGTTATCTACAACGGTATCGATCCGGACTTTTACAAGCCGACATTCGATGAAGAAATCTTGAAGAAGTGGGGCGTGGATCCGAAGCGTCCGTTCGTGCTTTTTGTGGGCCGCATTACGCGCCAGAAGGGCATCAGCCAGCTTATTCAGGCTATTCCGCAGATTGACAAGAATGCCCAGGTGGTGCTTTGCGCTGGTGCGCCGGACACGCAGGAACTTGCTGACGAATGCAAGCGTTTGATTGAAGAAGTTCAGAAGACGCGCGATGGTGTCGTGTGGATTCAGGATGCTGTGCCGCATACGGAACTTCGTGTGCTCTACAGCCATGCAACCGTGTTTGCAACGCCGTCGCTCTACGAACCGTTCGGCATCATCAATCTCGAAGCCATGAGCTGCGGAACGCCAGTTGTGGGTAGCGCTGTTGGTGGCATCCCGGAAATCATCGTCGATGGCGAAACGGGTTACCTCGTGCCGCTCAAGGCCGTGTCCGAGACGAACTTTGAACCGGCTGACCCGAAGGCTTTTCAGACGGACTTTGCGAACAAGCTTAACAAGATTCTCGAAAATCCGGAACTTGCAAAGAAGATGGGCGAAGTCAGCCGCAAGCGCGCTATTGACGTGTTCAGCTGGAAGACGATTGCCAAGCAGACTTTCGACTTCTATCAGGAATGCATCGAACGCTACAAGCGCGAAGGCAAGAGATAGCGCCTTCTGGAAAAGCGAAAAAAAAAGGTGGCCCACAAGCCACCTTTTCTTGTATAATCATCGTAGGTGCTTACAAAAAAAATACTTATTTTGTAAAAAAAAACTAAACAAACAAGCGATTTTGAATAAATTTTAAACACTACAGTTTTGTGCTTTTTGCTTTTTATTTGTT
The DNA here is from genome assembly GCF_045112255.1 of Fibrobacter sp. GTDB lineage: Bacteria > Fibrobacterota > Fibrobacteria > Fibrobacterales > Fibrobacteraceae > Fibrobacter. The sequence goes on from NZ_JBGUHR010000079.1 coordinate 48,542, forward strand.
TTGTTGTTTATTTTAGTTATTTTGTCATATATTTATAATGAGCTTGTTGAAAATTTCAACGCTTGTATTATAAATAAAATGGGTTGAGTGTGATGAAGATAAAAAGCATAGTGCTTGCTTTATTTATGGTGAGCCAAATTTTTGCCATCTCTGTAGATTTTTACGATGAGCAGCAGAATAATCCTGATATAACGGGTGTTCGAATACGAATAAACAATGATTCTGGGTCGCCTATCAATAACGCTAAATTGCGTTATTATTTCCATAGGACAGAAGCACCGTATGTTGTTGAAGAATATTATTTATCCAATGCGACTGTATCTTCGTCAAACATAAATGATAATCTTGCATATTTTGAACTGAGTATCCCATCAATACCGGTTGGCTATTATCCTGATATGGCCGGATTTAGTCTTGCGTTGCGTAAAGATCCCATTCGGGGTAAAACTCAGGATTATAGCTATCAGAGTTCTTCATCGTTTGTGAAAAATACGAAGATCATTTTGCTTTCGGGAGATGATGTTATTTTTGGCGAAATGCCGAATGTACAAGAAAAGCCTGGATCTATGAATGTTAAAATTTCTGGACTTAAGTTTTCTGAACATTCTTGGCTGGAACTAAAGAATGTCGGCAAGTCTACGGCTGCACTGTCCGATCTTAAGCTTGTTGGCTCTAGCGAATCTGAATTTTCTCTTGGAAATGATTCTCTCGCTGCAGGTGACGTTATTCGAATTTGTCAGAGCCAAGCTGCTTGTGGCGAATCTTCAAAAACATTGGTCTTGCCTGATTTTGACTGGAATGATGTTGGTGAGGCGATGTTGAAAAAAGATTCATCTATGGTATCGTATGTTGCGTGGGGCCAGGCAGGAACTCACTCCGCTGCCGCAATTGGAGCGGGATTGTGGAAAGACTCTCAGGATTTTTTCCCTGCTGAAGAGCGTGTCCGACTGCATAACGCTGATTATACTAAAAATACGTACTTCCGCCTTAATCCCCAAAAATCAGGTGTAGAAACGAACGACTGGTTTAGTTTCACGAGTAACGACGATCCGGCGAAAGTTGTTTCTACTCCATTGCCAATCATGACATTTCCAAACGAACATGTTGTTAAGCAGATTCCTGGTGAAAACAAAGTGCTTTTCAGTTGGCTCCCTGTAAATGGGGTAGAAACGTACAGAGTTATTGTACGTGATCAAAATGGTAGTGATGTATATAACCAAACAACGTCGAAAACTTCTGTTGTGCTACCTCTTAATCAGGGGAATTATTCTTGGACCGTGATTGGAGATGAAGAGTTTACGATGGTGTCAAAGGATGGGGATGGTACTGAATACCCTAATATGTACAATGTTCAGGTTGTTATGGCGGATATAGATACGCGTATTTACAAACAGCTTAAAATAGAAAGAATTAAGGCCCGTCGGGATACAAGAATGCTGAACCTTGGATACTTGGGTGAAATAGGTAAGTATTCATGGGATAGGCCAAATGTCGATGCGGATAGATTAGAATATCATGAAGAAAATAGGTGCTGGGCAGTCGCTATACAAGTCATGAATCATTTTTATGGCGGAAACTTGACTCAGGATGAAATTGTTTATAAGGGAAAAATCCTTGATTACGATTCTCATGTAGCTCCGTTTTTTAATTCAGGTGGGGATATGGATTATAAAACATTAGATCCATTAACGGGCGACCCCACTGGTGGTTCTGTTGAAGCTATGAAATGGGCATTGAAGGTGGAAAAGTTGAATTATACTAAAGGAGCACCTTCTTATGAAACCGTTAAGAATGCAATAGACCATAATAAACTTGTTTTTGTAAGTATACCGAAGCATGTCATGGTTATTTATGGTTACGTAGGGGCGGCTGATAATTATGCGTTTTATTATGCGTTTGTAGATAATGAAGGCAATATTCCCACAGAACTATATTCTCGTGATATTAAGTTTTATTTGATTCCTGATGTTACGTATGGCAATGTACAGATGTCTGATGAGCTAGTCCATAGGGATTTTGATGGTGATGGAATTACGGATTTTGAAGAAGTAAACAGATTCCATACGAATCCAAATTTGGTGGATTCAGATAATGACGGTATAGAAGATAAACGTGAAATTTATGAATATACGGTATTTGCGCGGCCGCTGGATAACCTGAAATGCGGTGTAACGCATGGGTATGGTGATTATGCTATAATTGATGGAGTCAAGATGTTCAATCCTATTGCTCGAGCATTTTATGGACTTAATGATACTGGTGATAAAGACTGCGATGGAAAATATGCAGAAATTGACCCGGATAACGACGGAGATGGCTATGTTGACGGCCTTGTGGATTATCATAATAGATTTGTGAGTACGCCTGCGATTGAAAATATGGATATTCCTGGAGACTATGCTATTTTCGGGCGTGAATATGTGAAAATTAATGATAATGTCAGATGCTATAACACTCAAACAGAAAGTAATTCCTATTGCAATATAGCTTCTGCCGATGAAGATGTTTTTTCGTATGGGGTTTCATATACGCCGCTTAGTATCGGGGCTAGGGCACATGTTGGTAATGTTGATTTTGTGAGTAACCCCATTACTGTGGCTTATCCTAATAAACGAGAAAAGTCTATTGCCCGTAGTTCTGCGGTAGTCCATGGAGATCTCAATGCGTTCGCTTTTTCTATATCTCATGATGATATGTTGAAATATGATGGTGATCTTGAAAAGATTTTGAAAACTCATGATATTTCTGAGTGTTTTTCACGACAGAATGGATCCTTGATACAAGGAAATGTTAATCTTCATTTTTTTAGGCAATGGCCTTATGGTCTTATTTTCGCCTATTCTATAGATATGCCTGAAATCCCAAAATCTAAAAACAAGATTGTTCAAAATGGAGAAATCTACCATTTGAAGGATAGAGAGCTTTTAAATTCGTTGATCGTTCAGGCTGGAGGAACATTGATAATTGAACCGGGCAGGATGTTTGTCGAATCTCTTCTACAGATAGATGCGGGTGCGACGATTCGTTTTGCAGAACCGGGTAGGGAGACCGTTCTCCATACAAATGGAAAAATTATTTGGAATACTTATAACAGTGAGCCTGTAAGCAATACCCAATATTGGGTCAGTGTCGCTAAGGGATTTAAGCTTGTACATCATTCGTCACAACGGTTCTTTTTGGATGGCATGTGGGCTGGCACGATTTATGCACCTATCGCATCTGTTACGATGGGACAGGTCTCAAAGGCTATTTATGGTCGTGTTCTGGCTCGCAATGTCGTTGTACACCAGTTTGCAAAGTTCTACCGAGTCGATTTTGCCCCGAAAGACGCAATGCAGGTGGCGTATGGGAGGCGTGGCTCGCTTGTTCCTGACTTGTTTTAAACGTAGACTTGAATGTGTATGTTTGTGAATAATTTGAATTTTCAGATTGTTGCATGTTGATTTGTGATAAATTTTAGAGTATATTCATTATGAATGAGGAGGCGTGATATGAACAAGAAACTTTGTATGGCCTTAGGTGCGTTTGCGCTTGTGATGCTTGCGTGTTCAAGCGAAAACGGTAGCATTACGGAACCATTCGACGACCCTGGCGCAGGGACTGCAAAAAATAATTCGTCAAGCAGTCTGGAAATAGACGTGTCGAGTTCTTCGTTAAATGCACAGAGCAGCTCTTCTGAAATGGAATCAAGTTCATCTGTGGTGGAGTCTAGTTCTTCTTCATCTCATTTGAGTCTATGCAAGGTAAGCGGCCATTGGAGGGAGCGGGGTTGCCTTTCCATCCCTTCCCATGGCGAGGGCGATTTGTGGTCGAGGCGAGATCGTAAAGTAAGAACAAATGTTTATTTAGACGATTCCTCTAAATTTGGAGACCGGGCTGGGGAATTTTTCTTTGAAACCGATTCCTTGGAAGGCGGGGAATCATTTATTAAATGGATTGATGGAGATTTTGTTGTTCCTGAGTTTGAAGGAATGTTGGAGGCTGATGTGCGATTTGCAAAAGGGAGCCTTACATACGATCCTTTTGTTAAAATAGGTTTTTTTGTGGCGGGCTTTGATTCTAGTGGCGCTGCGCTATCGGCCGATGTGACCAATTGGAATGGTTTATGCGTTCTTTATACAGGATCCATTGGAACGACTTTGCAACTGGATCTTGGGGAATCGCTCAATCGGAAACTTGGAAACGCCTTGCCATCGGTAAAGGTGGTGCATTCAAAAGAGCCACAATGTTTTGATTGGAGCCAGTTTAAACAGCCTGAAACGGATACCGAACACGAAACTATTTCTGGCGAAGAAGCTGCAAAACAT
>NZ_JBGUHR010000080.1:0-70547 GCF_045112255.1 Fibrobacter sp.
TTCATCACGGGCTGCCTCCAGACGAAGGCTGGCAACAAGGGTATCGAATTCCTCAAGGGCAACCGCCACATTGGCGTGCCGAAGAAGGACCCGAATGCAGCACCTGCTGTTGACACCAAGAACATGAAGGCAGGGGCAGCAAGCACATACCGTATCGCCCTCGGCAACCAGAGCTGGGACGTTCAGGTTCAGACCCTCAGCAAGTAAGAGGCTTTCGCGAAAGTCTAAAGACTTCGCCCCAAGCATTGAAAAGGCTTCGAGCAAATGCTCGAAGCCTTTTTTGCTTCAATTCAACAAGAACACAGAGCCTATCGAACGGCGTCACGCGTTATTATCGACTAGAAGCTAAATGTCTTGCCGACATTCACGCCATAGCCAACCTTTTGCGCAGCAAAGATACCGCCGTGGAATCCAGACGGATGGAAGTAATTGAGCATAAATCCGACATTCAGCGTTTTGAGCCACATGAAGTCGGCATCAAAAGCAATTACGCCATATTGCCCAAGTCTAGCACCAACGCGAGCCGTAGAATAAAGTTTTGCACCATACCCTTCGTCGTCATTTTCAGCAAGGCTCTTCCCGAGATAGTCGCGAATATCGTCATAATCGCCACCGCCTTCAAACGTCTGGATCCCAGCACCCACGCCTAAGATTACAGGGCCTACGTCAAAGTCAGCGCCGATGGCGATACGTTCTTGCACATTCCAGAACGAATACTTTTTCCTGCCGTCCGGAGTTTCAAGCCAGGCCATATAGCCATCATTGCACTTGCCCGCTTCCGAGCAATTGAGCGATACATTGCCGCCCTTGCCCCCAAAAGCAGCCCCGACATACAACGGTGAAGAAAATCCAAACGGCCTGTAATTCAACGCAACTGTTGCACCCGCAGAAAATCCGTCCTTAACATTTCGTCCCTGCATTTTGGCTCCGCCAAAAGCATCGACAGACAAAGTCATCGCAGAGGAATCCCCGTTAACAGCTAGCCGCGGCTGATGAGCGACAATCATCGTCGATGCCCCCATCGAACCCAAATGCGGATTCAGGCAGCCGCACAACGACAACGCGACGGCGGACAGCATACCTAAAAGAATTGTTTTTTTCATTTTTTAGTTCTCCTACTTATTTGTTTTGCAGAAATAATATACCATAATTTGTTCAGCATATCAAGATAACATTACTCCAGCCTTATTGACTTTACAACACAGCGTTCATTTGCTAAAGACGATTGCAAATTCAAGCGGTGAGCGGATTCAGAGCCATGTGGCGTAACATTCAAATCTATGATTTCGGCCAAAGGTAAAATTTTGCGTACAAAGCCATTTTGCAAACTACCGTTAGCAAGATTGGCCTCAGTCATTTTTTTCGAGTCAAAATAAGCATACGTCCGCTGGCAAGTTCCAGGCCAATAATCAACAACAAGATTTCTATAGTCATCCATCGAAACCAGCCTTCCAAATTCAAAATGTACACCATGTCTAGCTTTTTCATAAAGAATTTCAAGTCCTGAGCCAGACATATCATCATACGGTTTTACATGGACTCCAGAATCCCACGGAACAACCTCATAACTGCTTGGATAAATGCTTGCCGAGCTGATCTTTGGCGGAACAGGAACATCTCCGCGTGTATTCAAGACCATGTGAGGATTCATAATGGTCACATCACCACCATCAGAATTAAGCACTAAGCGGAACCAACGCATTCCATTTAGCGCCCCATCATTTGCTGGCATCCGCCAGCGAAGTGTATGCGTTTTTCCATCAACAGGGACAGGCACTTCCGTCAACTGCAAATAGCCCGAACAACTTTTCAGTCTACAAACCAAAAGCTCCGCCTTCATCCAGTTACCGTTCAGGTTATTCACTTTAACATCCACTTCAAATGAGGAATTTGCCTGAATGTTTACGCCATGGTCCCAAAGAGACACCTTTTTCCAGCCTGCCGGAAGCTTAAACCTCACAGCCGCATTCTTTTCCGAAGCGTCTGCATTGTAGTCATAACGCGCATAGGCAAAAGGATATTCCTGGACAGCGCCCGCATTTCGGATGACATCTGGCATCTTGTTCGCATCCAGGCACTTTGTATCTGGAGAAAAGAACCCAACCAGCTTAGGATTTCTGAATTGCCCCAATTGCGAATCAAAATCATACTTGGCAACCTCACATAAAATTCTCCACAGATCGACCTGCATGCCATTCAGCACAGAAGCATTGACACTTCCATTTTCAAAAGGCATTTCCACATGGCGTCCGCTAATCGCTTCATTATAACGCGGATGCGTCGGATCCACAGCAAAAGCAGCATTTGCCGAACTTCTGTTGCCTGGATTTTCAAACGGGAACCCTATAGAAGACTGCGTAAAGCCACAATCCGACTTGACCGCCAGATCGCCATTGCATTTCAAGTCCATCGCACTTACGGTCGGGATAAATGTGCTACGATCTTGAGTCAGAACATCCTTAGTCCAGGACGCATTCAATTTTATGCTTAACCCAAGCAAATTCAATTTCATGTCTTCCGGCATTGCATCGAGAAATCCCTGACGGAACGAATTGTAAAGCGTCGCTGCAAAAGGATAAGTAGAACCTTGAATAAAATCAAACTCCGTCCTTCCACGAAAATCAGACTTGCTCTCATCTTCCGTTTTTTCTTTCTTGCGATTATAGGCAATCTGACCGTTTTCCGTTTCCGAATAAAACATACGGCTAATAGCAGATCCAAGCGTAAAAGGACCTTTTTCCACATGTCGTTCCAAGCGGAAATACTCATCCTTGTGTTCAGGGATAAAACCTTTCAACTGCCCCTGAGCAATCAATACAGTCGGAAATCCTTTGTATTCAGCCGCCTTACGATAATCCTCAAAAAGGAACCGTCCCTTCGTATTCACTTCCGACTTACAGGATTTTCCTTCACACTTGTTTTCATACAGCAAAAGATCTGCGGCCCCTTTCGCAAGCAAGACATCCTTAAACATCTCCGCAGCAGAAGAACCACCCTCATCGCTCCAGAATGCAACTGTATTAAAAAGGCCCTTCGGCATAACGGCGCCCTGGTGAGGCGAATCCAGTGACGAGAATAAACGAATCGGAGCATCGTTTTTACCACGATGAGTATCGTACAGATATGCACCATAACGTCCAATAACGCCACCTTGGCTTATGCCCATCACGACAAAGCCATCCTCTTTTGCTCCTGGAAACGGGATCTGCTTATTGTTATTCAAAAAAGAAAACAGCTGGCTCAGCACCTTTGAATTTTCCTGTAACGATCGCCGCACCGTTTCTGTAAATTGAACAAGAATCGGCGTATAGCCAAGACTCTTGAGAATCTTTGGAAGGCCAACCTGCTGAACTTCAGCTTCTAAATCCGTCAATGTTTTCTTTTCAACCGGATCCAAATTGATCCCGTCAATAATCATAAACGGGCGTTCCAAGTACACACCTGCCAAAGAACTTTCATCAACAGGAGCATCAACTATTCGGATCCGAACCGATTCCGTTATACCATGACAAACATCTTCGGCAGCATCAACCCCAAATACATTTATAAAAAATTTACTCTTTTCCATGCATAGCCGATCCTGGCTATCCACAAAGAAAGAATAATCTCTATTTTCAGCCATAGCATTTGTCGAAAGCATGGCAACAACGGCAAGCCATATATAGCGCATCATTATTTCACCTCCACAAAAAGATTCTGTTCAACAGTTCTATCACCACGTTTCATCTTAACAACAATCTTTTGCGTTCCCGTCGAAGCAAATTCCAGTTCAGTCTTTCCATTAACCGATAAAACATTGCACTTCCCAGAAACGCAAACAGAAATTGAAGGCAAATCCCTCTGTTTCGTCACAAAAAAATACGAGTCCAGCACAAGAATCATTTTCGATCCCCGCACAAAAGAAGTCGGCAATCCCGCCGTAAGTAAATGCGCATTCACGTTCTTAGCCGTCGAGCAATCCGCATCGGCACACGCCCTATATACATAATCCAGATCCGCAACAAGCAAGGGAATTACCGTATAATCAGATCTTGCAGCAATCGCCTCAGCCTCAAAATAAAGCTGCTTGGGGTTTGCAATTACATTTTCGCGCAACCGGTTACGCACTACAGAATACAAATTATCATACCATGTCGTTCTTGATTTCTGGGGAGTCATTTCAGCAGCGTGAACAGTATTCACAATTTTCATATGCTCTAGTTCACTTATCAGGAAATCACCATTCGTACTTGAAATAAGCGCGTTTCTCAATTGTGGAGAATACGCTGCGCTAAATTCCGTTTCCACGGTCGGTAAAAGTCGCGCATTACGTTGACTAGACCAAGCATCTACATTTGAATATTCATATTCCAAATCGCCCGGTGAATCCGTCACCGTGACAGAAGACGAAGAACTTCCTGCACTAACGCCGTTCTTGACACAGCTGAATTCAACATCATCGATAAAGAGCGTTGTATACTGATACTGTGGAACATTAAACAATCCCACACCCACATTTGCAACATCAAACGCTCCCGTCACGCCAAGACTTGCAAGCGGAATTTCAAGTATTTCCGTTTTTTCCGCAATCAAATTCGCATAGTGGACGCGGCTTTCCGAAGCCTTGCCTTTAAGCCAAACTCCAAAAGTTGCATTTTGTGTAGAACGCACTTTCAGAAGCAGTTCTCCCGCATCAACGCGCAAAGGTAAAGCCGGAAACGAAAGCAATCCTTTCCAATCACTCTGCACGTTCTTTATACCCGACAATCGGATATACGGAGCTTTCATTGCACCGAAATTTCCCCAGTTAGCCCTCCATTCCGGCGGTTCGGGGAAGGTCCTCCCCGTTTCAAGCATTAGACCACTGTCGCTGCCGTTCGAATACAGCGCAACACCCTTACATTCTTCGGCATGGCTATTAAAAAAGCACAAGGCTCCCGCTAAGGCCATACCCTTAAACATCCTACAAAGCATAGGATTTTCCTTCTATTGATTTTGAGAATAAACAGGCTTATTCAGCCGTAAGGATTTATTAAATGATGTAAGGAAAAAATTTAAGCAAGAATATAATAAACCGCCCCGACAAAAATGGAGCGGTAATTAAACTACAATATTTTTTTTAAAGTGTAAAGGGGATTTTTAATAATTTATGAATTTTCTTCTTTTAGGTGAATAATCAAGTCGCTAATATAAACATCATCGACAATATTCACAGAATACTCATACGAGCCAGAATAAATTAAATCCAGGCGCTTTTCAAAAGTCGAAAGGCCAAGCCCGCTATCCTTGCGACTGGATTTTCTCGGGAAATTAGAATTCTCGGAATGGAACCGAAGCTCATTTCCCTTTTGCACAATTGTCACATGCGCAAAGCTTTTGCCTTTGGGATTAACGCAATGCTTCATCGCATTTTCCATCAAGGGCATTATCAACAAAGGCTCAATCATCAAGTTCGGATTTTCAAGATGCACATTAAATGAGAAATCAAAACTGTCATCCAGGCGCAGCTTTTCCAGATCCGCATACTTCTGCAAAATATCCACATCCTCCTGCAACGTGATATATTTATCTTTCACCTGATAAAGCATGACCCTCAAAAGTTGCGAAAGTTTATTCATAGAACTTTCAGCGCGCTTCGAATCGATCTGGATAAGCGCAGAAATATTATTCAAGGTATTAAAGAGAAAATGCGGACTCAGCTGGTTCTTCAAGAAATCAAGTTCATACTGCAATTCCATCCGTTTCCGTTCACGCAGCACAAACGCGCGCACAATCTGGCGAAACATCAAATGGTACAAAACACATAGCACACAGACAAAGCAAACCAATATTACAAAAGATACAACGGCACTTAAACTAAAGTGCCCTTTAACAAACAAAAAACAATATGTTTTAAAAAATTCGCTTACACCTTCGCCAGGCATTCGCTCCATTAAAAAGTACGTCACCTCACGAATAAACAGCGCAACGACCACGAGTAATGAGTTTAGAGCAAAATAACTAGCATAGCGTTTTTTAAACACATACGATGGAACAAGGAATTTTTGGTTCAATGCGAAAATAAACAGAGAACTCAATAGCGGAAAGTAAAAGCGGATTATACCTTCTAAGCGAATAGCAAAGTGCGTCGAGTTCGACGTATCAAGAATCAACACCAGCGGGAACAAAATCATAAACAGCCAGACAAAGAGGACCGGCATGAACAAAGGAATCGGGAACTGGATCAATTCTCGTTCGTCTTTCAAGAGTTCGCGCAACTTCTTTTCATTACGTTCAAAGTCACTTTCTTGTAATACAGCAAGTTTATCGCGTGTCTTTTGGAAAAATCCAGCACATTTTTCCGTGCAATTTGTAGTGCTATTGTCTTTCATAGCAAAAAATTTAGTCATTTGACCACTATTTTTGGCGGTCATGACAATTTCGTGACAAAAATCACGAACTTTTTTAACAAAAACTCAATTTAACTTTTGCACGCAGCACTCTAAGTAATGACACAAGGATTTCAAACTGGAGGTAAATTTGATGATGTAAAAATGAGGAGGTCACCATGAAAACCCTTAACAATCGAGATCAGAAAGACATCTACATGCAATACCTGAATGACATTTCACGCTATCCTTTGCTCACTAGAGAACAGGAAGCCGTATTGCTCCAGAAGTCCGCCGAAGGCAACAAGACCGCTTTGGATATGTTGGTCAACTCCAATCTCCGCTTTGTCGTGAACATCGCCAACCTCTACAAGGGTCGCGGCCTCGACATCATGGAACTGATCAACGAAGGGAACATGGGCCTCATCGAAGCAGCACGTCGATTTGACCGCTCCCAGAAAATCAAGTTTATCAGCTACGCCGTGTGGTGGATTCGCCAGAATATCACTCGCGCCCTTTCTGAAAAAGGCCGCATGATCCGTATCAGCGCCGAAAAGGAACTGATGCTCCGTCGCTTCAACCGTCATGCAAAGGACATGCACCAAGTGATCGGCGGGACATTCACCGTCAACACCCAGAATCTCGAGGGTCTCTCCAAGTACAAGGCCGACGAAATCGAAAAGATCCTGATGATGGGCAGCTCCGCTTCTTCGCTCGATGCTCCGGTCAATGAAGATGGCGACGCAACGCTTGGCGATACCATTTCGGATACGCAGAACCGCACCGACGAGCTTGCTGACAACAACAACCGCGCAGAAGTTTTCGACAAGGTCCTGAACAAGAACCTCTCCAGCCAGGAAAAGGAAATCATCAAGCTCTATTACGGTTTCAAGATGGATTCCGACCTGAACCTGAAGGAAATCGCACCGATGGTGGGTCTTTCCAAGGAACGCGTACGCCAGCTCAAGGAAAACGCCTTGAACAAGCTCCGCGAAGCCGACGTCGAACGCCTCCTCTGCGAAGCTGCATAACGCCCTTATTGCTCCAAACAAGTTTCATACTCTCTCCTTTCATAAAAAACCGGCTATTCATAGCCGGTTTTTCCTTACAAGGTGGTGTTTTTTTTTAGGAAATTGTATTTTTAACGTATGATGTTTAAATCTTTTTGTTTCCGCTCTGTATTTATGGCAACGCTGTCCGCGCTTTGCATCGCGAACGCAGCAACCGACAAGAAAACTCCTCCCGGAGATTTCTACGATGAAGTTTCACGATTGAACAAGGTCCTTTCCGAAGTCAACCGCAAGTACGTTGAAAACGTCAACCCGACGGAACTCACGGACGCCGCCATCAATGGCATCAGAAACATATTGGACCCGCACACAACCGTATTCTCCCCTAAAGACTACGAAAGCCTCCGCGTTTCCATGGAAGGCAAGTTCGGTGGCGTGGGTATTACCATCAGCCTCCGCGACAACATCCTCACCGTCATTTCGCCGCTTTCCGGCACACCGGCATTCAAGCTCGGCATCCGCGCTGGAGACCGCATCCGCAAAATTGACGGCAAGGAAACGAAAGGCATGTCGCTTGATGACGCCGTCAACAAACTCCGTGGCAAGATCGGCACAGACGTGACCGTCGCCATTGAACGCGAAGGCGTTCCCGACCTCATGGACTACACCATTACAAGAGCCGAAATTATTGTACATGCAGTTCCTTACTACGGCATGGTCACTCCGGAAATCGGCTATATCAAGCTTGCAACCTTTAGCGACAAGACTACAAGCGATGTCGAAAACGCCATCCGAGGTCTCCAGAAGCAGGGCATGAAGAAGCTCATCCTCGACATGCGCTACAATCCCGGTGGACTTCTGAACCAGGCTATCGAAATCAGCGAACTTTTCCTCAAGCCGGGTAACGTCATCGTGAGCACCCGTGGCCGCACACAGAAGACCGAAAGCGCCGCCCGCAGGACTCCACTCGTGAAGCCCGAAGTTCCGATGGTCGTCCTTGTAAACCAGGGTTCCGCAAGCGCTGCTGAAATTGTTTCCGGCGCACTGCAAGACTGGGACCGAGCCTTGATCGTCGGTAAGACCTCGTTCGGTAAGGGTTCCGTGCAGACCATCTTCCCGCTCGACAACCAAGGGAACGCCCTCAAGCTCACAACCGCATTCTACTACCTCCCCTTCGGTCGTTGCATCAACAAGCCTGAAAACGGCATCAAGGGACTCAAGCTCCAGGAAGAAGAAGACATCGATGCTGACGAAAAGGAAACCGCCAAGGCTGATACTGTCAAGGCAGACACCGCAAAGCGCGACACGTTCTACACGAACAACGGCCGTATGATGTTCGGCGGTGGCGGCATTACGCCGGACGTCGATGTAGAACTCGATCCGATGCCGTGGGTCGTCCAGGTGCAGGAACGTATGGCCATGTACTTCAAGTTCGCTGTCAAGATCCGCCCGAGCCTCGAAAAGGCAGGCGTCAAGGTGAATTCCGAATGGGCAGTGCCGGATTCTCTCTTCACGCAGTTCAAGGCGTTCTGCAAGAAGGACACGAACTTCATGAAGGTGAAGAGCAACGCACTCGTCGGCGTGGACCAGCTCGAAAAGAGCATCATCCGCGAACAGAACTACATGGGTGACAGCGCAAAGACCATCTCTGATTCAACGCTCGTGAAGCGCATCAGCGAAATGCGCAAGGCTCTTGAAGATAACCGCGATGCCCAGTTCGAAGCCAACAAGGACTACATCAAGGATGGCATCAAGCGCGAACTTCTCACGGCATTCGTGAACGACTCCGTCAGCACGGCATTCTCGCTCAAGCGCGACAAGCAGTTGAACGAAGCTATCAAGTACCTAAGCGACACGCAGCTTTACAAGAAAGCCATCAGCGCTCCGCCGAAACAGAAGAAGAACGCCGCAAAGCCAAAGAAATAACGGTTCAAATTGATTTCGTTAATGAATAAAATGGCCGAGGGCCTCGGACAAGCCGTAAGACGCTTCCTCAATAAGGTTGTAGGTTACGTGCTGTTCATCTGGGAGCTGTTCAAGAACATTCCCGGAGCCTTCACCAACTTGCATACGACCGTAGAACAGATGCATCACGTGGGTATCACGAGTATTCCCGTGGTGTTCGCGGCCTCGCTTGCCACAGGCGCCATTATGTCATGGCAGCTCGCCTACCAGTTTGGCGACATGATTCCCATGATGTTTGTCGGCATGGCTGTCGGCAAGTCCGTGATGGTGGAACTCTGCCCGATTCTTACGGCGATGGTGCTTGCAGGGCGTATTGGCGCTTCGATGTGCTCCGAGCTTGGAACCATGGCGGTTACGGAGCAGCTTGATGCATACAAAGTATTAGGACTCAATCCTTACAAATACTTGCTTGCACCAAGACTCATTGCAACCGTCATCATGCTTCCGGTGCTTACAATTTTGAGCATCTTTATCGGCATTGTCGGTGGTTACGAAGTCGCCCACCTCTACAAGGAAGTTTCGTGGTCGGTGTTCTTCTACGGCGTACGCATGTTCTACCAGAACTGGGATCTGGTCGTTGGCCTTATCAAAGCAACACTTTACGGGTTCTTCATTTCGAGTTACGCCTGCTTCTTCGGTTTCTTTACCCATAGCGGTGCAGAAGGCGTGGGCAAGAGCACCAAGGCAACCGTGGTCGCCGGCATGACAAGCATCCTTATTGGCGGGTTCACCCTCTCCAAATTGCTGCTTGTCTAACGCGATAAATTTGTACAAATGTTCGAAACAAAACGCACGAGCAACAAGAGCTATACGGGGAACAAAGTTCAGGACATCCAGGTCCTTTTGGAGCGCGTTCTCCAGAAGAACCATATCACCGAAGATATCAACTTCAAGACCATTTCGGAGCGGTTTTCGGAGGTGGTTGGGCCCCTCCTGGTAGGCCATGTAAAACCCGAGAAAATCGACAAAAATATATTGGTACTTAAGGTCGCCAATTCGGCGTTGAAGTTCGAAATGAACCTCCAAAAAAAAGCTATTATTGGGAAATGTAATACCCTCTTAGGGAAGCCATTTATTCAAGGAATACGGTTCATCTAAGAGGGGTTTAAAGAGGAATTATGGCAGAAGAAACAGAAGAAGTAAAGAAGGCGGAAGCAGATTATAGCGGTTCAAGCATTACCGTTCTCGAAGGTCTAGAAGCAGTTCGTGTCCGCCCTGCAATGTACATTGGTTCCACCGATATTCGCGGGCTTCACCACCTCGTTTGGGAAGTGGTCGATAACTCCGTGGACGAAGCTTTGGCTGGCTTCTGCAACCATATCGAAATTTCGATTTTGCCGGGTAACGGCATCCGCGTCACCGACAACGGCCGTGGCATTCCGACCGACATCCACCCGAAGGAAAAGGTGGGTACCATCCAGGTCGTGATGACCAAGCTCCACGCCGGTGGTAAGTTCAACAATAGCTCCTATAAAGTTTCCGCCGGTTTGCATGGCGTGGGCGTGAGCTGCGTGAACGCACTTTCTAACAAGCTTATCGTGACCGTGCGCCGCAATGGCCGCGTTGTCCGTCAGGAATTTGCACGTGGCATTCCATGCGGCCCGCAGGTCGATATCGGAGAATCCGACGGAACGACCGGAACATCCGTTGAATTTTATCCGGACGATACAATCTTCTCCGAAACCGTTTACGTGTACGACACGCTCGCCACGCGTTTCCGCGAACTCGCATTCCTCATGAGCGGTCTTCGCTTGACACTCACCGACGAACGCGATCCGGAACACAAGCAGACCGATACGTTCTGCTTCCCCGGTGGTGTTTCTGAATTTGTGCGTTACGTGGACGAGCACCGCACACCGCTTTTTGCAGAACCGATCCACTTGCTGCTCCCCGATGGTCAATACCCGCTCGAAGTTGCCATGTGGTACAACGACGGTTATCAGGAAAACTTCTTCAGTTTCGTCAACAACGTCAATACTTACGATGGCGGTACGCACGTGACGGGTTTCAAGACAGCCCTCACCCGCGTCATCTCGAAGTTCGCACAGGACATGCCAAAGGGCAAGAAAGAAGCGCAGATTACCTCGGACGATATTCGCGAAGGCCTTACCGCTGTTATCGCCATCAAGGTGTCGCAGCCGCAGTTCGAAGGCCAGACCAAGCGCAAGCTCGGCAACTCCGAAATTGCAGGCTATGTCGCTTCTGCATTTGGCGCGAAGCTCGAAGAATACTTCCAGGAAAATCCGGCCGCTGTCAAGATTATCTTGGACAAGGTTTATAACGCTGCCGTGGCTCGTGAAGCAGCCCACCGCGCACGTACACTCGCCCGCCGCAAGAACGTCCTCGAAAGCGGCGGCCTTCCGGGCAAGCTCGCCGACTGCTCCAGCCGCGACCCGAAGGAATGCGAAATGTTCATCGTGGAAGGTGACTCTGCAGGTGGTTCTGCAAAGATGGGCCGTAGCCGTGAATTCCAGGCAATCCTCCCGCTCCGCGGTAAGATCTTGAACGTCGAAAAGGCAAGCCTCCACCGTGTGCTCGACACCGAAGAAATCCAGAACCTGGTGAATGCTATCGGTACCGGCATCGGCACGGAATTCAAGATCGAGAAGCTCCGCTACGACAAGATCATCATCATGACCGATGCTGATGTGGACGGTTCCCACATCCAGACGCTTCTCCTCACGTTCTTCTTCCGCTACATGCGCCCGTTGATTGATACAGGCCATATTTACCTCGCCATGCCGCCTCTGTACAAACTCAAGGTTGGCCAGAAGGAACGCTACCTGTTCGACGAAAACGAAAAGGACAAGGTCATGGCCGAAGTCGAAGACAAGAAGAATGTCACGATTACCCGATTCAAAGGTTTGGGCGAAATGTCGCCGGAACAGCTGAACGAGACGACCATGGACCCGAAGACACGCTTCCTCAAGCAGTGCCATGTAGAAGACAGTGTGCTTGCCGACCAGATTTTCAGCATGCTCATGGGCGAAGACGTGGAACCGCGCCGCAAGTTCATCGAAACGAACGCATATAAAGTCTTGAACGATTTGGATATTTAAATGAGTCCGACAAAGGCAGACTTCAAAGCCGTTTTATCCCAAGCACGAGACTTGGTTAAAGTGGAGCTAGACAAGACAGAAGAAGTCATTATGCAGGTGGCAAAGAACGCCCCCGCAGGAATTAGTGACCGACTTGTAACACTTTTTAGCCGCAAAGGCAAACGCATCCGTTCGACACTCCTTTGCCTGCTCGCAAACTGCGGGACGCAAAAGCCGGACATCGACCGCGTCGCACACGCCTGCGCAGCCGTAGAGCTTTTGCACCTCGCCAGTCTCGTCCACGACGACATCATCGATGGAACGGACGTCCGCCGTGGGCAAAAGACGGCCCACCGTGAGTGGGGTACACAAGTTGCCGTATTGATTGGCGACTATGTGCTTTCGCAGTCCATGCGCTGTGTCATTGACGAAAAAGCCCGTAACGTGCCCGTCATCATCTCCGACGCAGCCGACAAGCTCATCATCGGTGAAATCATGGAACTGGACCATTGCGGCGACATGGGACTTTCCCGCAAGTCTTACAACGAAATCATCGATGGAAAGACGGCTGCGCTCATTGACGCCGCAGCGCGCATCGGTGGCATTTTGGCAGGTTTCGATCAGCCGATGGTTGATGAATGCGCCAAGATGGGAACGCACTTTGGCATCGCCTTCCAGATTATCGACGACCTGCTGGACTATGGCTACGGTTCCGTGAACATGGACAAGGCGAAGTTCACAGACCTCTCGAACGGACTTATCACACTGCCACTCCTTTATTACTTCGAGGACTGCACCGTAGAAGAACGCCGTGAAATGGAAAGCTTTATCGCAAAGGCTTCTGCAGAAGGCATTCCCGAAAAGATTCAGGACCGCTTGTTTGCAAAGAAGAGCTTTGCGAAGGCAAAAGCCGAGGCACAGGAACACATGGAACAAGCGCTCGCCATTGCCGACAAGTTCCCGAAAAGTAACTTCACCGAAGAAATCACCGCCATGTTCGCCAGCATGTCGGAACGCGGGAACTAAGGCGGCTACGCCGCTGTAGACAGTAACTAGTTTTTTACAACGCTTTCTAAAAAAGACAACGTGACATGCGTTGTCTTTTATATTATTTTCTTTACAAGTGTTATGGGGAGCAAGAAGGAGATTTTATGAAAAACAAGCTTTGGGGGCTTGCCGTTTTGGCGTTATACTCGGCGTTTTTCTTTGTAGGCTGTGCACAAAATAATCCAACCGTATCTATAAATCCGACCTGGACTGAAAAACCAACAAAAATTACCGTTGTCTTTACAGAACCTTTTGTTGACAATGTTGACGACCTCGAAGACGATCTCGAAGAATACACCGAAAAATTCACCGACTGGTACAAAGCAGAACTTAAGAAAAACTACGACAGCCTTGTCCATAAATCCATTGACGTGGATTTCAGGCAAGTCAATATTGCAGGCATGAGCATTGAGCACGATTCTGTAGGAGCAACGGAATTCAACATTCCAAAGCCGTCAACGATCAACATGAATGAAGGCTACTACATCGCCATTTCAAATGCGGGCTTCAGCCGCAAAGAAGAAACATACGCTTACCAGGCTTATAGCAATTCAAATTTTTTATTCGGTAGCGCAAATGATTCTAGCTACGTTAAAAATTCAGGGAACGTTATCACAGACAGGGGACTTTGGTTCTTCGCCGATTACGCCATTTACAACCAGTCAGGCGAACGAGTCGCTTTTGGGCACGAAGCGTTCCACAACAAGTTCCCATACGCCATGCACCGCAAGCACTGGGAAAAATGCGTCGCTGAATTTGTGAAAAAGAGCCTCGAAGAGACTCCAATTTTAAATTAAACTATCAAAAAACGCGGCCACAGCGGTCGCGTTTTCATTCCTAATTCCGAACTCCGAAATCCTCACTATTTCTTGCGCATCCAGACGGCAAGGAAGACAAACACAGAGAGGAAGCAGATGGCGATGATGATCCAGAACGCCACCGGGGAGCCGACCGTCGCATCACCATTCATACCAAACGGAAGCTTCACGTTCATACCGAACAAGCTTGCGAAGAACGTCGGGAGCGAAATAGAAATCGTCACGATAGTGAGGTTCTTCATCAACTGGTTCACGTTATTGTTGATGACACTTGCGCGCGCATCCATCATGGATGTCAAAATGTTAGCGTAGATGTTTGCCTGTTGCAAGCTCTGCCCGTTTTCAATCTGAATATCTTCCAGGAGTTCGCGTTCAGCTTCAGTCCAGTTGAGGCTGCGGCCAAGCTGCAACTTACGAAGCAACGTATCGTTACTGTTCAAGGCGCTCACGTAGTAAATCAAGCCCTTGTTCAAGCTGAACATCGAGAGCAAATACTTGTTCTCCATCGACGTATTGAGGCGCAGTTCCAAATCGTCATTGATGCGGTTGATGATCTTCAAGTGTTCATTGAAGTGTGCAATCGCAAAGCTCAACACGCGAAGCACAAACGTATTCAGGCTGTCAATTTTCGAGAACTTGCGTTCATCCATCACCGGGATGTCGCTATCAGTAAGGAGCAAGACCCAGTCCTTGAAAATGAAGATGCCAAAAGATTCCACGCGGAACTGGAAATTATCCTCGGCAGAATAATTCTTGGGCTTCTTAAACACGATGGTCGTAAAATCATCGTCGTATTCGATACGGGAAAGTTCGTCCGAGTCAAATGCGGAGGCAATCGTATGTTCCGTTATCTCATATTCCTTAACAAGGATGCTGCGCTGTTCCTGGCTTAAAGAACCCATCATAACGATGTCAGCAGCTTCTTCGTTCGGAGCTACTGAGAGACGACCGGATTCGATTTTGTAATACTTGAGCATACCGCCCCCTTTATCGAACATGAGCAATATAGAAAATTAGACGAAAGACGAAAGATGAAAGATGAAAAAAATCCATTAAAAACAGCAGATAATAGCAACAGAAAAGCCCCGGCAAAAGCCGGGGCAAATCTCTAGTCTTTAGTCTGTAGCCGCGTAGCGGCGTACTCTCGTCTAACTACACACCCTTCTTGAACTTCTTGCTCCACCAGAGAACGATCGGAGAGCAGACGCACACAGAAGAGTAAGTACCGATAAGGATACCGAAGCACTGAACGAGACCGAAGTCGCGGATGGAAGAGCCACCCTTAACAGCGAGAACCACGCAAACGAAGAGTGTCGTGAGAGAGGTAATCACCGTACGGCTGAAGCACTGGTTCAAAGAGCTATTGATGGTCTGTTCGTACTTAGCAGAACCGAAGAGAGCGGTATTTTCACGGATACGGTCGAAGTTCACGATCGTGTCGTTGACAGAGTAACCAATCATCGTGAGGAGCGAAGCAATCAAGGCACCGTCGAAAGAAAGGCTGAATGCCGAGATGAAGCCGAGCGTGATGATGGTATCGTGAATAAGGCCGAGCACAGCAGCAACGCCGAAGCCAAGGCCGAGCTTACCGAATCGGAACCACACGTAAAGAGCGATGCCAAGCCATGCGAGAATCACAGACAAAATAGCATTGAAGCGGAGTTCCTTACCGATGGTCGGACCGACAGCGTCCTTAGCCACGATTTCGCACTTCTGGTTAGCGGCTTCGAAAGCCTTAGCCATGGCGAGTTCGAAGCTCGTGTCATCACCGCGAACACTGATCTGGTAAGAGTTAGCAGACGTACCGCCGAGAGAGCGGACGCGAGCACCCTGGATGCCAGCCTTGCTCAAAGCCTTGTTCAAGTCGGTTTCGTGCTTAGCGTCATCCTGATACTGGATCGTATAGACCTGACCACCCGTGAAGTCGATGCTGAAGTCAAAGCCCTTCACTGCAATGCAAGCGATACTTGCAATAAGGAGGATGATAGAGAGAGCCTTGAACTTGCCGCGGTTCTTCATGATCTGGAGGTTAGCATTGTTCAAAGACTTGAAGCCAGAACCGATAGAGAGCGTCGTTCTGTCGCGCTTAGCAAGTCTCCAGTCGAACACAGCGCGGGAAATCGTGATAGCGCAGAAGAGAGAAGTGAGGATACCGATCGTAAGCGTAAGACCGAAACCCTTGACGGAACCCGTACCAATCTTGTACAAAATAAGACCCGTCAAAACAGTCGTCAAGTTGGAGTCCAAGATGGCGCTGAATGCACGTTCGTAACCCTTGGCGACAGCGGCGCGAGCCGTGAGGCCGTTCTTGAGTTCTTCACGGATACGTTCGAAAATAATCACGTTCGCGTCGAGAGACATACCGACGACGAGGATGAAACCAGCAATACCCGGGAGAGTAAGCGTGGCGTTAAACACAGACATCACAGCGGCAGTCACGAGAGCGTTGACCATCACGCCGATACTTGCAATGAAACCACCGAGACGGTAGTAAGCCACCATGAACACCAAGCAGAGCAAGAGGCCGATAGCACCGGAACCGAAGCCCTGGACAATGTTTTCTTCACCAAGAGTTGCACCGACGCTACGGCTTTCGATGATCTGCATCGGAGCCTTGAGGGCGCCAGCCTTGAGCACAACAGCGAGGCGGTTAGCTTCAGCCATGTCGTCGAGACCCGTAATCTGAGCTTCACCATTCGGGATACGGTCGCGAATGACCGGAGCGCTGATGACCTGGTTATCGAGAACGATGGCCATCTGCTTACCGACGTTAGCAGCCGTAACAGCAGAGAACTTCTTAGGACCGATGCCGCCGAACTTGAGGTTCACGGCAACTTCACCGGCGCTCATACCATCGCTGACGCGGTACGGACGAGCATCCGTGATATCGTCACCGCCCATTTCTGCACGGCGCTTGAGGAGGTAAAGACGCTTGGCCTTGATGTTTGCATCGCGGCGGAGCTTTTCGAGACCGCTACCGAAAGCGAAAGCGACATCGCGCGGGATGAGCTTCTGGACACCTTCAGTGGCGAGGAGTTTTTTCACCTTTTCGACGCTTTCTTCAGCAATGAAACCGCCATTGCCGAAAGAGATGAAGAAAGAGGAAAGGGACTGTCCAACCACGTCTGCCGGAGCGGCTTCAGCAACAGCGGAATCCTTCTTTTCAGCGGATTCAGTCTTTGCGACACCACCAGCAAGGAGTTCGTCATCAGACATAGCCTTTTCGTCCTTGACTTCAGCCTTCTTGGCGGTATCCGTCACAGCAGAATCAGCAATGATGTCGGTCGTCTGGCGAGTAAGGTACTGGTCGATAAGACCAACAACCTGCGTAAACTTTTCAGATTCGGCGAGAATCTTGAATTCGAGCTTAGCCGTAGAACCCACGAGAGCCTTAGCCGTAGAGTCATCCACACCAGCCAGTTCAACGACAATGCGGTCGTCGCCAGTCGGAGAAATCTGCGGTTCAGAAAGACCGTACTGGTCAACACGGTTACGAATAATTTCAAGAGACTGAGCCTGGATGTCCTTAATATCTTCGCCATCCTTGAGGCTAGACTTGTCGATCTGGAGCGTGATGCTCGTACCACCGGCAAGGTCCAAACCGAAATTGATGGACTTCGTGCCCAGCTTCGGATTTTCCTTAAGGAAGGTCTGCTTGGCTTCACCCTTCTTGGAGTGAACCTGAATAGAAGGCCATACAGTGTAGGCCGAAAGAATGATGACTGCGAGAATGATGAATTCTCGGAAGCCGAATTTGTGTTTATTCATTTGTAATCCCTTAATAAGGCATTATACATACTAGTTGCGGGGTCAAATTTAGAAATTTAGACGAAAGACGAAAGACGAAAGACGAAAGATTAGCACCTTGAAAGCCTAGTATTATTATAAAAGGGGGGAAGAATCCCCCTGATTGCAGCCCCTACGGGTCTTCCATCACCCCTTCAAACGGGCTTCAGACGCCAGCTAGAGCCTGCCCCGGACCTGTTCCGGGGTAACGCCCGGCTTATTTTATCTCAAACGCAGGGTCCGGCTTTGCCGCCGAAATCGCAAGTGTCATCTTCTTCTTGCCAAGAGTTCGGACAATTTCTAGGCGCCCAGCACTATAAGCAATCTCCAGCGAACCATCGCGCAGCACCTGCGACTTTCTACGAAGTTCGATCAGCTCCTTGATAAAGCCGAAAATCGGCTTTTTCATGCATTCCTCAAGTTTATCCCACGGGAATGCCCTGCGATTGTCAGGATCCTTGCCGCCCAGCATGCCGATTTCATCACCATAATATATACAGGGAGCACCCGGCAAAAAGAACAGGAGCGCAAGCGCAAGCTTCACGCGCTGCAAATTTGAGCACGGGAGCGAAGCCAACCGAATCGTGTCATGACTCCCGAGCAAATTCATTTGCACACCGAAACGACCTTCTGGGAACGCCTCGCGCAAACGAGTCGCAAACTCAGCAAGCACAATCGGACTTTCGTCAAAGAGGTACTTAAGTACCGCCTTACGCAAAGGATAATTCATCACGCCGTCAAACTGGTCGCCCTGCAGCCAGCGCGAAGGCTCATCCCAAATTTCACCGACAATATAGGCATCCGGGTTAATCGCCTTGATGCGGCGACGGAATTCCTGCCAGAAGCTATCGTCATCAATCTCGTTCGGAACATCCAGGCGCCAACCGTCAATACCGCGCTTCATCCAGTACTCGCCCACCGAGAAAAGGTAATCGCGAACATCGGGATTGTCGGTATTGAACTTCGGGAGCGCAGGGTAGCCCCACCAGCAATCGTAATTGGGCTTGCCCGAATACGCATGGAGCGGCCAGCCGTGCACATGGAACCAGTCCACGTACGGGGAGTTCTTGCCGAGTTCCATCAAGCTGTTGAACTGGAAAAATCCGCGCGAGCAATGGTTGAACACACCATCCAGAATCACGCGAAGCCCAAGCTTGTGCGCTTTCTTGACGAGCTTATCAAAATCCTTGAGCGTCCCTAAAACCGGGTCTATTTCAAAATAATCAACCGTATGGTAGCGGTGATTCGAATTGCTCTTGAAAATCGGGCAAAGGTAAATGGCATTCACGCCCAAGGACGCAATGTATTCCAGATTTTCGCAAACGCCAGCAAGGTTCCCGCCGAACATGTTTTCACGGGTTGGGATCGTATCCCAATCCACAAACTTCCCGACCGCCCTGTACTTTGCACTACGACAAAAACGGTCCGGAAAAATCTGATAGAAAACAGCGTCTTTAGTCCAATTGGGGAATGTCATAACAAAAGAAGCTACTAAGTTAATTCGGAATTAGGATGTAGGAATTAGGAAATATTTAATTTGGCGGCTTCGCCGCGATTATTTCAATTCCGTACTCCGAATTCCGAACTCCTAATTATCTAAATCTTCCAGAGGGCACGGGCTTTACGTTCTTCGACAAGTTTGCTAATCTCCGAAATCAAGCCCGCATTGGCAAGCAAGTCCTCGACACTGCACGGTGTGCGATACGTCCAGTTCTTGCCACCGACCGTTCCCGGAATGTTGACGCGTTCTTCCTTCGGGTCGCACTCAGAAAGCGAAGCCGAAAGCGCAAAGTAGTCCTGGATCGGCGGGATGCAGAACAAACTATTTGCAGTAAACACATGCGACAAGATGTCGTGCACCACCGGCGGCGTAAGCTTTTCAGGAGCAACGCCCGGCAAGCCCGCATGAGACCAATAGAAGCCCTTGTCAAAATCGCTCTCTTCCCAGAGGCCGCGCAAGGTTGAAGTATCGTGGCAGCTTGTCGTGCAAACAGAAAGACGCGGGTATTCATCCATGCTGTAGTACGGAGAATACGGAACGCTCCAGTTGCGAGCCCAGCGCTCAATACGAAGCGACATGATGTCGAGCTTCTTGAGCACAGTCGGTACACACGGTGGCACAGCACCAAGGTCTTCGGCGCAAACGAGCATATCCGTTTCGTTGGCGAGTACAGACAAAAGTTTCATGGCATTCTGTTCCCAGAGTGCGTTCTGGGCCTGTTCGTTCTGGCCAATCAAATCATGGAGTTTATCTTGTTCGTTCTGCGGGAGCGTAAAGAGCACCGGCTGGTTATACCAATACCAGTACGGGTAGAACGTGTTTTCGTCACCCGTCGGGATAAACACGCGGTTCCAGTAAACGCGGAGCATGGCATCCTTGACTTCCTGCGGTTCGTCAAGCGAAAGAATCGCGCGTTCGGACAAAAGATCGGGCTTGATGACAAAGCGGTCGAACTTTCCCGGCAAATTTTCAAAATACAGAGATATAAGCCTGTCCGTTTCGTTGCCGAGGAATTCGCGCAGCTGGTCCACGGAGTAGTTCGGGCGGCGCAAATATTCAAGCGTTTCGCGGCAGAATCCCGCATTGCGAAGCACATCCCAAGTAAGCGGGATGGACGGCTGGAAGCGGCCCAGGATGCCCGTCGATTCCTGTTCTGGAATTGCCCAGATGCGGAAGAATCCAAGCACGTGGTCAATGCGGTAAGCGTGATAGAACTTGCTTGCCTGCGCTAAACGGCGACGCCACCAGCCAAAGTCATCGGCTTCGAGCACGTCCCAACGGTAAGTCGGGAAGCCCCAGTTCTGGCCACCGTAGCTGAACATGTCAGGAGGAGCGCCCGCGCGGTCAGCAAGCGAGAAGTACTTGCGGTCAAACCACACATCGGCACTGTCTTCGTTGATGAGGATAGGCACGTCGCCCTTCAAGCGAAGCCCGAGTTTAGAGACTTCGTTCACGGCAGCGGTAAATTGACCTTCGGCGGTGTACTGCATCCAAGCCTGGAACAGCACATCCCTGTAGTTTTTCATCCAGAGCTTGTCGACATCGGCAGCGGAGGGGTTCTGGAACTTTTTCCAGTCCTTCCAGCTGGCTTCGTTGTTTTGCGCCTTGAGCGTACAATAGACGCAATAGGACTTGACCCAGGCATTCTGCTCAATCCAAGCAAGCAATTTCTTTGACGTCTTGAGATTCTCGTAACAGGAATCAAAAATCTTACGCAAAATGGAGCGTTTCCAAGTCGTAATGCGGTAGTAGTCTACACGCTCTATATCTGCAAACTGTTCGCGAGCCTTTTCAATTTCATTTTCAAAATTAGAAGCACCTTCAACAGACTGCACATTGATGAACACAGGGTTCAACGCAAATGCGCTGCGGGCACTGTAAGGACTCGGCTCGGTGCCGGTATCGTTTACAGGCAAAAGCTGAATGATATTGAATCCGCAGAACTTGGCCCACTGAGCGAACGGAATCAAGTCCAGAAATTCGCCAATGCCAATGCTGTGCTTGCTGTGAAGACTGAAAAGAGGAACGGCTACGCCGGTTTGAAAGGAAGTTAAATCACCATATCGCATGCTTCAAATATAACTCTAATTTTGTAAAAGAATCTTTCAAATTGCTAGCAAATAAAAAAAGGCTCGGAAACCCGAGACCATTTCTTATTCTTAATCGTCCTTTATAGAATTAAGCGCGCTTGGCGTACTTTCTAAAGCTCTTGATCAAGAGGGCGGCGAGAATGCAGTACATTGTTTTTGACTCCTTGTTTTGACGGCGCCAATATTAACAAATTTTTACTAACACGTCAAGGTATTTTAGTATATATTTCGGCAACTTTTTTGGACATTTCGTCCATACCAAAATGCCACCCGACACTTGTCACCCCGGCCTCCGTGCCGGGGTCGCCATACACATCTTCATAAAAAAGCAAAGCCACGGAAAGTCCGTGGCGTCGCGATCGTTAATTGGAGAGAGAAAAATCTTTTTCGATTAAGCGCGCTTTGCGTATTTCTTAAAGCTCTTAATCAAGAGGGCGGCGAGAATGCAGTACATCGTTTTGACTCCTTGTTTTTGACGGCGCCAATATTAACAAATTTTTACTAACGCTTCAAGGGGGAAAAATATAAATTTGGGCAAATTTTTTGAAACGTGCTTTTTGCAAATGTAAAAACATGCGGGCGGGGCCCCAGCTCGGAGAATACTTAAGCCCATCCTGGCGCAAGCGCCAACCTTAAGGCTCAACCATGACCATACAAGTATGGTCGCGGCACTCGCCTTTTAAGGTTGTGGCCGACGCTTTATTATCTTGACGTTTTTCAACTTTTTCATTTTAAAACAATATCCCGCTCTTACCTATATCATGCTGGACGCAATTCCTGTCGCAAAACACTTTTTCAGACGCAATTGGAATCCCATAGTATATCTCCGAGGTGGAAATTTGGTAAATTATGAGGCATGAAACGATTTTTGCTTTTATGTCTCGGTTTAACAGCATTTGTAAGCGCAAAGCCTTCTCTTCAAGTCGATAGTGACCGCATCGAAGCGGGTCAGACATTCAATTTGCAGTTCATCGTTCCAATTCAGGAACTGCCACAGAACAGGGGTGCACTCCGCCTCGAAACACGCAACAACTTTAAGCTCCTCGGGCTCGACAGTGCCGATCAGGTGATGCGCCCGGACATGGACGATATTTTCAACTCGTTTTTCGGCGGTGGCGGAAGAGCCTACAAGGCCCGTGTCTATTCGTTCAAGGTCAAAGCCCCGAAAAAGACAGGTACGCAGGACCTCGGAACGCTCACATGGATGATTGGCGGCGAAGCCAACACCATCAGCAGCAAAATCCCGGTCACCGTGCAGCGTTCCTATAACGACGACGCACTCGCCGCAAGCCTTACCCCGAGCAAAAAGTCCATTTACGAAGGGGAACAGTTCAGCGTCACCCTCAGTCTCCACACTTTTGAGCATTTCCAGGGCGGCCTCCAGGCTACCGACATGAGCACCGGCAACGACTTCATCGTCCATCGCAACGACCTCTCGAATCTGGACTTCAAGCCGGTCGAAGGCGCCCGCCGCGAGATGAAGGCATCCGCCAAATACGCATGGCTCAGCCCGACCAAGAGCGGTACGCTCCAAATTCCGTCTTTCAAATTCAAGTACACCAAACTCGGTGAACCCAAAGTCGTCGAAGAAAAGAAGCAAATGGGCGGCATGTCGTTCTCGAGCCGCAGCGTAAAGCAGGAATCCATCGAAACGGAAACCTCCACCGCCCCGCTTTCCATTACCGTTCTCCCGCTCCCGACCGAAGGCAAGCCCGCCGATTTCTCGGGAATGGTCGGTAACTACAGCTTTAGCGCAAACTTCGACCGCACAAACCTCAAGGTCGGCGAAGCTTTGACACTCGCGATTAGCATCAAGGGCGACGGCACTCCGGGAACCATCACGGACCCGAAACTCCCTGACTTTAGCGAATTCCGCTCCGTCCCGCCCGAAAACAGCATCAACAAGAAGGTGAAAGGCAACAAGGTCATCACCTTGAAGGATATCAAGGTTTTCCTCTACCCGAAGAAAAAGGGAACTTTCGAAATCCCGGCCATTACCTATTCCTGGTTCAACCCCGCCAAAAAGAAATACGAAACCGCTTCGGCAGGCCCGTGGACCATCGAAGTTGAAAAGAGCGACGCCCCCGCAGAACCCGTTTACCAGGCTCCGGTCTCCGCAGGCACGGGCACCTCGGCTCCTGTCGTCCAAAAGCAAGAAATTGAATTCCTCGGCAGCGATATCCGCTTTATCCACCCGATCACGGACAAGTCCGAGTCTAGCGCCCCGCACAGGAGCATTCTCTTCTGGATTCTGTTTGCAGCAGCAATTCCGTTCTACCTGATTGCAAACTTCGCCATCACGAGAAAGCGTAAGCGCAACAGCAACACGGCACTCGTCCGCAAGGGCAAGGCAAACAAGCTCCTCAAGGAAAAGTTCGCAAACGCACGTACCGCTCTCAAGAACGGCGACGGCAAGGCATTCTTTGCAGCACTCGAAAACGGCCTTATCGATTACCTCAGCAATTTGACGAACGTCGAATTCAAGGGCATGACCCGCCCGCAAATGAAGCAGGATCTCGCTAAGCGCGGCGTCAAGGAAGAAACGATTGAAGCCATCAACAGCTGGCTTGAAAAATGCTCGTTCGTGCGTTTCGCTCCGGTCACGGCCTCGACCGAAGAACAGTCCCAAATGCTCGCAGATGTCGAAAAACTTTGCGAGGCGCTGAAGCTATAAAAACATGAATCTCCAATGGACGCTTTTATGAAACTGAATAGAATTATTTTGACAATCGCCGCAGCGCTCCTCCTCACCTCCGCAGCAAGCGCTGCCGACAAATGCAATGGCCTCGAAGCAGGCACAAAGGCATACAACGAAAACGACTTTGAACGCGCGATTGACGAATGGCGCACATGCGTTGACGAAGGCATCGTCAATGCAGACCTCTATTATAACTTGGGCAACGCCTACTACCGCAGCGGCAAGCTCGGCTTCGCCATTTTCTACTACAAGTCGGCACTGCGCTTGCACCCAAGCGATGACGACATCCAGCACAACCTGAATTTCGCACAGACCAAGACCCGCGACAAGGAAGGCGACGAAGAAGAGAACCCGATTCTCGAAGGTCTCATGAACTTGCACCACGCGATTTCGCTCAAAAGCCAGATGAACATTTCGCTCGTTCTCTTCTGGGCAATTGCGCTCGTGATTCTCGCCCGTAGATTCGTGAACGGCAGCCGTGGCAAGAACATTTGCACAGGCGTCGTATTCGGCATGAGCGTCATCCTCTGCACGATTGGCGCAAGCGCACTCTACAAAATGTACACGCTCGAAACAGACATCACAGGCGTCGTGACCGCCTCAAGCGCCGACGTGACAAGCGCCCCGAGCGACAAGTCTCAAACGCTCAACACGCTCTCCGAAGGCACTAGCTTTGAAGTCATTGGCGAACAAGGCAACTTCGCAGAAATCCGCCTCGGCGAAAAGATCCGCGGCTTCGTGAAACTCAGCGAAGTCGGGATTGTGAAGTAAGTTAGTCCCAGGGACTAACCCATGTAGAATCCATTCGTGTAATAGGAATCGTTACTCCCGCAGGGAATTTTCCAGATTCCTTTGTTGGAATAATAGCTGTTGCAACAGCAACAGGAAGTGCAATCATATCAAGAAACGCAAAAGTCATCACTGTGCTTGGGTGGCCTCTACCATCCGAAAAGAACGGCCAGTAACGCAACAGGCCTGCACTAAAGTGATATGAGGACTCGCCGCGATTCACTAGCAAGCTGCCGTAAACAACTTCATTTTTTCGTGCTTCCAGATAAATCGTATCTTCACTTGTTGAAGATTTAATGCGGCAATTATCGCTTGTCGGGCAAACCTGTTCCCCATCGCAATAAATGGAATAGTCACCTTTACCATCTGATACGGAAACCCACATCTCATAACTAGATGCACACCCTACAAAAAGTAAAGATATTGCAAACACTAAAACAGAAACAACATATCGAAACATATTGCGCTTAAAATACAAATTTTAAGGAAAAATGCTATACCAAAAATCCACTGTATGGATCCTCCTAGCGGAGGATGACTTTTCCTAAAGCCTAATACCTATAACCTTAAAGTTTACACAATCTGGCCGCCGCCAAGGACCATGTCGCCAACGTAAAAGACGGCACATTGGCCAGGAGTCACAGCAAAGAGCGGTTCGTCAAAAACAGCGACCGCCTTGTTTGTATCGACGATGGTAACTTCGCAGCCAACCGCACGTTGGCGGTAACGCACCATGCCTTCGGCGCGGAACGTCGTCCCGACCTCCCGCGCACCGCCGTGCCATTCGCAGTTCACCATTTCCACGCGGTCAAAGCAGACCGACGACTTGTCGCCCGTCACCAGAATATCGCCCGTTGCCGGGTCCACATGCTTCACAAACGCAGGCACACCAATCGCCACGCCCAGACCTTTGCGCTGACCGACCGTGTACTTGTGGAACCCATCGTGCGTGTTCCACACCTTGCCCTTCTCATCCACGAAGCGGCCCGGGCGGGTCATCTCGCCAAAACGGTCCTTCAAAAATTCCGTGTATTGTGAGCCGTAAATGTCAAAGCAAATGTCCTGGCTGTCGCCCGTCTTGGCATTCACAAAGCCGTTCTGTTCAGCGATTTCGCGCACTTCGCTTTTCACGTATGTTCCAAGCGGCGTAAGCACATGATTGCGGCGTTCATCGGGAACCCAGAACAAAAAGTAGCTTTGGTCCTTACCAGGATCACGACCGCGCAAAAGCCTGCGGACGCCATTCACTTCTTCAATGCGCACGTAATGCCCGGTCGCCAAGAAGTCCGCGCCAAGCGATTTGGCGAAATCCATCATCCAGCCGAACTTGATAAAGCGATTGCAGTAGCAGCAAGGGTTCGGCGTACGCGCATGCGAAAAGTCCGCATGGCAGCGCTTTAAGACTTCTCCCGTAAAAGCATCGGAGCAGTTCGCCACATGATGCTCGATGCCGAGCTTTTCGGCAATCGCACGTGCACGAACGACACTCGGGTCGTTTTCTGCGTCAAAGGCGCCATCGACATCAGGCAAAACGCGGAGCGTCACACCCACGACTTCGTAACCCTGTTGTTGCAAAAGGAGCGCCGCGACAGACGAATCCACGCCACCGCTCATGCCGACTGCGACTCTAGTTTTAGACATGATGCAAGCGCTCCTAGTCAAAACGCAACATCAAAGCAAGTTCGAACTGGAGGATCTGACGCATGTGAGCCGTTTCGTCATCCAGCTTTTCATAAATCTGCCTGTACTCGATGTACGAACTCAGCGAAGCCATCTTGTTGAACGTGTAAGATGCACTCGGACGGATAAACCATTCATGCGTTCTCGACGGAACCGTGCGGTAGTTAAGTTCCAGTTTCGGCTTATAAGCAGTAAAATCAACGCCCCACTGCTTATAGATTCCATCCGTACCGGATTCCTTGTTCGTCATCTCGTAGCCGTTCACAGGTTCATATTCCTTGCGAATGGTCTTCTTGTAATCATAACCGGCCGTAAGCTTCAGGTCGATATCGTTCTTAAGCTTAAAGAACCATTTCCAAAGCTGGAATCCCTTGTCAAGCTTGAGCGGGTACGAAATCGAGAAATCATCACCGATGTTGATACCAAAGTCGTTGTAAAGCGCGGTCGGCATCCACGGTGTTTCAAGGAAGTACTTCGTCGTATCAGAACAGTCTTCGCGTTCAGGATCATCAGGCAGCCAGCACGGATTCGAAATTACTTCCTGCTTCGGACGGCGGTCTGTCGATTCGATTTTCATACGGACGCTATTTTCGATACGCAAATTATTCTGAGTAAGAATCGAAACTCGAATAAGCGGGTTAAAGTTCCAGACCCTGGCCCAAGAATCTTCGGCACTCTGGAACGGACGCCTAACCACAGTACGGGAATAATCAAAGCGGCTATTCAAGCTCACACTGCGGAAGTCATTGAGGAACGACACCTTCTGGGAAATATTCGGAATTGAAATACCGATGCCAAATTTCGGAAGAGTCGTCGTCGTGTCAATGTACAGCGGGTATTCACGAGACTGCGAGAAGTCCTCCTTCCACTGGAAATCCGTCGTCAAGGAAATATCCCAGATCGGCAAAGTGAGGCCCGTGTTGATCTGCAACGAACGAGACACCGAGTTGCGGAAACTGCCCTGATAGACAAGAGTATCCACATGCTTGTTCCGATACTGAGCAAAGCCGGTATAATCACCACGATCGGTAAGTCCCATGTTACCCGTCATGATATTCCAGAGGCCACGACCGCCATGGCCATCGCCAAGTCCAAGGCCGTAAAGATAATACTGGAACGGAGTCACACCCTGTTCTTCATACAGCTGGGCAAGCGTAAAGTTTTCACCGATGGTATTGGTACTTGCGTTCCAGTTGAATTTGATTTCACGCCACTTCAGCTTGTCAAAGAATCCAGCAACCGCATTTTCCTTTCCAAACAAATTGGCAAGATCCATAATCTTAAGGGCCGGAGTAAACTCGAAACGGTTCGTCTGCGAAATCGTCCAGTAATTCTTCTCAATATTTGAAGGATCCTTGAAACTGAAGTCATTCGGAATGGTCTTCTGCTGGTTAAAGTCAGACGAGAACTGCATATTGAACGGGATGAAAGGAATCAGCTTGGGATTAAAGGTCAACCTGAACTGCTGATTTCTTGAACGTTCATTGCGCAAAATTCCGTAAGCACGGCCATATTCGCGATGTCCGACGCTATCCACCTTGTAGAAGGCCGTCGTATCGTAACGAATTTCATAAGAATCCGGATTCTGCATGTCAATAGCAAGCGGCTTGCCATTTGCATCCGTCTTTGCAATCGTATCGACCGGGAAAACTACAAGGCTGTCACGAGAGACATAAACCTTTCTATCAGAATGGTCATGGTCAAAAATGTAGCCGCTTGCAAAAAGACCGCCCTCGGAGAACGTAAAGAAGTTTTCCTTTGTGAAAGCTTCACGGTCACCGCCGCCAAACATGTCACGCTTGATATTGACAGAATAGCTTGTCGTCAAGAACGAAAGAATATTCCAGCGCAAATTCAGCTTATGGTTGAGTTCTGCGGTGTAGGTCACGACCTTGTCCACCTGCGGTTCCACAAAGTCCGGATCGCGGGTCTGGTTCACATAGCGCACATAGTTAAAGTCAAAGAGCGTCAAGTCGAAAGTTTGCGGCCACGGCTCAAACTCCGTCTTTGCAATATCCTTCAACCAGGAATACTTTGCAAGCCCTTCGAACGGCTTGAACTTAAACATGCTAAACGTACCCAGCTTATATTCGAGCATCGTGTGGTACGAATAAGTAGAGTCCGACGCTGTCGTTGCGCGACCTTCGGTCTGGTGGTAAGAATAGCTAAGGGCCGGACGTTCCAGGAATGCCTGCGAGAAGAATTCTCCAAGCTTCGTTTCACTGGCCTTGTAATCCTTATGGTAGCTAACGCTAAAGCTCAAGTCCTGTTCATAAGATTCATAGCCCTTAGATTCCGCACTGTCACGCAGCGCGTTTTCTTCCTTGTCCGACTTCACGGCGAGATCGCTCTGGAACATGTCTCCAGTAAGGTCCACAAAGCTGCTCTTCTTAAGCATCATGTCATCCGTAGGCTTCATGTACGGGCGCTTTGTCGTGCTATGGTATCCAAACGACATCGGAATATGGAATCCCAGAGAATCGTTCAGGAACTTGTTCAGGGCAATCGAGATGTCCGCCGAAACGTCAAGCTGCGATGCAGCCGTTGCAAGATCCGGCTTCGGGGAGCGTCCAGAATTGGAAAGTGTCGCGAAGTCGCCGTCCTGGTAGCGCACAGCGCCAGAAAGCGAAATGAAATCAGCAAGGTTCACCTGGGCATTCACACGGGCTGCATAACCCCATTCCGTATCCATGTCAGAAAGGCGGAGGTCATTGACCCAGAATGTACCCTTGAGGTCACTGGGTGAAGCCGATGAATCGGCGATAATCACAAAGCGCATCCAATCGACCTTGGTAATCGACGGGTTACCGACCAGGCGAATGACTTCTTCGCGATCGCCATCAAGCTTCTTGACAACAGGTTCCAAATACGGCGGGTGGCGTCCACGCTTGAGATCCGAGAAATCAGACAAGTTCATTGCAAAGGCGTTGTCAAGCCAGTTCTGCTCGTGGCAATCTTCTTCACGGGAACAGTCGTAACGCAAAGCCTTCGGACGGAAGCTCCATTCGTAATAGTCCTTCGAACCGTCAATCGAACCTTCACCAAACTGCATGGCAAAACGCACAGGAACCTTATCGGTCTTTGCGCCGTTCACATAGTGAATTTCCATTTTCAGGGACTTGTACGACGAGAAGTTTTTCGTGTCCGTATCAAAAATTCGAGTCACGCCAACTTCCTGGCCTGGATTCATATTGTGGTAATCCAGTACAAGCGCCGTTTCCTTGAGCGGGGCATTAGAATCGGCATCGCGTTCCGTCACCGTATTCGGGGACTTGTAATACGTTTTTGCATTTTCACGGTTATTGATCGTGGAAACCTTGACATATGTCGTATCATGCGTCGAAACAGATTCGCTGATTCGATTTTCAGCACCATTAACTTCGACAATCTGCGAATTTTCATTCGTAGAAGTACGATAGAAATCGGCAACCGTAGTTTCTTCCCAGGCGTTACCCAAGACGCCAAGACTTACGATCTGCACCTTCGCTTCGGAAACACCCGGACTCAGCCTGCCAAGCCACATACGCGTATACTGGGCTTCCGAAAGAATTTCCTTGTAGCTGTTCCCCGTCGGAGATACAATTGTATCGTACTGGTTCAGAGGAATACGCCACCTGCGCCAGCCATTCTTCAGCTTATCCACATACAACGATGACGTATCCGTCAAGTCAATGCGGTAACGGACAAAGCTAATATCGGTATCAAGGGAACCATTCTTGTTGATATCTTCGGTATCATACGCACGTTCACCCAGGTTACCTTCCGTTCCGTTAATGCTCTTCGGCGGGTCGCTCTCATCGTCAAAGTCCTTGAAGTTATCCCCTGCAATGTCCCTAGTCGAAGGATCGACATTTCCCTGGTTATATTCCTTGCCCTTACAACCGGCAACACGGCAATCCCATTCTATTCTAGTTTCATCAGCACCGGTCTTACCATCAAGGCCACGGTCATGCTGGGCTGTCGTCATACCAATCTGGTTTTCGCCATCATAACGACCATTAGGCGCTTCACCATTGATAGAAAGGTCTTCACTCACAAGGCCCAAGTCAATGAAGATGGAACCCGAATTACCGCGGGCGACAACCTCAATGTACTTCATTTCGCTCATATCATGGTAGTACGAGCTGTTCGGGCGCATGATACCGCCCCAAGAATTTCCCATAAGGTTGTCATTCGGACGAAGAGTCATCTTAAGGACTGTCAAATGCTGATTATCGACATCGGAGTTACCGACGTTGTCATAAATGTACTTGTAAAGTTCCGTATTGTTGCTATGCCAGATAAATTCACCCTGGTGCTTGTAATCCTGACTTTCGATGTAGGTTCTAGAATCCAGGGTATCGCCACCCGGAGGAGATGCCTGGTACCATGAAAGTCTAGACAACGGATAAACAAGGCCAGTCGAAGTCGATTCAAAATCTTCCACAAGGGCGGTCCGAGTCTTGCTCGTATTGGCGTTATGACGGCTACCCGCGAATTCCGCTTCAACGCGCCAGTTCGAAGCGACTGTCGTCTGGATTCCCGGAATAGCGTTCACCAAGTCCGTAAGAGCCTGCACAGAATCCTGCAAGCGGACGTTGAAGCCCCAGAGGAAGCTGGAATAAGGTTCGTTGCCAAGCGTCGGAACTTCAGCCGTTGTGCTCTGGCTCTTATAAAGTGCGGTAACACCGAACACCGAACCTGAACCAAAACCATAAAGATCCAGAGGCAATTCCGCACGGGCACCGAGAAGAAGCTTGTTATCGACTTCGAACATCGGTTCACATTCAAACTTGACCTTGATTTCCTTATTCGGGTCAAGGGCGCGTTCACTCAAAAGTTCAATCTGGCCAAGTTCATAGTTGACTTCGTAGTCCGTTCCACGGATAAGCGTCGTAGAACCGGCAGTCACCTTTTCAGATC
This sequence comes from Fibrobacter sp., assembly GCF_045112255.1. Classification (GTDB taxonomy): domain Bacteria; phylum Fibrobacterota; class Fibrobacteria; order Fibrobacterales; family Fibrobacteraceae; genus Fibrobacter. The sequence continues at coordinate 31,672 of NZ_JBGUHR010000080.1, forward strand.
CCGGAGAGATATCCATGCAGCTTCCGCTGTTCACAGAGTAGCTCGAATTCGGGTCACGTACACTAATCATGGAATTGCGGCGCTTACCGACAGATTCAAAGTAGAACTGGCTCGTGTAACGGTTCAAGTTATAGACCGGCAAGGTATAAAGCTGATTCACAGCCGCCGAAGAATCCAGGTTGCGCAACGGTTCAAGACAGTTTTTCTTGGCAAGTTCCACAGCGTTGGCATGTCCGCTATAAATAGAATCCGTCCACGGCCTACAGGGCAACCACATTTCACCAGTATAGCTGCCCGAAGAATCCTTCTTAAAAATCGTAGCATCGTTTACTAAAGGAGTACCGTCATTTTCATCGGCAAGGCCAAGAGTTTTCAGATAAGTTCCAGAGATGCCCGACTTGTTTTTCATGCGAAGAACAAAGCTGTTCGCGCTTGCATCCGAAATGCCGATGGCATAAACATTGCGGAGCATCAATTTATCAATATCCTTGAGTTCACTGAGCGTTGCATCCCACTGGATAAGGACAGCTTCGCCGCCATTGCGCAAGTCCTTACCCTTGCGCTGTTCATTCTCGCTGCTATAGTTTGCGGCAATAAGGGTATTGCGATTAACACCGTTAATCTTCAGGACACCCGTCTTAGGATCATACTTATAGTCCGAACGTGGAATTTCCACCATGCGGTCAACAGTCTTTGTAATTGGCACACCCTGCGGAGTCTTATAAACGACCGAAATATTCTTGAACACGTTGTCCGATTCATTCAACGCACTTCTCTTGTACAATTTCAGATCGGATACCGGATAATTGATGGAACCTTTTTTGACAGTAGCATCAATGTAAGCGTTCCTCACATCGTGGTTCAAGAAGTAGTAGCGGTATGCAACAAACTGCTTATCGGTCACCTGGAATTCGGTCGTCGATTCATTGGCCTTGATGGAATATTCTTCCTGTTCGCCGCCATCCTGGGATGCAATCGTCGTGAGCTTCCAGTCGCCGAGTTTCCAGTCCGCCTTGATACCAAAAAGGCCCTGGTGGTTTTCGGAGTAACCCGTAAATTCAGTACCCGTAAGCGAGAGGTTCGTGGTACCAGCTTCAACACGCTGCAAGATGTAATCTTCAAATTCGCCCTTGAACGACTCCTCATAAACAACACGGACTTCGTTCTGCGAACCGAGACCTTCATCGACATTCTTGATTTCAACCGTGATGTACGGACCAATCTTACCTTCAACCATGAAGCTCGGATTGTAGTCCAAAGACGGAGACGGCCAAAGGCTTGTCTTGGTGCTACCCTCGGCATCATCCTTTTCGCCATACCCTTTAAGACGGACATCCATCGTACCCTTGAGCATGAGCTTAGGCTTATTGAAGCCGAAGTCCTTCATCCAGGCAGGCATGTTCACCGGGATCGTAATGTCAAAGACGGACCCCGTCTCCGGAGCTTCGTAACCGCCATCGTTCTGACCCACAAGGCCATTGAGCCAAAGACGCTTGCGCCCCACATCGTACATGTCCGAAACATAATCCGCAAGTTCGGGATAGTGCGATGTCCAAAGCACTGTCGTATCCGTACGGGAAACCGTATTCACGCGCTTTTCGGTCACATCGATTTCACGAGTCGCTACGTCAATATCATGCGTAAAGACTTGTCCCTTCGAGGCATTCATCAACCCCGGACGCATTCCAATGCCACCTAGCGGGAGCAGGCCGTCTAACGGAGAAGTGGACTTGGGAACAGGCATATACTTGATCGCAGGAGTCCAAGCATCTGCCGGCCCTTCGGATGCGGGTTCCGCCACGGAAGGATTTTGTGCAAGCGGGCGCGATTCCTGGACTGTCGGCTGCTTGGTAGGTGCAGGCGCCGTCGAAGACGACGACAACTCAACCGCAGAAGAATATTCGACTTTAATCGACGAAGAAGACTCAGCCGCACTAGACAACTGTTTCGCCGAAGACGAAGCAGGAACCGCAGAACTCGAAGCCGGAAGCACAACACTTGAAGAAAGCTCCGCTGCACTAGAAGCGATCGCCACGGACGACGACGACATCACCGCAGACGAAACCGCCACAGTCGGTTGAGACGAAGACTTCGGGGCAGGCACATCCTGGAAAAGCTCATCGTCAAAAAGAGATTCATACGAGCTAAGCGTTCCGTCCTGAGACCAGACGGAACCCACAGCCACAAAGCTGCATGCAGCAAAGCCCCAAAGGGCGGATTTAAAAAACTTTCTAAAACGCAACGGTCACAAAATACAAAAACGGGACATTAAAAATTAACACCGATAACATAGAAAAAAAGAAGCGCCCACATTTAACGTGAGCGCTTCAAAATCGGCTTCTAGCCCCTATTTAAAGGATAAACTAGAGGAATACTTCAATGCCACCGCGGCACTTTTCCCAAGCCGGGTTCTTTTTGCACAAGAGATCGATCATCTTGTCGTAAGTAGCCGTGTTGGAGAAGCCCTTCCACAGGCGACGTTCCACAGATTCACCGGAATCCTTGTCGATTGTCGTGATGGTATCGTAGTAGGCCGTGTTGTCCTTGAATTCAGAAATCAAGATGTTCTTCAAGTCGTCCGTGTAGATGCGGGAGGCGTACTTGAGGATGGAATCGTTGAAGTTGAGTTCGTTTTCGACGAGCCATTCGAAATCCTGGATCGGATTGCCGTAGATGAGCCAGTGACGGAGTGCGAGAGCGACCACGAGGTCCTTCACGGCACTGCGGAAGATAAACTTGTCTTCAAGGCGGCCATTCCACGTGATACGGGTCAGCGGGTTATCGTCGTTAGCTTCGATAGACACGCCCTTACCCGGAGTAACCTTGCGGATCTTGATCGGGAGACGGCTAAGGAGCTGCCATGCCTTCGTGAAGGCGATGGTCTTACGGACAAAATCCTTTTCCTTTTCAGGGGCGACGCGAACAAACGCACCGAAGCAGCGCTGGTAGAGCGTTTCCTTGTCGAAGATGCAGTCGCTGGAGCGGCATTCGCTGAGCTTGCCATCCATCATGAAGAGGGTCTTTGCAAGTTCCGGGCGCATGCGGACTTCGAGCTTACGGGTACGGGCCTTGAGGCGGACACCGTCCTTGTAAACGTAGGTAAAGCCTTCTTCCTGGTAACGCTGCCAGATGAAGAACTGCAGGTCGTCAGCAGCACGCAGATGGTAGCTGAACACCGGGTTCTGGCGGTTGTTAGCCATGGTCACCTGGTTCAAGAAGTTGTCGGCGCCCTGGTACGGCACAACGACCTTCACGAGCACCTGCGGATTCACCGGGTGCTTGCTCTTCTTGGCATACTGTTCGTACGTGAAGAGGGACTGGGCACCGTTGATGATCTTCGGGCGTTCAATGAAAAGCACCTTCTTGCCATCGCGTTCCTTGAGGCGCAGGTCGTCACCCGTGAGGGTCATACCGTTGTGGAGGAACGGGAAGTCATCGACGTTCACGTTCTTGTCGTCATTCCTTTCCATGGTCTGGAAGGCATCGATAAGAGCGGCGTTCGTATGCGTGAGGTTACCGAGGTAAGTACGGATGTTAGAGCTTACAATAGCCATGTTGTGCTTGGTCTTGAGGCGCTTACCAAGGGCAACGTGGTAGTCAAAAATCGTGCGGATCGGGCAGAAGCCGAGGAAAAGCTCGCCGTGGTCCGATGTGAGGTGGAGCGGTTCGGAATCCATCTCGATTTCAAGCTTGTCGTCTGCGCTGCGGAAGTCGCGGGTAAGGTCGTCATGTTCGGCAATGATTTCGAGCTTTGCCTTGACATCAGCCTTCCAGAGCGTGAGCTTTCTGCGCATGTCCTTGAGGGTACGTTCGAGTTCGGAGTCCGTGATGTCGCGGCTTGCACGAGTGCGGAGCACAGTAATTTCGAGCGTTTCCATGTACGGACGGCTTGCCGGAGCATCAACATCTTCTTCAGCTTCTTCGTCAGAAATCTTGTTGACGGCCCACGGGTCAGCCTCTTCGCGGAGCGAGAGGAAGAACGGATTTGTAGGATCGCTTGTGCGGAACACTGCAATCTGGAGCTGTTTCAGGTCTGCATTCAAATGAGCAACGACCTTTTCGAGCGGAGTATCTTCGTCCAGGAAGATGAAAAATTCCATGAAGCCCTGTGAATACTGGAAGCCGTGGAAGCATCCATTTTCATCTAGGTTCAGATGCCGGAGTGCCTTGATTCTATCGTTTGGGTCGTTAGGGTTCAAGCTCAAGAGGCTAGCGACAAATGCTAAGCGGCGTTCCTGCGATTTTGTTAGTTCCATTTTTTCCTCAATAATTACACTGAAAACCAATATACAATATTATTATATATTGGAATATTCGTAATTTGCTCCTTAAAAATAGTTTCAAATCATAATATTTGCGTGCAAAAAAGATAAAACATTTGATTTTTTTTTCTAATCTAGCAAATTTTAGGTGCCCAGATGTGCAAAATTCTCATTTTTTACATTTTTTTTTGCCAACTTTACGTTTTTTCGGACAAAAAAGCTATGATTTAAACATTAGGAGCTTTTTATGAATTTACTAGATGTTATTGCCAAAGCTAAAGCTGAAAAAGCAAAGACGCTCGACCTTTCCCAGAAAGGGCTGCGCCTGTTGCCCCCGGAACTCTTTGAAATTGAATCCCTCGAGGAACTCAACCTTGACCGCAACTTGCTCGTCGAGATTCCCGATGACATCGGTCTCCTCAAAAACCTGAAGAGCCTCTCCGTGAGTGAAAACGATCTCATGGAACTGCCGGAATCCATCGGAGAACTTACAAAACTTGAAAACCTCTACCTCGGTTACAACAGCCTGTCGGACCTTCCAGAATCTGTAGGCAAGCTCGTGAACCTCCAGACGGTAAACATCGCGAAAAACCAGCTCCTGGACCTGCCGCTCGAAGTCGGCAACTGGCAGAAAGTGGTCAAGCTCTCGCTCCACGACAACATGCTCTCCGAAATTCCGCCGACCATCGGCAAGATGAAGAGCCTCGTGAAGCTCTACCTCGACAATAACGAACTGACAACCATCCCGGCAACGCTCTCGCACCTCGAGAACCTCGAAATCCTCATGATTTCCGGTAACCGCCTGGGCGCCATTCCGTCGGAATTCAGCAACCTGAAGAGCCTCCGCGAACTCGTGCTCGACGCAAACCAGCTTGCCTCCCTCCCGGAAAGCCTTGCCGAATGCGAAAGTCTCCAGACCATCTCCGTGATCGAGAACCCGCTCGAAGGCGGCATCCCGCGTGTGCTCCTCGACAAGAAAGGACTGAGCATCGATCAGTAATTCGGAATTAGGATTTCGGAATTAGGAATTTTGAAATCACGAAATATCGAATTGTCATTCCCGGCATAGACCGGGAATCTCCTTTTTAGGAGCAACCCAAAGTCAAACGATCAAAGGATAAAGTCATGTTTCTCCGAATAATTCTAGCTGCTACACTCTTGAGCTTGCTCGGTTGTTCCGACTTTATCCATCCAGTCGAGAGTACTCCCAAACCAACGGAATACTCGTTCAATTACTGGCTCCTGCAAAAAGTTTATCTGTACGAAGATGAACTTGCAAACCTGCCCGAAGACGGGGATTCAGTCCAGGTCCTTTATCGGACACTAGTAGACCCCTACACGCGATATACACCGCCATCCAAAAGCGATGATGCGATTACCGCCATCAACACGAGCAAGATTGTCGGTGGCGATATCGGGATGCGCTACTACAGCAACACGAACTTAGAACACCCCATCATCATCACTCGGGTATATCCCAACAGCCCGGCAGCAAGGGCCGGAGTTCCAAGATTTGGGAAAATCATCAGCGCAAACGACATTGAACTTACCGGGGAAAAGGCAAAGGCCACCTACGACTCCATTCTAAGCTACAGTAAAACGATTGACTTGCTTGTAGAACATGACGACACAAGCACCTTATATAATCTCACAAAAGAAACCCTCTACGCGCCAACGGTCTTCGTCGATACGTTGTTCGTTGATTCCGCAAACGGCACCCCGGGCATCGTATTTATCACAATCGAAGGATTTAAGCCAACAACGGCCGACCAGAAGAATGGATCTTACGGAGAACTTAAGGCATATCTGGACTCAACCGCATCCGACAAACGCGTACGCGTTCTCGACTTGCGCAACAACCCTGGCGGGCACGTCAACCAGTGCATTGCGATGGCAGACCTTTTTGTAAAAGAGGGAACACTTTCATCAAGGAACTGGCGAGCATTAACAGCCGACGGTGAATCCCAATACTATTCTTCAACAACAAAGGCAAAAGCAGGCGACCCGGGAGAAACCGGGAAATACCTAATTCTTGCAAACCGAGGTTCCGCAAGCTGCGCCGAGATATTCATTGCCGCCGTCACCGAAACGACCGACATTCCGCTTGTCGGAGAAAAGACCTACGGGAAAGGCATCGGGCAAACCAACTACAGCACATTTGCAGGCGGACTTGCGACAATCACCGACCTTGAATTTCTAACCCCCAAAGGCAATTCCTATCACGGCATCGGGATCAAGCCGAAATACGATTGCGAAGGAAGCCCGAGCGAAAATTGCGCCGCACAAGTTGCAAACAAGCTCTACGGAGCCAAGATTCCCAACCTCAACAAAGTCCTTGCTAAACAAGCTAACCATTTTGTATATTATAACACCAGCCCGAATTTAGAGGGAGGAGCTATAGAATGGAACAACGAAAGCACTTATCTAAAGGCATTCAAAAATTCGCTTTTTTAAATTACGCGATAATTTCGCTTTCTGTTTTTTGCTTGTTTTTTACAGCATGCGTGTCCGACAACGGAGTTTCATCGTCGGATAAAAAGACTCTTCAAAACACATCTAGAGAATTTCAGTACAACTACAGGCTTCTCTATTATTACTATGTAGACCAGGATAAATATCTGGGGGAACCGCAGGACTATGTCGATAAAGTCGATATGCAGAAAATGTACGAAAAGGAAATTCCCTGGGACTATTACGACCTTTACTACATGTATGCCATGATGAACGACAATTTCACATACTATGTAGACGCATCACGAGCATACAGCTTGTTAAACAGTTTAAGGCAATCCGACGAACTCACTGGCGCAGGATTTAGGCTAGACTCTCTTGCATTTCCAGACAAGTTTATTATTCAGAAGGTTACCAAGAATTCTCCAGCCGACAGAGCCGGCTTAAGAGCAGGCGACGAGATTGTCGAAATCGAAGGTGTCGCCCCAACAAACGAGACCGTCTTTAGAAGGCTCGCCGTTGCCACTAAGGGCGAGACAATTACCTACACCATCAAGCGCGACTCTACTCGGATTACAATACCTGTCGTCATCGATTCTTACCTTTCTCCGACCGTTGAACTTTCATTCTACGACTCCATACCAGTCATTAAAATATCCGAGTTTGTCGCCAATACTTCTAATGATTCCGGCACATACGGAGAATTTGTCCAGTACCTCCGCGAAACAGAGAAATACAAAGCTACAATTATAGACTTGCGGGACAACGGCGGAGGAGACGGCGACCAGTGCAAAGCAATGACCAGAGCGCTCCTATCAAAAGGCGACACCGCTATTGGAATCATCGAGACAAAAGCAGATACAATCCGCAAAAAGCAAGCTTTCGACACGACATTCGAAATCAACACCGCCGACGGAATCGCCAAAGACCGCTATTTCGTATTCCTGTCCAACAACAATACAGCCAGCTGCTCGGAACTCATGATTGCAGGAGTCGTATCGAACAAAAAGTATCCCATTGTTGGTACAGTCTCATACGGAAAAGGCATTGGGCAAACACGCTGGATTACACCATCATTTTCTATAGCATCGATCACCAGCATGAAGGTCATTGACAAAGACCGTAATAGCTACCACAAGTATGGAATCGAGCCAGACTTTTCCATCCAGGACAATGACTTAGTACTCGCAACAGCCGCAGAGCTTGCCAAAGACATGAAATTCAAGCGAATTGCCGGCTATGGCAAGACCAATACGGGCCACTTCGCAAAGCAAGCGGTCGCGCAGGATACAATGCCTGGATTCTATCTCTTACCGGAAGAGTACAGAAAGAAGTTTGAATAGGTAAATTATTTCAATACACGCATGCGAACGAGGACATCCGTAGAATCGTTCGCCTTGACCGCAGGAGAAGCAAGCGTAAGCTCGATTTCCTTGCGGATATCAGCCACTTGCTTTTTGAGGCGAGCGAGGCGCGCACCTTCAAGCTTCGGAGTCGCAATCATGGTCTTCTTTGCAGGATTCATCCAGTTGCCACGATTGTCCTTGAAGCCCAAGTGCAAATGCGGCCCTGTGCTGCGGCCCGTAGAACCAACCTTACCGATTACCTGACGCGGCGCTACCTTAGCACCAACATTGACGCCTCGCACAGAAAGGTGCATATACCAGCTTTCGGAATTGTCCCTATGGCGGATAGCAATTTTGTTACCGCTCAAGTCGTCATAACCAGAAACAGTCACAACACCGGCAGCAACAGCGTAAACCGGCGAACCCTTGGGGCTACCGTAGTCGATTCCGTGATGCACCGTGCGACGGCCCGTAATCGGATGGATGCGGGCACCGTAGGGACTTGTGATGTGCAAACGGTCGAGCGGGTAACGGAGACCTTCAAAAACGAGAGCTTCGCCCTTTTCAGTGTAGTGGGCGTTAAACGTACTCTTCGGATCCGGGTCTTCGTAGCGGAACGCTTCATGATGGCCAACCGTATGGCCGTTAAATTCAGCATAGAGGACCTTGCCGCTAATCCAGATGGAATCCTGGTAGAACTTTTCTTCGAGCAAGATGCGGAACTTGTCTCCCGGACGTGCAAGCTGGAAGGACACCTTGCACTGCAAAATGCCACTCACGACCCCCACCATGCGCCCCGGAATTCCCACCTTATAGAGAATCCCGTTCAGGGTACTCCCCGCTTCAAGAGCGCCTTCAAAAACAGACTGGCGAACCGACACGGGCTTGTCTATACGGCTATAGGCAAATCCAGATTCAACCTTGCTCAACATGTGGACCGTCGCCGGGTTCGGCGCAAAGCGGAAACGCTGGACATCGCCAGCGGAATCAAGAGCCACATAGAAGACCTGCCCTACGCGGAGAGCCGACAATTCAACAGAGTCCTGCAAGGCAATAACAATCTTGCCGCGTTCCTTTTCGTTGATGTTCATGCGGTAAAGCACCTGGAAAAGCCCATCACCAGCGCGAACGGTATCGTTCTTCACAAGCCACTTAGAAGTTGCACCCTGCGCTTCGGCAATCAAAGCCCTTAAAGAATCAGCCGAAGCTTCAAGCCTCGCATTTTCTTGCATCAGCGCATCAATTTTTTTCTGTTCGTTACATCCGGTAAGTGCTATAGCAACAGCGCACAATAAAAAGAAAATTCTGGACATAAACACCCGCTCTTAAAATTTCAAAAGCAAAGATAAAATTTTTAGACCACCAACGAGATGGGAATCCCGCCCCGGAACACGTCCGGGGTGACAAAAAAGCAAAAATGACAGGGCAAAAAAAATACCCCGCGCGGGTAGGCGCGAGGCATTCAATTTCAAGCGAATTGCTTAAGATTACTGCTGAGCAGCAGCCTTCTTGGCAGCCTTGGCAGGCTTTGCCGGCTTTGCAGCAGGCTTAGCTTCTTCAACCGGCTTTTCAGGAGCGATCACGTCGAGAAGTTCCATTTCGAACTTGAGAACGGAGTTACCCGGGATAGCGCGGTTGCCACGCGGACCGTAAGCGAGATCGCTCGGGATCCATGCGATAACCTTTCCGCCAACCTTCATGAGCTTGAGCATTTCAGTCCAACCAGGGATAACGGCTGTAACCGGGAATTCGAGCGGCTGACCACGATCGATAGAGCTATCGAACTTAGTGCCATCGAGAAGCGTACCCGTGTAGTGCACCTTCACCTTGTCGTCATCCGTCGGAGTTGCGCCCTGACCTTCGGTAATGACCTTGTACTGAAGACCGCTCTGCGTGGTCACGACACCTTCAGCAGTCTTGTTCTGGGCAAGGAATGCTTCACCTTCGGCCTTGCTCTTTTCAGCAGCGAGGCTATCCTTTCTCATCTTTTCAGCCTGACGGTCCTGAGAAAGCTTGTTGAGCGTTTCCATGATGACGGAATCGTTCATCAAGAACTTGGCAGAATCGCTATTGTAGCGTTCCTTGAAAGCCTGAACAAAGAGATCCAAGTCGAGATCAATGGAATCACGAGTAACGAGCTGGAAACGAGCCTGGTTACCAAAATGGGCACCAAGAGCGTAGCTGTACTTGTCCTTTTCGGTCACAAGCGATGTTTTTTCGGTAGATGCGGATTTGCAAGGTTCGCAACCCGTCATAAGCATGGCAAGAGCGCCAGCTGCAACAATCAATTTAGTCTTCATTTTTATCCTCTATGAAAAAATAGACGTTACTTAAAATAGTAAAAGAATCCAAATAAAGCTTACAATAATTTTCTTTTTACCTTTACTTTTAGTATATTTCCAGCTGACAATTAAAATATCAGGATCATTATGTGCGGAATAATCGGATACAATGGTAAGGGGGAAGCTATACCAGTCCTTGTTGAAGGACTGAAAAAAATGGAATACCGCGGTTACGATAGTTCGGGTGTAGCCGTTTTAGACCATGACACCATAAAAGTTGTTCGTGCTTCAGGTAAAATAAAAGCTTTAGAAGACAAATTAAAAGGCACACCGCTTAACGGTTCCGTAGGCATCGCCCACACCCGCTGGGCAACGCATGGTGCGCCGACCGAAGCCAATGCCCATCCACATACAAGTTATGACGGAAAGATTTCAATTGTTCACAACGGCATCATCGAGAACTATGCAAGCCTCAAGGCAAAGCTCATCTCAGAAGGCATAGAATTCAAGTCCGAGACCGATACCGAAGTCGTAGCACACCTTATCGCCCGCTATTATAACGGCGATTTGAAGTCCGCCGTTCTCAAGACGCTCAAGCAAATTGAAGGCACCTTCGGGCTTGGAGTCATTTGCAGCGAAGAACCGAATGTATTGATCGGAGCCCGCCGTGGAAGTCCGCTCATTCTCGGCATCGGCAACGAAGGCGACTTCTACCTCGCAAGCGACGTTTCCGCCATCATCAACCACACGCAAAAAGTCGTTTATCTTGACGATAACGACGTTGTCCAAATTAAGGACAACGGATATTCCATCGTGAACATGAGCAGCCACGAAGTGCAGCGCGAAGTCCAGGACGTGGAATTTGACGCCGACGCCGTCGCCAAAGGCGGATTCCCGCACTTCATGCTCAAGGAAATTTTCGAACAGCCCGAAGTGCTGCGCAACACCATGCGCGGCCGCTTGCTCACCGCCGAAGGTAACGCAAAGCTCGCCGGCCTTGACACGAACATCAAGGAACTCCGAAACATCAACCGCATCATCATCACCGCCTGCGGCACAAGCTACTACGCAGGCATGGTCGGTGAATACATGATCGAAGACTTGGCCGGCGTCCCGGTCGAAGTCGAATACGCTTCGGAATTCCGTTACAGGAACCCGATCATCAAGCCGGGTACACTCGTCATTGCCATCAGCCAGTCCGGCGAAACCGCCGACACGCTCGCAGCACTGCGCGAAGCCCAGCAGAAAGGCGCAACCGCACTTGCCATCTGTAACGGCGTCGGCTCGACGATTGCACGTACAAGCGATGGTGGCGTTTACTTGCACGCCGGTCCGGAAATCGGTGTGGCTAGCACCAAGGCATTCACAAGCCAGGTCACCGTGCTCGCCATGATTGCCCTCTTGCTCGGTCGCCAGCGCAGACTCAGCTTTGAAACAGGCGCCGACATCGTGAAGGACCTCTTGGAACTCCCGGACCTCGTGACGGAAACGCTCAAGCTTTCCGACAGCATCGCCGAAATCGCAAAGACGCTCTGCAAGGCAAACAACTTCCTGTATCTCGGTCGCCACTTCTGCTACCCGGTCGCCATGGAAGGCGCCTTGAAGCTCAAGGAAATCAGCTACATTCACGCTGAAGGCTACCCCGCTGCAGAAATGAAGCACGGCCCGATTGCCCTCATCGACGAAAACATGCCAGTCGTGGTCATCGCCCCGAAGGATTCGCTCTTCGACAAAATCATCAGCAACATCCGTGAAATCAAGGCCCGCGGCGGCAAGGTCATCGCCGTCACGACGGAAGACTGCCACCCGCTCGACGAAATCGCAGACCACATCATCACGGTCCCGAAGACCCGCCCGATGCTCATGCCAATTCTCACCTGCATCCCACTCCAGTTGCTCGCCTACCACATCGCCGTATTGCGCGGAAACGACGTGGACCAGCCGAGAAACCTCGCCAAGAGCGTGACGGTGGAATAAGGGTAATTCGGAATTAGGAATTCGGAATTAAGAATTACCAAAGCGCAAGCCCCTCCCTGACGGGAGGGGCTTTTGTCACATTTAGAGAGTTATACCGCAAAAAAGTGCTTATAATTCTCTAAATCTCACTTTTTTGAGGACATTTAGAGAATTATAGCGAGGTTTTTGGAGGATAGGGGATTTTTGAAGAGTTGATTTAAATGCAGATTAAAAATTGTCCGCAAGCCAATAGATTCAATTATTCTAAATTTCAAGCCTCAATCCTTATTCAATAACAAAGGACTTCAAGATGAAAAGAACTCTCTTTTTATCATTTGCATTCTTTTTCCTTTATAATTTAATCGCTTGTTCAGAATCTGATTTTAATACTCGATACAAACTATACCCAACCCAAAACATGTGGACATTTTTAAAGTTAGATACAGAAACAGGAAGAATTTGGCAAGTCCATTATTCCATAAAAGGAAAAGACTATCGTTTTGAAGAACCTCTTAACTCAGGCAATATCGCAAAGACTCTAAAGAAAAAGCAAATAATAGGACGTTACGCATTATATCAAACGCAAAACATGTACAATTTTATTTTGCTAGATCAATTTGACGGTGACACCTACCAAGTTCAATGGGGTACAGATAAGGAAAGCCGACTATTAATTCCTATTTCAGAGTAATCACTGATGGATCCGCTCCAATTCTATTTCAGGCAAAACAATAGGACACTCTTTTTCGCGTTCTTTATTTTTCCAAGCTACAATATAACGAACCTTGGCATTTTTCACAATATAACCCAGTTCTTCGAAATGCTTTATTTTTGCCTTCGCATCTTTTGATAACACTGCAATTGCATTTTTAGACAAAGATTGATCATATAAGCAACCATTCCTAAACCGCAATGGCATTCCCGCACACAGCGAGAAGACTCTTTTCTTCAATTCTACACCTTCCCCCGAAACCTCGCCATAGAAATAATCAAGCCACAAGTCCTTATGTCCGAACTGGCAAATGATTTCAACCGGTTCTGGATATCTGGTGTTGTCTATTAATTTTTCTAGTGCATACTTTTCCAGAAATGGGCAACAATGGAAAACATATAATTGATTCTTTGCCCGGGTAAATGCTACATATAAAACACGTCTTCCTTCCGGCGTATCTATCCGTTGGTCTTTCACCATCACATAAACTCTGTCAAATTCACGACCTTTGGCTTTGTGAATCGTTGATACTACAATTTCATTCTTCGCTCCTCTTTCAAAATCCGAAATTTTCGATTCCATCAGAAACAGTTTAAAATCATTTTGATAAAGGCGCTCATTCTGGTTCTTATATACATCAAGAGCCCGCAAGCATATGTTGAGTATGGAACTTCTTCCATATTTCTCTTTCAACTTTCCTACAGCTCGATTCCATTCATTCAAGCTAATGATAGGTTCGTTTTCTTTTTGGACCCACTTCATGAAGCTTCTAAACTCAATCAGTTCATGTAAGGCGAAACCATCGCTATCCTGAATCAACTTCGCCTTTATCTTTTCATGATTCAAAAGTGCCATAACCTTCAACGCGTCATCATTGGTTTGGGTCAAGACACCTACAGTCCCTGTAGGAGGATATTTCTTTATATGGCTCAATATCGGATATTCTAGACTCGTAGACGCAAACCTTCTAATCCTTACAGCTCCAACGCCATCTTTTACAGAAATGATAGGATTTTCTTTCAAGCGATTGGGAATGTCTAGTACAAATCGATTGCTGAAATCCACCACTGATTTTATGCTGCGGTAATTTTCAACAAGTTCATATTTCTTGGCTCTATAAATTTCCATAAATCTGTTCAAATTCACAGAACCTGAGCCATTTTTCCTATGAATCCCTTCAAAAATGTTCTGATCATCATCTCCGACAGCTATTACGCGCATATCGTCATTTTCTTCTATAAGCGTTTGAACAAGTGCGAACTGGTGTTCGTCCATATCTTGAGCTTCGTCGATGACAAGGACTTTCTTCGTTATCTTGCTATGTTCTATTTCTCCTTCGCGAATCATCCGTACCGCCATTTCAATAACGGAATCAGACTCATTAAGATCACCCATTTTTCCAAGCAAATCAAAGGCATAGGAATGGAAAGTCTTCGCCGTCAAGAACGAAGCTGCAGGTCCTATCAACTTACGCAATTTTTCCTTAAAATCAATTGCCGCACTACGCGAAAAAGTCAACATCAGCAGTTGTTCATGTTTCACATCTTCCAGCAACATTAGCGAAGCAAGTTTATGCACCAGCACTCGCGTTTTTCCGCTACCCGGCCCAGCGGCAACCATTATGTACTGGCTGTCCTTATCTTCTATAATTTCCCTTTGCCGGGGCGAAAGTTCGTCAACAATTTCGTGATATTTTTGCGGAGTGATGTTGTGATTGATTTCATCTTGTCTGTTCCCCTTGAAATACTTGTTCAAGAACATTTTATATTCCAATGAGAAGTAGTCACTCACAAAAGTTAATGCCTGCTTGCTATCGCGAACCATCATATTGGCGTATTCACCAACAATGTGGATTTGTTGCATTTTCATCTTGTAGAAATTATTCAATTTCTCATAATCATCAATCTTATATTTTATCAAATTGCTCTTTTCAATTCTATGAATTTCTAGAGCATTATACAAGACCAAGAATCCATCTTCCAACTGTAAAGAATTAGTCTTGGAAAGATAAAGCAAAGTCTTTTCCAAGTCCTTGTAAGATATAGGATCCTTATCAAAGAGCGAAATCTGCCTTTCATAGGCTGTCAGCAACTCTTTCTCGGAAAACTGAATCAAAGCTTCTTCGCGATTATTCACCTTCGCATCCAAATTCGCCTGATACAGATAATCTATTACAAATTGCGACAGCTGAGCCCTATGCTTGAAGTCTTCTTTTAGGGAATCTAGAGAAACTTTCAATTCAATTTTTGTACAGACATCGGAACAATAATTCTTTTCGATAAAATTATTGATCATCCAGAAGAACAATATTGTTTTGAAATCCTTTACACTAGATTTCTTTATCCCCTGTTCCATGGCTTCTTCATTCAACTCTTTCAGATTGAAAATCGTTTTCCCAGTCGCCAATTTTGAAAGAAGAAGTTCTTCCATTTTATTAAAGCGATTGATGACAGCCTTGGACTTGTTCTCGCTTTCAGATTTCTTGATGTAAGCGGTCAAATCTTTTGTATCAGCAAGGATGTTTTCTGCACGCAGCATCTGCACGGATTCTTGGACTGCGCTACATTCCAAGCCTAAAATATCAGCAATGTAATCTATTCTAGATTCCGCCTCATCGCTATTCGCATTTGAAACACTCCTTTCAGAAATCAAGAGACTCATGATTCTACAAGCGGTTTCTTTTCGCGAATCGTCAAAAAGTGTAGACGCTTCAATTTTTTTTCGTGCCTCATCCATATTCTGGACCATAATGCCAGTCGCGAATACTCGAGGGCAATTTTGCTTTCGCTCGATATAACCAGCTTCTTCTAGAGCTAGAATTGCTGTTTTTACGCGTGTTTCTACATCCCCATTGGGGTCATCAAAGCCCGCTTCCCTAGCAATTTCCAACGGAGAACGCTTTAGTATTGTCCGATTCTTGGTGAGACTCTTGATAGCCTTCCAAACTTGCTGAATTTCACTTAAGCTGAGCTTAGTCTGGTTCAATAGTAGAAAATGCTTATCCAAATCTTTTTCGTTGAAAAGGACATAGCAGTCGGCTTCTAGTTTTTGATTTCGACCTGCGCGACCTGCCTCCTGAACATAATTCTCTAGCGAATCAGAAATTTCATAATGAACAACTAGCTGGACATCGGACTTGTCTACCCCCATACCAAAGGCGGATGTGGCAACAATGATTTGAATGTCTCCATGAATAAACGCTTCTTGATTTTCCACCTTTTCGCGACTGTCCATCTTGCCATTGAATGTACGCGCAACAAATCCATCCTGATTTAGTTTTTCAGCAAGTACCGCGGTAGTCTTTGTCCTAGAAACATAAACGATTGTGGGACAATTCTTTTCTTCTATCAAAGACCTTAATGTTTTATATTTTTGGTCATCATCTTCTTGATAAATGACATGATATGTCAAATTGGCACGAGTCGCTGTAGTTGCAAAAATTTTGAGATTAAGATTTAATTTTCGCTTAAAGTAGTCACAGATGTCCTGAACGACTTTCTGCTTTGCCGTCGCAGTAAAGCAAGAAACCGGGATTTTATTTGAACCGTTTTTTTTCTCTTGAATATTTTTGATGAAATCACCGATATAAAGGTAATCTACACGGAAATCATGTCCCCAACTAGAGAAACAGTGAGCTTCATCGATTACAAAACGGGCAATTTGCCTTGAAAGCAATAGTTTTTCGATGGTTTTGGAGCGTAGAGATTCTGGCGAAATGTACAAGAGTGATGCCAGACCCGATTCTACACGCTTAATAGATTCCGCGCGTTCAATCGGATCTAGCAAACCATTTATAGTGACAGCATCCACAATACCTTTGTCACTCAGGTTGTCCACCTGATCTTTCATTAGGGACTGCAATGGAGAAATGACTACAGTCAACCCCTTGTAATTTTCACCAGCCATCAATGCAGGTAATTGGAATGTGATTGACTTGCCCCCGCCCGTCGGAAAGATCGCTAGCAAAGAATCGTTGTTTACCGCAGCTGCAGCCGCCTGTTCTTGTAACGGTTCACCATCGTATGTTCTGAAATTATCATAGTTGAAAATTTCCTTGAGTTTTTTGCGAACATCAAGTTTACTTTCGCAATAGGCACAAGGCTTGTGACAAGGATTATTGCGCAACAAGAAAAGGATGTTTTCAACATTGG
Organism: Fibrobacter sp.; assembly: GCF_045112255.1. Lineage (GTDB taxonomy): Bacteria > Fibrobacterota > Fibrobacteria > Fibrobacterales > Fibrobacteraceae > Fibrobacter. The sequence goes on from NZ_JBGUHR010000080.1 coordinate 48,832, forward strand.
GATAATTTTTCAGAACCCACGCCGGTGTTATAGAGCGTTTATCCTTTAAATTGATTACTGCCAAAGCGTAAGCAAGTTCTATGGGATAATCGGAGACAAACTTATCAATGTCAGCATTTTCGCAAATTAAACCTTCAAATCGTTTCTTGATAAGCTTTGCTGTATTCCTATTTTCAGAGCCAATCTGAAAAACACCAAGGAACTTCTTTGTCGAGATAGAATATCCTAAAAAATCAAAGAAGCCCTTAAATTCAACGGTTTCTTTTAAAAGATGCAAATAAATTTCTTTTAAATCTTCATCTAACTCTTTGAAAGCGTTGACCTCATCATAAAAAAGACTTTTGGACTTTTGTGCGTCAAGCAGTGGATTGTTCAACACATCACTAAGGATTTTATCATCTTTCAGAAGCTTGTGGCTCGGTCTCTTGGGAAACATCAAGGGCGACAGGAAAAGAGTGTCTATCGCCTTCTTTTTATCTAACTCTAAATGTGAAAGATATTTTAAGTCGTGATTTATGATATTGTGTCCACCAATGAACTCGGCGTCTTTTACAAAGTTAAAGAAATCTCCTTGACTAGGAGTATGTATTTCTGCACCATTGTCATTAACAGCACCAAGATCCAAAATCTTGTTGCTTGATGTAGAAACTTCTATGTCTATAAAAACAATACCCATAATGGATTTTGTCCAAATATATAATTATTATGTTATCTATTCACCTTCTACAACATATTTTTCGACAAAGCAACTATTAATCTTTTTTTTTCAACGGTTTACGGGGTAGAAACGAATTAAAAATGGAAATCGAAAATTGCGATATCCATACTTTTTGATGAACATTTTGGTGAACTTTCTGCTAATTTCCACAATGGCTGGAGGCATTTCGCTTAATCCCCCTCCTCTAATTTCTATATTATACCACAATGGTTGATTCCGAAGTTCTTGAGCAAGATGACTACGAGGTGAAAATCGGTTCGTTTAACGGGCCGATGGATTTGCTCGTCTATCTCGTTCAGAAAAAGGAAATGACGCTGGACCAGATTCCCATTGCAGAAATCGCAGACGACTTTCTCAAGTGGGTGAACGAGTATTCCGAAACAGACCTTTCCAAGGCGGGCGACTTCTTGTTTATGGCAAGCCGCTTGATGGCGCTCAAGGTGCAGGAGCTGCTCCCGGCCGAAGAACGCGATCCGGAGATGGAAGAGGAATACAACGAAGACCGCGAAAAGCTCATGAAGGAAATGTTGGAATACCAGCGTTTCAAGCAGGTCGCAAGCGGACTCCAGGAAATGGAAGCGAAGAACTTCGGAACGTATTCCCGTGGGCGCCTTGAAAAGACGCAGAGCGACGACGACACGCTCGCAGACGCGAACATCTGGCAGCTTTTCCGCGCTTACCAAAAGAGCTTAAAGACAAAGATTTCCGAGACGATCCACCATATTGAATTGGACTACGTGACCATTCAGGACCGTCAGCAGGCGATCAACAACTTCTTGAACGTGCATGGACGCGCGCTTTTTGAAGACTTGCTCGACAACGATTCGCACCCGATTGTCGCGGCGGTGACGTTCATGGCTATGCTCGAAATGATCAAGACGGACGATATCGTTTTCCGTCAGAGTGAACTTTTCGGACCGATTTGGATTTACCGCAAGAAGAACAACCCCGAGTACGCCGACGAAATGGCGCACGAGACCGTGTTCTTCAGCAAGGATCCCGAAGTCAAGGCAGGGCTTGTGGAAACGATCCGCAGCCAGGCGATTGCGCGTTCCAAGGAAAAGAGCGTGGGCGACCTTGCCGCTACGATGCGCGAAGCCGTACTTTGGACGGAACGCGGCAGGAACGTTACGGACGAAGACCTCAACGCGATGTTGGAAGGTCGCGAAGATATTTCCGAAGTGCAGGACAATCCGTTTGCCGACATGATTGCGGAAGCGGATGCGGCCGAAGGCGCACAGCAGGCTGCAAGCGCACCCGTTGGAGACGCACAAACGGCGGCACAAGATTCCGCGCAGTCTACGAATCAAGTTCCCGCGCAATCCACAGTTCCAGAGAACGCCGAATCCGCACCAGGTCAAGATTCCGCGCAGTCTACGACTGAAGAAAATACACTTGAACAAGATTCCGCACAGTCTACGACTCTGGAAAGTGCAGGAACATCCACCAGCGAAAGCTTCTCGACACCGGCTCAAGACGGTGCAGACATTCCGACGTTCGAATCGTCAAGCTTCGTAGACGAAGCCCCAGTGCTTAGCAAGAGTTCGATTCCTGAATTCAGCGCTGGCGACGATGACGATTCTGAAGAACGCGCCCACACATTTGAGCCTGTAGAAGAACCCGAAGAAGTCGCAGACAAATCCAATAGCGCAAGCATTTCAAGCAATACAATTTCCGGCGGTTCCGGCAGCGCAAACATCAAGGACGACAGTTCAATCAACGACATCCAGGAACTGAACGAACAGTCTGTTCAGCAGATGAGCGACGAAGAGTTTGCCGCTTTCATGCAGAAGGCTCAGGCATTCTACAACAACGCAAGTTCCGCGCAGTCTAGGAACGCGCAGTCTAGTAACGCGCAGTCTAGTAACGCGCAGTCTAGTTTCGCGCAGTTTAGCGATACGCAGTCCACAACAACACCGGCACAGTCAAGCACCGCGCAATCTACAAAAGCATCTTACGATTCCGCAGAATCTCGCAGCACTGGTTCTTACGATTCATACAAGTCCAGCAAGAGCACTTGGGACAAACCCACGCCGGCGGCAGTTCAAAAAGACGAACCCGAAGAAGACAAGTATTCCTCTTACAGTTTCGGCAACGAAATGACAGACGAGGAATACATCGCCTACTTGAACCGCAGCGCCCGCGCTAGCCGCAAGGAAGAATCTAAGCCCGCGGCAGCTCCGGCGAATCTGGAAAAGCAAACAGAAAACAAGCCTGCGAAAAAGTCCGAGCGCAAGTCCTTCATGCCCGAAGATGAAGAAGGCGGAATGACGGACGAAGAATACCAGGCATATCTCGCCGAACACGGCGACGATGACGACGATGAAGGCCCCGTAGTCTACGGAGCCGGTAAAGATTAATTTTTCGACGGGCTAAAGCGTTTTCTTCACGCTCCAGCTTCTCATATTCAGCCCGTCACGGATGGCGATGTCGCATTCATCAAAAACATCAAATCCGCGATTCTTGTAAAATGAAAGATTTTTCTCTGAATTTGTGAACAACGTCAGCTGCTTACCTCCGTGTTCACGAATGTATTCTTCCATAAAGGCAACAAGATGTGTACCAACGCCCTTGCCCTGAAATGGCGGGTCCACCGTCAGCGAACTACAATACCAAATATTTTCGCCACTGTGCTGATAATCGTGACAAGGTTTCCCGGCAGATTCATCCATATCAATCCAGGCTTTCACACGCTTTATACCTGCATCAAAAAAGACTTTCCACCAGCCATGAAGCAGGAACTGAATATCCGAAGGTCTCCTGTAACACGGATCTTCAAGCACTGCCAAGCCCTCAACTTTTCCGTCAATCTTGGCACACAAAAAATGAGACTTTTGTAAAATCAAAGGCCACGTTCCGTACAAAACAGAACAAATCACCTTGCGCCGCATTTCCAAATCTGGGAAAAAACTTAAAAAGTACTCATAATATTCATAGGCCCTAAAAGAAAGTTCCACAGCCTCTTTTAGTTCTTCACGTTTCAGCACACCAAGTTCGATTCCCATTACTCAACTCCGTTCTATTTATATATAAAATAGAAACAATTGCTCAAGCAGTGAGGTTTAAAACAAATTATGTGCAAAAAAAAATATTGAGAAAACTTTATCCAAACAATTTAGCCAGATACGGAAAAGCTTCATCCGGCAACCGGAAATGTTTTGCAATGTCATACATATAGGGAATCTTGACGGCGGCGAACGGCAAAATCCGTTTCGTGGCTTCAGCTATTTTCTGCGGATCAGTCGTTCCCAAATAAGCAGGGAAGAAAATATTCCAATGAGCCTTAAGCTCCTCTTGCTTCATATGAAAAACAAGATCCGCCTTTTGCTCATCCATTTTATTCGTCATGCTCCATAGCATTCCCAAATCCCAGCCTGGTTCACCATAGCAGAAATCGCCCATATCAATCCAAAGCGTACGTTTTCCATCGGTAATGACATTGCTGATCTGCAAGTCTCCATGAACGCAATTTGGCGTATCAGGTACTTTTTCGATAAACTCTAAAACCTTTTGTCTGTAAAAATCAGGAACCAAGTTTTTTTCAAGATAAAAACGACGGAATTTTTCCTTCGCAGACACAAGCTTCGTCGTATCCGCTTTCGTCGAATGCAACTTCTTAGCCATTTCAGCAAACGTCACGGAAAGTTCTTGAAGCCGCTCTGGTTCCTGCGAAATGATTCTCGAAAACGAGCGTTTATTCCTGATAAGCTCATATTCAGCACCAAAACGTTCACCATCCGTCACCAAGCGGATTGGCTTTGGGGTCGGAATACCCAATTCAAAAACAGTACATGACGTCAAGAAATCCGCTTTAGCACGGTCCGCTTCGAATCCGGGATGGTAAAGTTTCGCAATCGTATCGCGAGTCTTGTGCGTGTACGAAATTGCTGTTGCCCCCTCCCCCGTCGCGACATAATCATCCAAATTGATTTTTTCAACTTCTTCAGTCATACTTTTTTGCTCCCCAGAAAAAAGTCCTCTACTTGTAAAGATATCACTTTTTCGGCAAAAAAGAACAAAAAAGCCCCGCCGAAGCGAGGTTTAAACAACCGACCCCGTCCCGGAACAGAGTCCGGGATGACAAGCCAGGATGACTAATCTATCGTTAATCGTCGTTGCGGCCGCCGAGAAGCCCCGCGCGGTACGCCCAATAAAGCAACTGCAAGATAGAAGAAATTGCAGCGGCGACATATGTGAGGCCTGCGGCAAAAAGCACACCCGAGACGGTATTGTATTCGCGACCTTGGGCTACGACTTCCATGCGGGCAAGCGCCTTCTTGGCACGTGCAGAAGCGTCAAATTCTACAGGCACGGTCACGAGCGTAAAGAGCGTCGCAAGCGCAAAGAGCACTACGCCGACAACCGCGAGAGAGTGTCCAAGCGCCTTACCCATGCCCATCAGCATAATGCCGATAATCACAAGCCACGGTCCAAGATTGGAACCAATGTTTGCGGCAGGCACAATAGCAGAACGCAACCACAGCGGGAAATAGCCTTCGGCATGCTGGATGGCGTGACCGACTTCGTGAGCGGCAACGCCTGCGGCACTTGCATTGCGGCCGGAATAGACTTCGGGCGACAAGTTGAGAGTCTTGTTCAGCGGATTGTAGTGGTCCGAAAGGAAGCCCTGGTGCTTGAGGATTTTCACGTCGGTAATGCCAGCTTCCATAAGGATCGCCTTGGCAACATCGGCACCGGTGAGGCCGCTAGAAATAGTGACTTTTTGGCCAGCGGCAAAGCGCGTCTTGACCAACAGGGAAACGGCGCCCGAAAGCACGAGCGTCACCACGAGAATCATCATGTATAAAGGATCGAACATCATAGTTTTTGTTCCTTGTTATCAGCAATGTCACTGGATCCTTCCCCTTACAGGGTCAGGATGACGACATGCGGTATTTTTCATTATCCAATTTACAAAAAGAATGACGAAAGCGTCTGTGACTTCGTCACTCTTTTCATGCTTGTTATCGCCGATTTTTACATATCACCCGTCTTAAAATGAGTCCGGTCACGGAAATGCGTGAGAATCATTCCAAGCACTAGGTAAATAACAGCCTGAAGAGCAAGCAAGTATAACTTTGGCGCTACATCGTAAATGTCGCCACCCATCTGTTCAATCGAAAGCCACGCCGGCACAGCAAACGTACTCGGGAGGACATACGAAAGCCACACCATCCAGCCAGGCATCAAATAACTTGGCCAGCTGAAGTTCGCAAGGAAAAGAATCGGAATCGAAAGATTGAGAAACAACTGCATACTTGATTCACGATGCAAAAAGACCTGCGAGAGGCACATGCCAAAGTTGATAACCGACGCAAGGAATACGACTGCAAATACAGTCATCGGCAAAAGTTCTCCACGACGCGGGAAATCAAAAAGATTGTAAATAAAGCAATGGTAGAACAAAATGAAGCAGCAATAATGCAAGAAATACGCAAGAGAACGCCCTAAGTAGCGATAAGGCATGCTCTCATTTTCTACAGCCGAGTAACGGTTGTTCTTGCGGAATCTGCGATGCCCACGGGCACCACCCATAATGCAAATACCTATAATCAGGGACTGCTGCAAAATGACCACAAGTACGCTCGGAACAACGTAATTAGAATAACTACCCGTATTATTAAACAACGTCTGGACCGATATCGGAATTGGGTCGCGCATGGCCATAGCTTTCGCCGAAGGCACGTGCTTGCTCAGCGCAATCGCCTTGACCTTACTTACAGCACCAACCGTCAAAGCGCACGTTGAAAAAGCCGTTCCAATAGTTCCATGCAACATCACATAGGCGCCATGCGTAAAGATGTTTATGGTCGTCGGCTTCTTTTTCAACAAATCCTTTTCCATATTCTCGGGAATGACCATAAACCCGAAAACATCTTCACGAGCCATCGCTGTTTCCGCTTCAAGAATGTCATTATAGACAGCCTTAACTTCGACCTGCTGCGTTGCCGAGGCCATTCTTGTAAGTTCACGGGACTTTGCAGAATGATCCAAGTCCACAATGGCAACAGGCACACGGGAAACAGTCTGGTTCACATACGCGGTCGGATAGTAGAAAGCATAAAGGATTCCCGCAACAACAAGCAACAGCACCGCAGCCGGATCCGTTACAAACAGCTTCCATTCAGTCAATGTCACTTTCAAAAGACGACTAATCATTTTTTCGCCTCCTGATACTGCTTACGAGCTTCCTGTAAAGCACGTTCAACGTCAATGGGAGTTTCTTCAACAATCACGGGCAACATAGAAGCATGTTCCAGTCGATATTTCCAGCGATATGAAATCGTGAAGCATCCAAGAAGCGCCCAAAATATCGCCATCCCTCCCATAAGCTTAATTACTTCCCAGGACTCAGCCATACCGACATCCCCAAGAAGCATCATGGACTGCACACGAAGCACATGCGTCAGCGGGAGCACAAACGCAAAGCAACGCACAGCAAACGGCATCGCCATCACGGGGAACGTCTGGCCGGCAAAAGCAAAGGCAGGGCCACCGATCACGCCGGAAACACCCGTTGCAATACGCATCACGCCTGTCACACCCACAAAAGTCATACCGGCACCGACACAGCAAACCACCATCAAAAGCTGGGCAACAGAAACCAGCACAAATTCATTAAAGCCCATCGGCATAAGCATACGATGCGTATAAGCATAACAGCCCATGTATTCAAGCCAAAGTATTACAATCATCGGAATAAACAGGGCCGTACCCAGAGTCACCCAGGATTCTTCCGCACTGTGGTAAAGCTCTCTTACGCGGCGATCGCGAAGCGGGAACGACCCCACATAAACGGCCACAAGCATCGCGGCCAGGTGAAACATTGCAGAAACAAGCCCAAGGGCCAAGAATCCCTGGTAATTGCCTTCGATGTTTCCTACTGAATGGATTTCGGTCTTAATCGGATCTTCAAAAGATGCTGTATAAAGTTTTGCGCCTACATCCGTAATGACCGCTCGAATTTCCTTTGTAGCAAACATGTTCGTAAGGTAATTCTGGCCACTAGAATAAACCGGAATTACAGGAGCTTCAAGGCGCAAAGCACGGCGTTCAAGTTCGGTCGGGATTATGATAAAAGTCTGCAAATCGCCACGTATGACAGCATGTTCGCACTCATTCATGTCATGGCAATTCATTTTTATGTCAAGTACAGGGCTAGCTTCAAGCGCCCTTTCAAGACGATCCGCAAGTAAGCTTTTATCTTGCTTTAGCACACCTATCGGTACATGCTGTACAATTTCGGACGAGAACATCTCCAGCATAAAAACGGAGACGCCTACGGGGAGCACAGTAAGAATCATCCACAAAACAATTTTGTGGCCAAAGTAAACTTTCCCGATTGTCCTTAAAAGACCTTTCAGCACGACAACAAACCTCTATCCGAGTATTACTTGAACGCTTCGACAGGGAACAGAACGCTCATGCCCGGACGGAGATTAGGAACTTTTTCTACCGGGCGCATACGCACTTCGAACGTCTTAAGATCGAAGCCAGAGCTTTCCTTAGAGCTACGCCATGTCGCATAGTCGCCAACAGAAGCAATGTAGCTTACGGTCATTTCAGCATCCCTGTCAAGTGCCGGGATATGAAGTTTGAACTTTTTACCTTTGTAGACATTCTTGAGATAATCTTCACGAAGGTGGAACACAGCCCAGGAATCGCTCAAGTCCGTCACAGCGATGATCGGCATGCCAGAGCCAACGACTTCACCTTCTTCGGCAAGCTTGAGAGAAACTTCACCCGTGATCGGCGTACGGATCTTGGTTTCTTCAAGGTAGGCATCGACTTCGGCGTTGGCACCCTTGGCCTGCATCACGAGAGCGTTTGCAGCAGCCTTGTCTTCGCTGCGGGCACCAGCAACGGCTTGGTTGTACTGAGCGCGAGCAGCATCAGCTGCGGACTGGGAAGCCTTCATCTGCGTTTCTGCTTCATCGCGTTTTTGGAGCGGAAGTACGCCTTCGTTGTAAAGCTTCTGCACACGGTTGTAGGTGTTCTTGGCAAGCGTTGCAGCTTCCTGCGCGCGATCGGCCATAGCCTTAAGCGCAGCAATATCTTCACTACGTGCACCATTACGGGCTTTGCTTGCCTGGGCCTTTGCAGCCCCAAGAGCACCGCGAGCCTGTATTTTCTTGGCTTCAATTTCAGGACTGCTGATTACAGCAATCAAGGAGTCCTTGTAGACAACATCGCCTTCGTGCACATACAAGCGTTCAATACGCCCAGGCACCTTTCCGGCCACAAGAACACGCCTTGCTTCCATCTGGCCTTGCAAGAACTGTTCTCGCGGTTGCGTTGCAAACTGTTGAAGCTGGGAGATGCCCATAATGACAAGCACTATCAAGGCAAGTACTACAACAACTTTTCCAATCATCTTTAATGCGTTCATTATTTATTCTCCGTTTCTAAATTCTGTTCAGCCGGTTGAGTTCCGGTCGAGACTTGACTGGATCCTGCTCCTTCGAACCTAACTCCACTAAGGGGCTGAAGCCCCAAGTCTCGTATATCGCTCTGCTCAGGATGACGAGTTGCATCAGGCGTTTCACTGGATTCTGCGGACTCGGTTGCTGAGCTTGTCGAAGTAGCGACAGGTTTTTCAACAACAAGCTGCTTGGACACAAGGACATTCCCTGCGGAGGAAACTTCGCCGGCGGCTTCAAGGAGTCCAAGCCAAGCAATAACGGCATCGTAATGGGCCTTGATGTCAGCAACCTGCAAGCGGGAAAGTGCGAGTTCAGCATCCACCACTTCTAGACCAGTCGCAAGACCTGCTTCGTACGCCTTGTTCTGGCTACGCAAAGCTTCAACTGCAAGCTCACGCGTTTTGACAAGGCTCGAAAGCCTTCCCTTTGCGTGTTCCAGTTCGCGCCAGCGCTTTTCAACAAGGAGCTTCAAGTTGTCAATGGTCTCTTCTTCGAGGCTGCCCAAGGAACGGTCCATGGCCTTTGCAGAGCTTACCTTTGCACGGGTATCGCCACCCTTGAAAATATCCCACTGCAACTTGGCGCCAACCGCCCATTCCGGTTCGAGAAGCGTCAAATCCTTAGTATAAAGTTCCTTGTAGCCAAACAATGCAATCGTCGGGAAATAGTCGGCACGGGCAGCGCTAATGGCATTCTGGTTGCGTTTGCGCTCGATGCGCAATTGACGGAGTCCCGGATGATGTTCTATAGCGAGCTGCTTGAATTCTTCCATCGGTCGAACCCCTTCAGGCGCTTCGACCGGAGTCGTCGCCGTGAGGCTTGTATCCGTATGCAGGAGGCTTGCAAGAGCCATACGGGCCAAGGACTGGTCACGGAGAGCATCTTCATAAGCGTTCTCGGCTTCGGCAAGGGCCACTTCGGCGCGGAGGCGCTCAGTCTTGCTGATCTGGCCACCTTCTTCAAGTTTCTTGGAGCGTTCGAGATGTTCCGCAAGGTCTCTCTTGGTCGTTTCGCGCATCACAACAAGCTCTTCGCACAGGCGGAGCGTAAAGTACTTGGTCGCGACATCCATGAGGACCGTATTCTGCGCCATTTCGAATTCGGCCTTGCGTGCGTTCACATTTTCCTTGGCGGCATCGTAGGCAGAATAAATCTTGAGGCCGGTAAAGATAGGCCACACAACAGTGAGACGGGCGTTAAAGAACCAGTCGTCCTGCACTTTCATGTTGAAATCGGAGTTCTTGATTTTATCCGAAGATTCCTTCCCCTTGCTCTCCGCCATCTGCACGGCAGCATCATTAGCGTCCTTGCTGTTGACAACGCCTTTCCAAATTTCAGCGGCCTTGGCATCCACAGCGGCTTTTGCGGTTTTGTCATCCAGGCCCGCGCTCTTAGCCTGAGCCAAGGCTTCCTGGTAGGCTTTGGCATAGGCGCCGTTGTACGTTGCCAGATAAGCCTTCGAGTAGGCAGCGGCCCCCGCAATATCAGTTAGAGGCTGCTGGATGCGCCCAAGATCGATATTGATGGGATCATCGATTTTAGTGATGCCTGCAGACAGACTCACCGTTGGAAGGAAACGGGCAAAAGCTTCGTCCTTGCCACTTTCAGCAATATCCACTTTAGCCTTTTCTGCCTTAATTTTTGAATTATTAGCCATGGCCATGTCCAGCGCATCCTGCAAAGAAAGTGCTGTCGCATTAGCAGCCACGCAACCACTGAGAATAAAAGCAAAGTACCGTTTCATAACTACAATAATAATACAAAAAGACGTCAACAGCAGCAATTCCAAAACGGCGCAATCCACTCAAGTAATAAAAAAAGTTCCGACAAAATGTCGGAACTTTTGGCTTAAAATTCAAAAAAGCCGTTTTCGTGACTTTTCAGTCTAGTTTATTTGCCCGGAGTCGGAGCTTTAACTTCCCAAGCGGTGTAGCCGTAGCCCATCGTGGTGAAGTCCTTGCGGTTGAGGCTCATGCCCTTACCATCGGCAGCATACATGTTCGGCCAGCGGTCACTATAAAGTGTCGCATCGGAAAGTTCATAATACCACTGCTTTGTACCATCCTGTTTCGTCACGTAAGAATACGGCTTCTTGACAGCGACCGTTTCACCGCGGTTCGAGAGCTTACCTGCATAGAAGCGAATAGGAACAGCTGCGTCGATGGAATAACGATCGCGAAGCTGAGCTTCATAAGCCTTCAGGGAATCATCGAACAGGACCATCTTGCCACCGGCAGGAATGACATCGCCCGATGCAAATTCCATATTGATGCCTTCAATCTTCCAGCCCTGCGGAGTATTATTGACGCTTTCAACCAAGGCAACGTCAGTAGCACCCTTGTTCACAAGTTCCAGGAATTCCAAGTCCTTGAGGTCCTGTTCATTTTCGTGATAATGGATTTCGCTGATGAAAATCGGACCAGCCTTGAGTGCGGAGTTTGCAGCACCCGGCGTTTCAGTGGCCATAGCGCCCTGAGCAACGGAGCCGGCAACTTCAACAACACCGCTAGACTGCTTACCCGCAGAAATTAGCAAGCTCGATTCCTTCCCCGTGCGGACACCGGCTGCGGCTTCGTACAGATAAATTTCATCACCATTGTCGCTCAAGAAAAGACCTTCGCCAAAGACATCAGCTGAAGCTTCGAGGAGCAAGTAACCATTGGCAGGAACAACCGTATTTGCACCACCGATTGTCCACTTCTTGCCTTTCAGCTTGGATTCAAGTTCCCAACCAGCAACATCGACAGGAGCAGAGCCAAAGTTGTAAAGTTCTATCCAGCCGTCCTTATTTTCTGTCGCATTAATGTCATACGGTTTGATTTCATTCAGGCGAACGGTCGAACCATCGATAACCTTGTCACCACCGACACACGGATTACCGTTTTCAACAGCGCTTGCGCCCCAGGAAGTCGGGTCCGCTTCGTTGCCCGAGCCTTTATAGACAAGCGTACGACCCTTGCCATCTGCAAGGCTTGGCCAAGGCGGATTACTACTAAAGGCAGCGCTCACGTCACCTTCGCCCCTAACCTTGACATCAACGACATCACCTTCGTTCACAAGCTTTGCAACGGCATTGGTCTTGGGATCCTTATCCCACGGGCCAAACACGCGGCAACCAGCCGGCAAGCTCGGATAAGTCTGCTTGAACAAAGCCACATCGTTAGTGACGATAACATATTCGTCTTTCTTCAAGGGTTCAGCCGGGAAAGCGAACGAGACGGCACCATCCAAACGAACATTGCTCAACTGCATGTTGGTAAGATCCGGGCCGTTCTTGATGTAGACTTCAACCCATTCCAATGCAGAGCCACCTGGCGCATTGTACATGATTTCGGAAACGCCCATATAAGTGGCATTCGAATCCAGAATAGTATCCTCAGGATTCGAGCTGGAAGACATCAGATTTGTTACAGACGACGAAGAAGCCGTTGTTACCGAAGAAGAATTCGGATTGACTTCGCCACTGCTATTCGGAACTACTTCCGCAGAGCTGCTCGATTCCGGATCGTCCGGAATGACGGGATTCTTTTTTTCATCGGAGCAGGCAGAAAACATGCCGAGCATAGAGGCACAAGTGCCAACGGCAAGCCATTTTTTAGTATTCATGAGCGCCTTCCTTATTTAATTGTTTAAACCTATGTTAGAAATTTCCGGCGAGAGAAGTCCAGTACGGACTCTTGAATCGACGCGGATTTTCGTAAACCCTTTTCCATTCCGCAGCGGCATTTCCGAACTTGGAAAATGCTCCATGCTTTAAATTCAATGCACGAATCAAGTCGAACATCCAGTATGGCATCTGTGCGGCCGGGCACTTGAGTTCGAGCACAGCATCGGCACCCGGCTGGAAGAATCGCGGGAGTCCCGTGGAGTGCATGTAGTGCGGGTCCACGGTATAGTCAAAGCCGTTCTCTTCGCGAAAACGCATGCCCGTGTCAATCGTCACGCGGGAATATTCTTCGCGAAGCCCAAACCATGCGCGACGCTTGTACTGCGTGAGGAGTCGCGGATGGGCGTTATGGAGTTCCGTCTTGTACAAAAAGTCCTTGAGGTACATGCGGTCCTTTTCGCCCTTGCACGGCCATTCTTCGGGCTTCATGTGCCAGACTTCACCTGGATTGATGCCCTTGATCGTCGCACGGCTCTTGTAGCAGATGTTGCGAATTTTGCGTTTGCACTCGAAATGGAACGTGCCATCTTGAGCCGGGTGTTCGCCGTACGTGCGGATGCGCATGTTGAAACGGTCCAGGAGCTGTTTCTTTTTCCAGCCAAGGAACGTCCATGTCGGAGAATCCAGGTAAAGGTTCGTAATCCAGTAGAATCCACCCGGAGTAATCTTGGAATAATAGTCCTCTTCGCAATACGGAGCAAGGAACGCACCAATCCGGTCCGCCCATTCGACGGGGATATGGTACTTCAGCTCGAAGCGTTCGAGAAGACTAAATCCGCGGGCTTCAGCCATAAATTACCTGATTCCTTCACGAAGGTGGTTTGCAACATCTTGACGGGCAAGGCCACCAGCGTAATCCAGCAAAGACAAGTAACGTGCAAAAATATCGTATTCGAGCTTTGCGGCCTTCAAATCGCTTTCGAGAGAGCTTTCACGAGCGCGGAGGAGCAAAAGCGGATCGGAACCCGCATTACGGGCAAACTGTTCCATAAAGCCGCTGGCGTTCACCTGTTCGGCATATTCCTTTAAGACCTTCCACTGACCGATGAGAGCGAGAACTTCTTCAGTCAAGCGGGCGACCTTCTGGTTCACTTCGCGAACATCATCCAAGTAATCGCTTTCGGCATCGAGCGTTGCAACCTGTTCACGGAGCGACGCATCCTTGTTGCTGTCGAAGAACGGCAAGCGGAAAGCGAGATTCAGGAAGAACTTGTCTGAAGTCTTACGGTTATCCTGTTCCGGAACTATTTTTCTTACTGTATAGTAAGGATCCGAAACACAACGGTCAATATCATAATACTTGTTGTATTCCGGCTTCAGCATATCGCTGCAATCCAAGTCCTTGTACTTTTCCATCAAGGATTCAATCTGGAGCGAATAGCCGATACCGACATGCGAAATGTAGTCGCGGTCCTTGCTCACATCTTGTTTGGCCTTGGAAACCTCAGAGTCGCGCTTGCCCTTGGCGAGAGCCACGAGCGGGAAATTTTCATCGACATTCACACCGTTCTTCAGGAACACGGCGAGTTCATCCATCGTCGGGAGGAACGAAGAATCCAAATAGACATTGTCATAATCAGGGGCCCAAGCCAGCATTTTGAGTTCGGCATCGCGGAGCGCAGTGCTATCCGAAAGGAGATCGGCCTTGAGCGAAGCGTTCTTTTCGAGAGACGTCATCAAGTCTTCGGCGCTGAACGAAGCAGAACCAGCCTTGAGGTGCAACACTTCGATACGGTCATTGTTGACATCCAAAAGCTGCTTGTTGATTCCGTTAATCTTCTGGCGCAACACATAACGCACACCACGTTCGTAACGGTCGTAAAGAAGCGTCGAGCGTTCCACGGCAAAACGGGCGTTCTGGTAATTCTTGACGGCCTCATAATGAGCCTTGTCAGCCTCGCGTTCGCCAAAAGCCTGCGGCGTCACACGAAGTTCGAAATCGTGCTTGGCAAAGCTAAAGCCGTCCAGCTGGTAGCGCAGTTCGATCTTGTCCCAAAGCTTGAGATTGCGATCGGCAGCCATGACCTCGGCACGCTTTTCGGCAGCCTGGTACTTCGGATCGGCCTTGGCAGATTCGATAAGGCGTTCCCACGTAAGCGGGCTTGCAATTGCAGCTGCTGTGAGCGCAAGTGGTATTAACGTTACAAATTTCATTACTTCTTAGCCTTCTGTTGCTGCTTTTCCAAGTTGCGCTTGCTTGTTTCGGTGATAGTCACCATTTCACCAAGCAGGAACTTATTTTCTTCAGGAATCTTGATGGTCACTTCGCGGCCATAGACCGGGATTTCCGGCATCTTCCACATACGGGTCGGGAAAGCGACGATGCGGCTCGAAAGACCGACCACTTCGCCAATCACAGCCTTGCCCTTGCCGGTAAGAGAGGTGACCTTCACGGCTTCGCCGAGATTCGTGTTTTCGTAAATCTGTTCGTTGATGTAGCCACGGATGAGCGTCGGGGACTTGTGGGCAAGCGTTACGATCGGGGCAAAGGCGGAAACCTTTTCGCCATCGCGGACGTTCACATCACCAACCACCCAGTTTTCCTTAGCGATCTGCGTGAGTTCCTTCTGCTGCTTGCGGAGTTCGGCGAGTTCCTTGCGAATGTTGGCAGCTTCGGTCTTGCCACTTGTCTTCTGGAGCTTGTTGCTACCACGGAGGAGGGCAATCTGTTCATTTGCGCTCTTGACCGCAACATTCAGTTCGTTCTTGAGACTCTTGATGCGCATAGCCATGGCGTCGTTGCCATCAGCCTTGGACTTCGAATTGGAGAGGCTCTTGAGCTTCGCAGAAATGGCCTTGTTGCTTTCGTATTCCGTTTCGAGGTTGCGGATTTCGGCAGAGAGCGCAAGACGGCGCGTTTCGAGGTTGGCCTTGACTTCGGCCACCTTCTGGTCGATTTCGGCAGAACTCAAGTTGCTACGGCCTTCGAGAGCGTCGAGTTCACGGGAAAGTTCGGCAACGCGGAGAGTAAGATCAGGACGGTTGATAACCACGATCGTATCACCCGGCTTGACTTCCTGGCCCGGCACCACATAGACCTTCACGATTTCGGTTGCAGACGGGAGGCTGATAATGGTTTCGCTGGATTCGGCAATGCCACGGAACATGGCGGCCTTGCCCTGGTAGATAAAGCCGAGCATCACGGCAAAAAGAACGCAGAGGATCCAAGCAATAGAAAGCTTGTGGGTATAGACGTAGGCGACACCCGCATTGTTCTTGTGGGTATTCCAGAAATTGTCGAGAAGATCTTCGAGCTTATTCATTTTTCAAACCTCCTTACATTTCCGTGGTGGCGTCTTGCATCATGAACTGGACATCCGAAATGCCTTCGATCTTCGAAAGCATCGTGAGGATTTCGGCAGCGGGCTTTGTCGCGCGGAGGCGGATCTGGTAGGCGACATCCAGGCGGGCACCGCCATCGACTTCGCGCATCGTGATCAAAATAAACGTCTTTAAGTTGCCCTTCATGATATCTTCAACCTGGCCACGGACCTTCGGTTCGTTCGGGAGAGCAAAGCGGAGCATGCCGTCAAAGAAATGCTTGGTGCCAAGACCTGTGCGAGAGAGGAGGAATGCAACGCAGCTGAAAGCGATCGTACCACCGACGGCAGCGCCCCAGGCGTAAACACCACAACCGATACCGGCGCCGAGAGCGGCGAAGATGAACATGATATCTCGCGGATCCTTGAAGCTCGTACGGAAACGGACAACCGAGAGAGCACCCATCATGCCAAGACCACGACCAACGTTATCGCCGATAGCCTGCATCACCATGGCAGCGACCACAGCACTGAGCACAATGCCCTGCACAAAGTTTCGGGAGTACGAAAGTCCGAGGAACGTTTTTTCGTAGGTCCATGCAATCGTCGAAGACAGGACGAATGCGAGGATCAAGGTGTATGCAAGCGTAATAATCGTTGCGTTTGTTGAGCTGGACTGGACAGCAAGAAGGTCAAGCATAATAACTCCGTTAATTAATTCTTTTATTTCGCCTGTTCACCCAAAATCTACTTAAAAACAGGCTTTTCACACTCGCTTTTTTGTAAATAATGGACTAACAAAAAAAATACAATCCGCTTTTTTATTTCGGATTTGGGCGAAAATCACCCATTTTTCTTATTCCAGGCCGTATAACCCACGCTAAAAATAATAAAACTAGTTTTTTCAATTCTGAAAAAAATAATTACACGTTGGTTACTCTAACAACGCATTGTAGAAGTCGCAACGTATGTTTATTTTCGGAAACAGAAACGTCTTTACGGAGCGAAGGCATTTGCTTTGGAGCATTTCTTTAACAAAAATTTACAAGCCGTTTTTTGTCAAAGAAAATGAAACAAATCCATATGTAAAAATATTGTAACGTTTTTTTTTTCAAAGTAGCCTCGCATTTCTACACATGCATTACCTAAATTTATTAGAAATGTGTTATTCAAAATACTTTATATCAATTATTTTATTTTTCACACTTGCAGTAAGTAGCGTTTGGGCTAATCCAACCGTTCAGTTGCTAAGTAAAAGGCATCGTACGGAGTGGAACTGGGTTGAATACCGAATTTCATTAACGAACACATCTTCGGAGCCAATTGACAACCCCGAAATTCACTATTATGCAGCAGATCCTGCCGTAACAGCGACCATTGACCCTATTTCCGATCGCTATTCCTTTACATTAACTTCGACGCCAGTCGGTAATATGTCCGATATCAAGTTGAGCGTTGTCGGAACGCTGAATCCCAGAAGTAAAATAGAAATTCATTTCAGAATTTATAAAACAGGCTGGGGCGCATACGATTTTTCAAAGGACTGGTCGCATCAGAAAAACATGAATGATGTAGAGCCGAACTATTTCATGGCTGTTTACGATTCTTCCCACAAGATTTTATGGGGCGAAGACCCGATAAACGGGAACCATAATATCGGCGATGCGCTTACATGGACCGATCGAGGAGTCAACACAGTCGTAACCAAATACAACGGTAACAAAAACGATATTCTGCCAGCCGGGAGATTTTGGTTATTCAAGGATACCCCGCTTTCGCCCAAAGAACGCGATTTACTTGCGCAACGAGGAATTTCAAAACTTTCTATAGGCAAATCCCGCAGAAAAATCGTCGCCGTATTCAAAAGCGATACCCTCGTACACAAAAAGATGCTCGATAGCCTTATTGCCGGATTTTACAACGCCATTCCGGTAGCGGATACAATACCTATTAATGTGCATTTAACCAACAAAGACCTTTATTCAGAAACCGAAATATGCGATGCAAACGGAACTTGTCATAAAGAGATTACCACGCGATCAGATTTCGAAACCTACATTCGATGTTGGGAAGATATTTCAATCAATGAATGCATCTCGACGGTCCAGGCCTGCGGAGTTAAAAACATCGGAGTCGCACGAGGTTTTCTTGTCACCACCATCGCAAAAGAATCCCTACAGTGTTTAGGGAAAAAGAGAAAAATCAAAGCACTAGACATTGTACGTGAATCAGCCTTATCAAACGATAAAGGACGAGAAGCAGTAAACATTGACAGCGTACAAAATTCGGAAAAATGGTTAAATGCGTTAAAAAAAGAAAGAGCCGATTTTGATTGGCTAAAAGGCGTTGAATATACAGGCGATAGCATTTTGGTCGGAATATACGATAAGGGAGCAATCGACTTTGACCACCCTGATTTTAACGAATACGATTCATCAGGACATCCGCAAGCAAGAATCATGCAGCCATACGAGTTTTTTGGAAATAATTACCCAAAAGCACAAAATTTATTGATAGCCAATACCAAAAAAAGAGGATTTGGAGATAAAAAATCTGCATCTCAGCACCCAACTTCAGTTGCAGGATATCTAGGAGGTAATGGAAATCAGTCAAAGAATTTCCAATACCGAGGTGTCGCGCCCAAAGTTCATTTTTATCAAGGTTCTACTTACGGAATCATCAATCAAATCGGCCACGTGGTAAACCATTCCCACACAATTGATGATGGGCGGTATCGATCTGACGATTTTACAATGGATGAAGCCATATTCAAAAACTGGAAAAGTTATTGTACCAAGCGAAAGGAAGATCCTTACAACTGTATAGAAGGAGACACTCTCGTGAAATCAGTTGTATTCTCAGCCCATAACAATGGCGCAAGAGATGAATCGGGATATAATACTCAGGGCTATCATTCCATCATGATCAACGCTAAAAATCCCATCGTCGTCGGCAACATGAGCGCCGAAGAAAAAATTAGAGCATTTTCTTCTAGCATGGGACCAACATTTGACGGGCGCATTAAACCAGACGTAATGGCACCGGGAGTTTCCAGTCAAGTCATCGTCGATGAAAAACATCCGTTTGAAGTTCAAATTGATTATATCAAATTTTATAGAGCAAACGAAAAAACTCCATACTTAAACATTGATTTTGAAAAAAACAATTTAAAAAATGGCGAGAGCTATTTTACCGCTTGTGATATAATACAATTAACAAGCGACAACAAAGTTTTAGATTGCAAAGCTAGCGATTTAGACACAATTAAAAAAATGCGAAGACCTCAATTATATTTTTCTTGGGCACTCGAAGACTCAACAATGATTTTACCAACAGATACAATCGAAATTCGATACAAAAAGATCACGGGTGCTGAAAATACAGACCATATTTTCGGAACCATACGATTTGACAGAAATTCAATCACAGACAGTTCACCGGCAGCATATACAATATTGCCTTTATCCAACGAATTTCAGACCGTGCGTATCCAAATAACAAGCACCAAAGACATAAAATACATACAAACGTTTCGTCTAGACTTTAATTTTGAAAGAGGTACAATAGCACCAGAAATATGCTATGACGAATCGTGCGGATATTTCTATCAAGGGGCAGGCGGAACCTCTCAAGCAGCGCCTTTTGTATCAGGAGTCGCAGCGCTCATGTACCAAAAATTTCACAAGCAAACAGGAGACCCATTAGACAAGCACTCCATGAGGAATTCAACAACAAAAGCGCTCTTGATACACACCGCAGTAGATATGGAAGATTCCGAAGAAGCCCATTTCGCAAGCAATCCCGACCTTACCGCAGCACATAATGACGGAAAAATGCATTTTACGCCATACGGCAAAGGCCCAGACTTTGCAACAGGGTGGGGATATATCAATGGAAAGGCCGCATTAGACTTGATATCTAATTACAATAACAAGACAAAAGAATTTCCTAAATTCAAGGAAATTGAGATTGGAAACGGTTTTGAGAAACGATGGACTATAAACGTTGACTCCGTTCGCCAACGTCTACGTACTACATTGGTATGGGACGATGCTCCTGTTTTTTTTGATGAGATGGGAACTTTCACCCATTCAAAAGAACCCAAATTGGTCAATGACCTTGACATGATTTTAATAAGCCCTTCAGGAAAACATTATTATCCGTGGCAACTGGACCCATTGCCAACAGACTTTTTGGATTCTTTAAAGAGCGGACTTGAGAACATTCACGACAGCGATGCTGTAAAAGGTGCTCACAACGACTGTAGCTCAATCAACAAGCTTGATTACGACTGTTTCGATCATTTAAACAACGTCGAAGTGATCGATGTAGAAAACCCAGAACTTGGGAAATGGCAGATTGTTGTATTTGGGCGTTCTGTTACAGAGTTCAACAACAATTCACTTGACGCTCAAGTAGCGACCCTCGTAAGCGACTTACCCATCAAAGAAGGCGATAAATCAAATACCATCAACAACTGCAAAGTTACTTCAGGTTACGCCCCGCAAACCGACTACAATTGCACCTATAAATTGGGGAATGACTTAGTTTATTACGTAACATTCCATGATAGCACGTCCATTGGAAGCGGAGACGACATAGTACTCACCAATGCAGAAGGCAAAATTATCGGAATTTATGCAGGGAGAAATCTTGCCGGGAAAACCGTAAAGGTCAAATCCAGCAAGCTGACAGTTACCCTACACAGCGACAATGACAATTCACAGGGATGGGGCTTTGATATTACAAAAATCCAGCCCGTTAATCACGCCATTTTAAAAATGCCATTTGAGGCAGTAAAAAAGAAAAGGAGAAATCCATGAAAAAAGTTATATTAAGCGCAATCACTATATTTGTAGTTGCTATTGGGGCAAAAGAAAATTGTCAAGGCCCCGAAACATATCCAAATCCGCCATATTCCTGCCAACAAACAGGATACGTCTGTAATTTGGGTTTTGATGTAAATGGGGAAGACAACGTCATGTATTTTCATTTAGGAACGGATGCAGCATGTACAAATTTGTTTAAAAGTGACAGTCTTCAAACCTTTTTAACGGAATCCGACACGACAAAAAGCTCCTCTACAAAGTTCTTTTTAGTTGAAAATCAAGAAAACGTAGGGCCACTATCCCTGACATTGGCTGGTTCACTCGCAATGCTTGCTATTAACAACAACACGCCCATCGAAATCATTTATAAAAAAGTGAAAAGAAGTGAATATGGCGGAATTAAGCTATTATCAATTAAATTAGTCCACTCAAATTAATATTCTAGAGAAATTAATATATATTCTCTCATAGGAGGAATCCATCATGATTAAGAAAATGATATACGCGCTTGTAGCTGTATTAAGCCTTACCTTTTTCGCTTGTAGCGATGAGAATCCCTCCGATGTTTTCGTAAATTCACCAAACGATGAATCATCTAGTTCCTTCTTTGTAGAATCGTCATCTTCAGAAAAAATTGGATTATCATCGTCTTCATTCAACATATTTTCCAGTTGTACCGAAATCAGTTCCTCTAGTTGGGCCCAATACTCTTACGGGGAATTAATCGACGAGCGTGACGGACTAGTTTATAAAACAATCAAGATTGGTGAACAAACGTGGATGGCGGAAAATCTGAATTTTGCATATGCACTGCCGACA
>NZ_JBGUHR010000081.1:0-7384 GCF_045112255.1 Fibrobacter sp.
GCCACGGGGATCGGGGCCAGACTGGTCAGCAGATAGATCTCCACCATACGGCCATACACGATCACGAAAATAAATATATTCAGGGCAAACATGGTCAGCTTAATGACAAAGGATTGCAGGAACAGCCCCAGCAGAGGGCCAAGTTCCATCGCCTCCAGACTGGCCTCCAGCGTGTCCAGCATATCCGGGGTGACATCGGTACTGCCGCCGATAATTCCCGCCGAGCTTGCGATCACGCTTTGGGAAACGTCAAAAACCGCCATGACAATATTAAAGGTGTTGGAGAGAATGAGGATGGCACAAGTCGTTTTGAATACCCACTTGTAGATATTCGCCACGTCGAACTCGTGCATATTGTTCTTTTCCAGGATCATCTGGATCAGCTCATAGGTTGCGACAAAGGTTAGGATCAGTCCGGCAATCGGCAAAATGACCGTTTCGGAAAGCTGCCGTATCAGGGAGAAAACCCCGGCGTTCCATGCCGCCGGGGTCGTTCCCACCTGTACGGATATTTCCCCGACCCGGGTATTCACCGTGTCAAACAGCCCCTCGAGGTTGTCCATGATCCCCGAGATCAACAGCTCTTTGAGCCATTCCGTGATCCATTCGGTGAGAATACCCATAGGCCGCTGCCCTTAAAACAGGGTAGACAGCAGGGGGATCAGGGTAGTACCCAGCACGATGATGCCGCCACCCGCCATGAGCTGTTTCATCCCCAATTAGGTGTAAAAACTCTGCTCGATGGCGGGCGGCGGCGTACAAAAAATCTATATGGTGTTGTTAAGAGAACCGTCCCGGCGGGACAGGTCAGGCAGTGACCTGTTCCACCTCCGGGATGGGTTTGAGATTAAAATGAATTTCGATAGAAATGTGTCTTGTTTTATCTTCGTCAATGCGCTCATGCACAACGATTTCTTTGATTAAGCGGTTGAGGGTGGCTGCGTCCAGCTCTGTGATGTTGGCGTATTCCTGAATGGCTTCCACCCATTGTTTTGCATCATTGGCAAGCTGGACTTCATCGGACAGCCGCTTTCTGCCCTCGGACACTTTTGTTTTAAGCTCCGTCTGCTCGGTCTGTGTCTTTTCCAGCATGGTGTTGAAATTCTGCTCACTGATACGCCCTGCAATCATATCCTCATAAAGCCGCATGACCATTTTGTCCAGAACCTCAATCCGTTCCTCGTCCCTTGTAAGGGAGCGTTCCATTGCTTCCCGCTGTTCCCGCTGCTCGGCTTCACAGGTATTGGTCAGGCGGTCGGCAACCGCTTCCCCGTCCATCAGGGCAGCTCTGGCACATTCCCGGATTTTCCGCAGCACATGGCTGTAAAGGGTGTCATAATCAATCCGGTGCTGGGTGCAGTGGTTCTTTCCAAAGGCATTGTAGGTCTTGCAGGAGTAAATCCGCTGGGGATGTTTAGCGTTTGTGTAGCGTACCGTCAGCGACTTCCCACACTCGCCGCATTTTAACAGTCCGGCAAACAGGCTGATTTCATTGGTCTGCCCCGGACGCTGGCGGGATTTCAGCTTGTTCTGCACAATGTCAAAGCTCATGCTGTCAATCAGCGGTTCATGCTGTCCCTCCACCACAATCCAGTCCTCCGGCTTCTTTTCCCCAATCGTGCCGATTTTGAAGCGGTAGTCCTTTTTCTGGGAAGCAATCGCCCCGGTGTAGACGGGATTCATCAAAAGGTCTTTGATAACGGAGAAGTCCCACATATACCGCCCGTTTTCTGGGTCTTTCTTTTCCCATTTGGTGCGGGTATTGCGAAGCCCCCGTTCCCGGTTCCACCATGTAGGGCAGGGGATTTTTTCTTTCTCCAGCCGTCTGCGGATATAGTTCGGACCATGACCGTTCAGGGCATATCCGAAAATCAGCCGCACAATCGGGGCGGTTTCCTCGTCAATGAGCAGATGGTTTTTGTCCTCCGGGTCTTTCCGATACCCAAACGGGGCAAGACACCCGGTAAACTGTCCTTTCTGCGCTTTCAGAAGATAAGAGGAATGGACTTTCTTGGAAATATCCTTGCTGTACATCTCGTTCAGGATATTCTTGAACGGGGCAATGTCGTTGTTATCCCGCAGGGTGTCGATGCCGTCATTCATGGCGATATAGCGGACACCGTTTCTTGGGAAAAAGTCCTCAATCAAATGCCCGGTTTGCAGATAATTACGCCCCAGTCGGCTGAGGTCTTTCGTGATGACAAGGTTGATCTGCCTGCGCTCAATGGCTCTCAACATTCTCTGTAGGTCAGGACGCTCCATGTTAAGACCTGTGAAGCCATCGTCCTGATAGACTGCCACAACCTCCCATCCCTGCTTTTCGCAGTATTTTTCCAGCATATCACGCTGGTTTGCGATACTGGCACTTTCGCCTTGCAGGTCATCGTCCTTTGACAGCCTGCAATAGACCGCCGCACGATAACCCCCGGCAAGTGCCGAACCGATTGTTCTGTATTCCATTTCGTTCATCATAGCCATTTACCCACACAATCCAGACGGTATCTGGCTCTTTTGAACCTCATCTTCATTATAGCCTATATCTTTCTTTTTAGCAAGATATTCTTTTGCATTTGTCTTTCCGTATTTCTGGGAAATCAGGCTGACGAACACATCAGTGGCGTCAAGCTCCCCGTCAAATACAGTGGTCACATGAATCTCTGTTTTGTTTTTTGCCATAGGCAGTTATCCTCCATACATGAAAATAGCCAGACAGAGGGTGTCGGCAACGAAGTCCGGCAACGGACTTCAAAAGACCTTGCAAACAATCTCAATCTGGCGATGGTTACTATTTATACTTTTCTTTTATTTTTTTGTTGTTTTGGTTGTTATAAGGGAGAAAAGCCCGGAAATAAGGGGTTTTTCCCGGCAACCGGCTCGGCAACGGGATAACAACAGGGGGTGCAACGGGCTGTCCTTTTCAGAATGGAAGCTCCATCTGTTCTGTGACCTCCACAAAACCGTCCATCGTTTTTTCAGACGGGTTGCCGGAGTCCGTTGCCGGGTTTTCACGCTCCCAGCCCTTTTGTCTGCCATATTCGGAAAACATTCTTGGGTTTGGGAAGTACCGCCAGCTGGAAATGCACTGGTTCATAATCTCGTTGATTTCCCGGATTTCCCATTGCTTCGGCTCGTCAAAAGCATGGTTCAAGGCTTCCTTATAGAGCTGCTTGGAGCAGACCATGCTCCCGGTGTATTTATCAAGATACGCCTGTATCATCCCGGCTTTGGTGTCCTCCGGCATAAAATCCCGCTGGTGTTCTTTGAGATACCGCTGCATGGCGGGGCTGAAAGCCAGCTTGAACCTGCCGCTTTTATAAATCTCCATCGCTTCCGCCCACATCTGCCCGATATAGGCTCTGGAAGCGGCTTCATCCTCCAAAATGTGAACTTCCGCCTGCTCCGGGTACACCATGACCGGGATAAAGCGGCGGTTGCCGGAACGGTCAAGGGGCAGGAAGTCAAGGGCATTGGAAGTGCCGCCAAACACGCACTGACGGGGGCGGTCTGCCGGGTGGGTTTCATAAGGTATCTTGTAGACCTCTTTCTGCCGGCTTAAAAATGACTTGATTTCCTCAATGCTCTTGGCGTTGGCGGTTGCCATCATTTCCGACATTTCAATAATCCAGTGACCTTGCAGCTTGCGGTACACATTGTCATCGTCCAGCTTCCGCAAATCATCGGAGAACCACTCGTCCCGGACTGCCAGCAGCCGGAAGAAGGTGGACTTTCCAGCCCCCTGACCGCCTACCAGACAGAGCATGATTTCAAACTTGCACCCCGGCTGAAAGGCTCGTGAGATTGCACCCAGCAGGAACAGCTTCAACGCTTCATAGGTGTAATCGTCTGCGTCAGCCCCCAGAAAGTGCCGCAGGCAGAAGCGGATTCGCTCTGTCCCGTCCCACACAAGGGTATTGAGATAGTCCCGGATGGGATGGTACTTGTTTTCATTCGCCACAATCCCGATGGCGTTATCAATCTTTTTCTCATTGGTAAGCCCGTAGGTTTCTTCCAGATAAAGAAGCAGATACTTCATGTCCGTATCGTTCAGGGCGGTGCTTTCTCTGTGAAAACCGATGGGCTTTATGATGTCCTTGCGGTCAGTCAGGATGTTGTATGCGATAGCCCCTGAAAGCAGAGGGTCACGTTGGAATACGGTCAGGCAGTTCCGTATGCTCTGACGGACACCGCCTTTCTCGGTGGTTTCCAGCCCCGCCTTGATTTCCTCAACGCTCTGGGGCGGCTGCATGGCGTTCATAGTGTTTTTTAGTTCTTGCTGCGTCTGCGGCTGCAAGTTCTGCCATTCGCTGTTCAAGCTGTATCACATCCTTTCCGTAGTCCGTAATCAAATCCGCTTTTTCCTCTGTTTCCCCGAACAGCAGCACATCCAGCAGATATTCCACTTGGGCTTGCTTCTGTAAGGCTTCCACAAACCGGGGATGAAAGGCTTCCTCCGGGGAGTGCGGGGCGTAGTCCGTTCTCCATGCCATCAGCAGATGGAGATAATCGGCAAGAATACGGAAGCAGCGATTCTTTGCTTCCTGAAACTGTTCCTCCGGGGATTTCTGCCGGGTCTTGGGCTTTTTTACCTTTCCCGGCGGTTTCCAGTCCTCATAGGAAAGCCCGAAGTCCTGTGCCAGCTGTACGGCGGCTTCTTTCTTTCCCAGCCCATACAGGGCGGCGGCAAAATCAATCACATCCCCATCCGCACCGCAGCCGAAGCAATGGTAACGCCGATCCAGCTTCATGCTTGGGGTTTTATCGTTATGGAACGGGCAGCAAGCCATCCCGTTCCGACCTACATGGATTCCATAATACTCCGCAGCCTGTCTTGTTGTGACGGACTGCTTCACAGCTTCGAATACATTCAAATCTATCCCTCCTTGAAAATAAGAAAAGCACCTGACATTCTCTAATTGAAAATGGCAAGTGCCTGTTAAAGTTCCATATCCTGTTGTCTGTGTTTCTCCTGTGCCGGGGCGGTTCTTTGTGCTTTTTTCTCGTCAGTCTTATCCTGCAAGACTTCTTTGATGGGCTGCTTCTTGGGCGGCTCTTTGCTTTCCTCTGTGCCGGGTGTGGCTTTCCGTACCCAGTAGCGGATGTCCCGCAGCTTCTTCAAATCCTCCTGTACCTCGGTCAGTGGTACTTTCAGCTCTGCGATTTCGCTGAGAAGCGTTTCCTGCTCCTGTTGCAACTCATTTTTCGTTTTATCCTTATCGTCCGGGTGCTTGGCAAGGTAGTCAGCGGCTTTCTCATACCGGGCAACCTCCGGGTGTTCCTGTTTGAATTTCCCCTTTATTTTCTTAAAAAATATCTTCTGGTACTTCTCATAGACAGCCTTACATTCCTTGCAGTCTGTCCGGCTGGCAAGAATCCCGTCAATCACTTTGCTCCGGGCTTCCTTTGGCTTCATCTGATTGCGGTAATCTGCGGCTGATTTCCCGGAAGATTCCAGAAACGCTTCTAAGTCCTCCACAGTGGAAAGCCCCTTTTGCCGGAGATAGGACAGGGCTTCGCTGACTGCCTTTAAGTCCTGTGAAGTTCCCCGGTTCTGTCCAGCCCTTGTCCAGTCCTTCCGTTCTTCCTTTCGTATCTCCATATACTTCATCAGCAGATTGGGAAGAAGTGTCGCTTCCTCCGCCGCCTTTTGTGCAAGCAGCTCCTTCCGTTTTTCTCCCAGCTCGGTAATCCAGCCTTTGAGGTTTTGGATAAGCTGCCGGATGGACTTCATCAGGCGGTTGGCGGCTCTGATTTCCCGGTTCAGGTTGCCGATATTCGTCTGGATACCTCGCTTTTCCATCTGCCGGACAGCAGTCCCCTCATGGACAGTGGGGACTATATCAAGCCCCTGTCTGGCATAGGAACGCAAGTCCACACGCTCCGGGCGGTCATTGGCGTCCAGATAGCGGTTCTGGATAACCTCCCATTCATGCCGCCAGATTTCACAATACTTCTGGTCGTTCCAGTCCACCGTATCCTCCTTGTGGCTTTTCCACCTGCCGGACGGCAGCTTTATCCGTTCCCCATTCTCGTCAAGGTCATAAACCTTGCGGCTCTTGGGAAGCCATTTTCCATGTTCATCCATTGCCCGCATGGTCAGCAGGACATGGGCGTGGGGATTGTGTCCCGGCGGATGGGGGTCATGGATGGCAAAATCAGCAATCATGCCTTTGGAAACAAACTGCTGTTCACAAAACTCCCGTACAAGGACAGCGTACTGGTCGGGCGGTATCTCTCTGGGAATGGTAAGCACCCACCGCCTTGCAAGCTGGGAGTTCCATTGCTTTTCCACCGCTTCGGCGGCATTCCATAAAGTATTGCGGTCTGCATATTCCTGTGGAGCATTTGCCGGGAGCAGGATTTCATTGTGGACGATACCACGCTTTTCCGGGTAGTGCTTTACTTGCTGGTCGTATTCACAGAACAGCTTTTCGCCGCTTTGGTAAGCAGCGGCGGCAACCGCAGACTGCCGCTGGCTGCGCTGAACAATCGTGATTTCGTTGTGTGGACAAGGCATTTCGTGTCCCTCCTTTCGCTAATTGGTGGATGGGGTGGCGTTTTACCACCTCATTTTGGGCAGAAAAAAAGCAGGAGACCTTTTTCAGATTTCCTGCTCGGTGTGCCACTGTGTGAGCGGCGGGTATTTAGTTGTAAAAGTTCGGGACAAGTTGACCCGATGTAAAGCTAACAAACTGGAATTGCACCAAAACAATCTAAGACAACAACGCTGCCCTACTTGCGATTTTTTCTTGTACTGCGGAAACAGTTTCTTGAATGGAATAAGTGGTCGTATCTATAACATTCGATTCATATATTCCCAGATTGCAAAATTGCTCCCACATGGTTTCTACCAATTCGATATTTGTCTTTCGGTCTAACTTTGAGCGTTCAACAGCTCGCTTCAAGGTTTCTTCCTTACTTGCCCTTAAAATAATATAATGCACCTCATAATGTTCCCGAACAAGACTTTGCCACGGCTTTAAAAACCACGGTCCGATAATACCGTCAACAATTACATCATATCCACCACGAGCATATCGCTTCGCAGCTTCTAAAAACGCTTCAATGACAATCAAATTTTGCTCATTTGATTCTGGCAAATGCGGTGGTATTGCCCCTTTACTCAAATAATGATAAAAGTCATCTGTGTGCATATGCACAGACTTTTCCAAATCTGATTCTTTTGCAACAGCAGATGCCGTTGTAGTTTTTCCTGTCCCCGGCGCACCTGTGATTACAATAATTCTACCTTGATTCATCTATATTTTACCTCCACAAATTACGATTTTCTTAATTCTACAAACTGGAATTTGAGTCTCTGTAAAGCTGGAATTAACCCATACAATTATTTTAATTTAGAGGTTCTTACGCAATTATCCGTATTTTG
>NZ_JBGUHR010000082.1:0-20537 GCF_045112255.1 Fibrobacter sp.
ACAGCCTGAAACGGATACCGAACACGAAACTATTTCTGGCGAAGAAGCTGCAAAACATGTAGAAAAGGTTGTTTTCTTTTTCCAGACAACGCCTAGAGAAGAGTATGGTGGTTTTGAAGGGTTTGAAATTATAGCCATTGGCACAAACAGAGATGAGTGAAAAAAATCCCCGACGGCTGTGTCGGGGTGCAAATCACTAACGACTAATAACTATTAACTAGTAACTAGTAACGATTTTTTCCACAATCCCGTCGGTCGTGAGGAGTTCCGGGAGCACGATCTGCTTGCTTGCGTCGCCGGCGGGGTAGATCGCGTAGGCGGGCACTCCCGACTTGCCCATGCTGCGCAGGAGCGCTGTGACTTCGGGGGTTTCGCGGGTCCAGTCGGCTTTGACGCAGGCGACATTCAGGCTGTCCATCGCGCGTTTGAAATCTTCGCGATTGAGGACGGCGGCTTCGTTCGCCTTGCAGGTGAGGCACCAGTCGGCGGTGGCGTCGATGAACACGGTGCGACCAGATTTCGCGAGTTCTTCGATGAGTTCAGGCGTGTAGCGGAACCATCCATCTTCGGTGATAAGCTGAACTGACCGCGCCTTGAAAATCGCATCGACTTCGGCTTCGAACTTTGGCGATGCAAATGCAAACCAGATGACGGCGAGAATCACGACGGCGCCGCCAACGGAGAGCACTTCGCGAAAAAACGCGACGCCCGGCGGGGCGATGTTCCCTATCGCAAAGCTCATGGCGATGCTCAGGAGCGAAATGGCGGCAAAAATGCCAACGCCAACATTCCCGGCCTGTTCGTGCACGACCCACAGGAGCCATGCGACAGTGCCGAGCAAGAGTACGCCCATGATTTTCTGGAGCGTGACCATCCAGGCGCCCGGCTTCGGGAATGCTTTCAGGATTTTCGGAAATACGCTCACGAGCATGTAGGGGAACGCAAGCCCGACGCCTGCGGCCGTGAAAAACAAGAACAGCACGGGGGTCGATGCGGTAAACGCAAAACCCATCGCAGTACCGAGAAACGGTGCGGAGCACGGGGTGCTCAAAAGCACGAGAAGCGCGCCTGTGAAAAACGCGCCCCAGAAGCCCTGCTTGCGCCCGGCCTTGTCCATCTTGGTTGTGGCGCTTCCAGGGAGCCAGATTTCAAAGACCCCGAAAAAGCTCATGGCAAAAGCGCTCAGGATAACGACCATGAACGCGATGAATCCTGCGCTTTGGAATTGCATGCCCCAGCCTGCATTCCCGCCGCCGGCTTTGACGGCGGCGACAATCCCGGCGAGTGTCCAGAAGCTTGCGAGAATCCCGAGCGTTGTTGAAGTTCCAAGTACGAGCAGTCGCTTGCGGCTCTCGCGGGACTGCTTGATCAGGCTGAAAAGCTTTAGCGAAAGCACCGGCAGCACACATGGCATCAAGTTCAGAATTAAGCCTCCGAACAGTGCCGACAAAAGCAATATGAACGTTCCGGTAGCGCCTTCCGCTGCGTTCCCGGCGGCGCTTTTCAGTACATTCGAGGTTGCCGAAGGCGATGACTCCTTCGCTTCGCTCGTGGCGCTTGCGGCTACTTTTCCCGTGGCGTTCCCTGCGTCGTCTCGCGAAGCCCGCCTTGTCGTGAAGCCGAGCGGTCCAAGCCCGAATGTCACTTGCGACGGAGCAAGGCAAATGGAGTTGTCGCATGCCTGGTAGTGGAAAGTCGCCTGTGTCGTAAGGCTGTCGTAATCGGCGTCAACGCTTTCGACGGGGAGCGTAATCTGGAAATATCCCTTGAAGACAAGATTTTCGAGGTCGAGCGCTTCGCTATATTCCTTGATGGGTTCTGGCCACTTCGGCTCTCCAAAGTGGACCCCTTTTGCAGAAATCTCGATAGACGAGGGCTTCAAAAACTCATCGGCGGCGATGTTGGCGTTTACATGCCAGTTGTCTGGAATGACAATTTCGATAGTGACGCTTGAACCTTTCTGCAATGGGCCTGCGGAATACTGCATGCCCGCTTCGGGAGGCGGCATGTTGTTCATGTTGAACTCTTCCGCGAAAATAGCCGTTGCAAACAATAGGATGCAAAATAATGTTTTTTGCAAACGGTTGTTTGCAAAATTTCCAATTTCCATAAATTTGTATAAAATTTTCATAAATTAAATCTCATTGTAAGAAGTAGAAAATATCGGAAATGAAACATTTATGTCATATACGGGATTCCTTTGTAACCGTCCCCCTGATTGGGTAGGGGCTGTCTGGGAAAAATATTCCTACAGAATATACAAATTGTGCCTGCAAAAGTGTGGCGTAAAAGATGAAGCAGACGACTTGTTTCAGGAGGTGGCGCTTCGCTTTTGTCAAAGGGCTAATAATCTGGATGCCGGGATTTATCTTTTGCCGTGGCTGGAGACTGTTCTTTTGCACTGCCATTACAGTGGGTACCGCAAAAGGCACGTGGGCCGCGAAATTCCGTTTTCGAGCCTGAGAGATCAGCAGGCTGACTATAGGGCCTTTGAGGAGCGAGTCTGTGCGCCATCCGAGGGCAGTGTCCGCATGGAGTCTGTCATGAGCGAGTTCTCGGTTTTGCTTGAGACGTTGAATCCGCTGGAAAAAATGATTGTGGAGCTTTCGGTTGTCGGAGGGTTTAGGGTTACGGACTTGAGCGCGATTTTTGGACTTTCCAGAAAGGCGGTTACGAAACGCAAAATGAGGGCGTATCAAAAAATGCGCGAAAAAATGGCCATGCAGAAAGAACGGATAAAAATGATGACGGGCCGCGATGCCTCTTTGCGAGAAATAATTGAATTTGCTGGTTGAAATAATCCTTAAATTTCGTAATTTTATAATGTGAAAAAGTTGCTCAATCTAATTTTTATCCTAGCCTTAATCACGTCAGCTTTTGCCGCTGACCAGTGGTTCAATTACTCAAGCCCATTTCCAGTGAGGGCAGCAGTCCCTTATGGCGACGGCTTTTTTATGGCGACTGCGGGGGGCGTCCGTTTTAAGACCGCTACGAATGATGCGATGTACATGACATCGAAGGGCCTTGGCGACCAGTCTGTAAGTGCTGTTGCCTTTTCGGATCTCGGATTTTTTGCGTTGAGCGATAACGGCATTGTTGCGAGAATGTCCGAGAGGGATTCCTTTGAGGTCCTGAACCGCTCTTATGCCGGGAACAATTTGCGTGTCATGCCGGGCATGATGCGTGTTGCGGGAACTGCGATGGTTATCGCTTTCGAAGACCG
Source organism: Fibrobacter sp. (assembly GCF_045112255.1). Classification (GTDB taxonomy): domain Bacteria; phylum Fibrobacterota; class Fibrobacteria; order Fibrobacterales; family Fibrobacteraceae; genus Fibrobacter. The sequence goes on from NZ_JBGUHR010000082.1 coordinate 3,224, forward strand.
CCTTTCGTTCTTCAGCATCCCTTCTAACAGGTCTATTGTTACAGTTGATCGGATTTCAGATGCAAACCTTTCCAAGACGCCTGTCAGTGCGATGGAAGTGCATGGCGACTCGCTGTTTGTTGCTGTCGATGGAGTAGTCTATGTGCGCAAGATGGACTGGTATAATCTTGAAGCCGATGCGCATTTGTACGATCCCGATTCCTGGAAGGTCATGAAAAATGTTTCTAGCGCAGGGAAAGAGGTCAAGACCATCGTCTGGAAAGATGGAAAAATAAGGACTTACCCGCTGGAAGGCGTGTGGATCTGGGAAGATGAAAAGGAGACGCGCGTCGTTAACGATACGTTCCTTACGTTTGCCGATACGTCGTCCATGATTCTTGTCCGTGGAAAGTTGTTGAAGGATTCCGTCCTGTATGAGAAAGACTCCGTTATGAGATACGAAAAAGGGGGGGCGGTGTCCGTCGTTGATCATTACTATTATAAGAACAGGGTCCAGTGGGTGAAGCTCCTCTCTAAGGGCGCTTTGCTGGCCGGTCCTGAAAAAGTATTCCATTATGACGGAAAAAAAATTGAGGACTTGACAACCTATAAACCCTTTGCCGTTGGTAACGTGTACGAACTTCAGGCCATCCCGAAGGGGGGCGTTATCGCAGCTTCCGAAGCGGGGTATTTCTCGCACAATAGGGACTTGCAGTCATGGACTCCGCCTACATTGGCGTTTCCAATAGACGAGAAAAGAGGTCTTGGAAATATGACGAATGCACGTGGGCATGACATGAAGGTGATGTCTGTTCTTCCTGATGGCCATGTATTCTACCATGTTTGGGGCATGGGCTTTTCCATATTTGCAAATTGGGGCGATTCCGCCACGGCCGTAATCATGGGTTCTACGGATAATTGCCTAGATGACTACACAGAAAAGGACGCTTTTGTTTATACGATCGCGGTCACTTCGACGCCTGCTCCTGATAATTCGGGCTTTTTGACGGCGACGGCTTCGAATAAGGGGTATAGCCTGGTCTATGTAAGCCTTGACGGAGAAGTTTCCTGCGCGAACAATATCGGAAGTACATCTATTGCAGGTCCAATGATCGCTCGCATCAATGAAGATGGTAAATGGGTTGTATATGTCGGAACTCGCTCCACGATGGGTACAGAAGCCAATGGTGGCCTGGATGTGATTACGATGCTTCCGCCTAAAAAAATGGGTGGCGATATTTCGAAAGTCGCGAAGAAAGATGTAAAGTCGTACTATGGTGCTCCATCGACTCCGCTGGATATGGTATATGAGCCGAAGACGGGATATTTCTGGATGGTTACGGCAGCATCGCTTGTTTACTGGAGCGAGCAGGATACTTCCTTGCTGACCCCTCTTTCGACAAATGGGCTTACGAGTGCAAATTATACGAGCATCGATGTTGATAGCCGTGGAAACCTCTGGGTAGGGACCTCGGCACAAGGCGCTTACCGCTTGACTCCGCGCACGACGAATCCCGATACGCTTTCTGTGGAGCATTTTACGGCACGTCAAGGTCTCCTAAGCGATAGAGTTCAGGATGTTGCCGTGGATTCCGTTTTGGGCGTTGTTTGGTTTGCTCATGATAATGGCGTTTCCGCTTACCTTCGTAAGGATGTCGGTGGAACAGATGGCAATATGGACGATGATTCCAACAAGGATTTTAAGGTGTATCCGAATCCGTTCCGCCCACGCGAAAACCATAGCCGTATTGTTTTTGACAATGTCGCCGAAGATGCCGTGATTAGCATTTTCAATAGAGGTGGCAAGCTTGTTATGGCGCTTAGCGGAGACCGCCTTGTCGGTGGTCGTGCCGAATGGGATGGTACTATGAATAATGGAAAGCTAGTGGCTCCGGGCGTTTACCAATATGTTGTCCGTACAAAGTCGAAGGTGAAGAAAGGAAAACTTTTGATTGTTCATTAGTTTTGCGGTGAGGGCATTGATATGAATAAGTTTATTGGAATTACAGCTTTTTTGGCTGCGATGTTTATGGTCTCGGGCTGTGCAGGTGAACGTCAGGGGCTTGTTTGCGAAGAAATTGAGTACCGTTTGAACACGTTGTCGTATTCTCCGGACCAGCGCGCCTATATGGAAGAAGAACTCCGTACATGCCGTAGCGAAGAGGCTAAAAAGAAGAGCGCATCGACGGAGTCTAAATCGAGCATTTACGAGCGCTTTGCGAATACGGATGGAACCAAGGTGGATTCTGCGAATGTCGAGGTTCCCGTTTCAAAGTTGTTGCAAGATTCTTCCGAAGAAAAGACGACGAGCATTTACGATCGTTACAAGTCTGTCGAGGCTGACAAGTAATGCCTACTATAACGACTCTTGCGGGCAATCCGTTTGAACCGGACTTGCCCAAGCGCCTGCTTTCTATCGCAGGCGAAATCCGTGAAGCCGGCGGCCGCGCATTCCTGGTGGGCGGCTGGGTGCGTGATGCGCTTCTCGGCAAGGATTGCCGCGATTACGATGTCGAAGTTTACGACCTCACGCAGGATGAACTTGTCCCGATTTTAAAGAAGTATGGCCGCACGAATCTTGTGGGCAAAGCGTTTGGCGTGATTCATTTGGCGATGAAGGGCCTCTCGCTCGATTTCTCGTTTCCGCGTACCGAGAGCAAGGTAGGCTATGGGCATCGTGGTTTCGTGGTGCATACGGATGAAAAGCTCTCGTTCAAGGAAGCGGCGCTCCGCCGTGACTTTACGATCAACGCGATGGGCATGGAACTGCCGGAACTCACGCTTTGCGACCCGTACGGCGGCATTGACGACTTGAAGAAAGGCTTGCTGCGCCATGTGGGGCCTGCCTTTGTTGAAGATTCGCTCCGCATTTTGCGCGGTGTGCAGTTTGCAAGCCGCTTTGCGCTTAAGCTTGCGCCTGAGACTATTGAACTTTGCCGTACGCTTTCGCTTGAAGACCTTTCTATCGAGCGCTTGTTCGAAGAGTTCAAGAAGTGGCTGTTGAAACCGGGCAAGCCGTCGCTTGGCTTGCGCGCATTTTTGGACATCAGGCTGAATGAATTTTTCCCGGAAGTTTTACCGCTGCGTGGCTCTTGGGAAGACCTGGGCGAGATGCTCGACAATATGGAGAGCTTGCGCAGGAGCTTTGCGAATGCTGAAACTGTTGCTGAGGCCGTTGGTGACGTCAAGTGCACCGCACTTTCGGACGATCAGGTGATGGAATTTGCGTTTGCCGCGTTCCTCAGCGGGAGTGCCGATACATCTCTCAAGTTCCTCGAACGCATCACGAACGAATCGCACTTGGTCAAAAACGTTCCGGCGCTGCTTGCTGCATTTAAGACGCTCGATTTTGCAATTGTAAGTGATGCGCCGGCGCTTCGCCGCATGGCGGTGAAGCTGGGTGGCTTAAAGCTGTTGTGCCTGCTTGTAAAAGCCACCCCGCGTAAGTATTACGCGGCCGCCGGCGTCCCGGAATTCCCGGAACAGCTTTGGCAAGCCGCTGCAAGTCTCGATTTGCTCAATGCAGCTCCGCAGCCGTTCCTCATGGGCAAAATGCTTATGGATCTGGGATTCAAGCCGGGCAAGCAGATGGGTGAGATCATCAAGCAGAGTTTTGATCTCCAGCTTGACGGCAAAATCAAGAACGCCGAAGAAGCAATTGAGTGGGCGAATGCTCAGACGAAAGAACGGCTCTAACGAGCCTACAGACGAGAGACGAAAGGGCTTTTTAAAATATCTCTCGTCTTTCGTCTCTAATCTCTCGTCTAAATCATTTCCATCTAAACATTCCCGAGATTCCTGCGGGGACGCAGAACACGATCATCGGGATCTGGATAAGCTCTACAGGCAAGAATGCGAGCATGCGGCGCTTGGACTTGAGCTTCCAGGAGGCAATGCTCAAGAATACAAAGTCCACAACAATCTTGGGCAGAATGCTGAACACGCACCATTGCCACGGGAAATCGAGGAATATAGCGCACCACGGACTTACAAACATCCAGATGTAGTACGTGTAAATGAGTGTGAGCAAAAGGATGTACGGTTTGCTTTCGTAGTTCGTTCCGTTGCTGCTCCAGCGGGCGCGCTGGTTAAAGAGCTGCTTCCATGTATGCACCGGGGCGGTCTCGATCACGGCATCCTTGTCGAGATTGTAGCAGACCTTCGTTCCCGGAATTTTCATCATCTTGTGGATGAGCATGTCGTCATCGCCGCTCGAGAGGTTGATGAGGTCTCCGAATCCGCCGACTTTAAAGAACAAATCCTTCTTGTAGGCTAGGCAAGCCGCACTTGCGACAATCGGGCGGCCAAGGCTAAAGCCTGCGGCTTCCATTGCCGTGTAACCGAGCGTTTCGAGTTTCTGGTAAAGGTGCGGCATCGAATGCGTACCGTTGTTCTGCTTGGGGCCTTGCACAATGCAGATGCCATCGACAAATCTTCCGGCCATGGCGGTAATCCAGCTCTTGCGCGGGATGCAGTCGGCGTCCATCGTCAAGAGCACATCGTTTTTGGCGATCTTGAAGGCGCTTTCGAGCGCGCGCTTCTTGGGGCTTGCGATTTGCGGTAAATCTTGAGGGAGGCTTAAAACGCGGAAACGCGGGTGCGTGGCAGCAAACTTTTCGAGAATCTCGCGTGTGCGGTCAGTGGAGCGGTCATCGACGCAAATCACTTCCCATTCGCCAACGTAGTCCTGGGCGGCGACCGCTTCGAGAGTGCGTTCGGCAAATTCCTCTTCGTTTCGCATCGGGATCACGACCGAGACACTCGGGGTCGCTTTCGGGCCTTTATAGCGATGCGTCTTTAACAGTCCTACTATGAAGAATAGGAACAGGAGCGCATAGAGCGCAGTCAGGCATGCGAGAATAATGCCACCCATGTGGGGAAATATAGGAAATTCGGAATTATGATTTAGGAGTGAGGAATGATGCATCTAGTATAGATTGCATTTTAATTCCGATTTCCGAATTCCTAATTACTAATTGCTAAATTACAGCATGTAACAGCGTCTCTGGCGCCACTGTCTACTTCCTACTTCTAACTGCCTACTAATTATGCTTCATCCATCCGCTTATGTTCATCCGAATGCTAACGTCCATGAATCTGCCGTTATCGGCCCCTGGTGCGTTGTCGATGAAAATGCGGAAATTGGTGAAAACGTGGTGCTCGAATCGCGAGTGCGCGTTTACGGCGGAGTGACCATCAAGGCAAATACGCATGTTTACGATGGGGCAATCCTCGGGGCGCCTCCTCAAGACCTCAAGTACGCAGGCGAACCGACGCATCTTGAAATTGGCGAAAATTGCATCATCCGCGAATACACGACGCTGAACCGCGGCACGGTCCAGGGCGGCGGTTGCACCCGCATTGCCCCGCGCGTCCTCATCATGGCTTACGCCCATGTGGGGCACGACTGCCAAATCGGCGAAGGGGCGGTCATCGCTAACGGATGCCAGCTCGGCGGCCACGTGCGCATTGGCAAGTTTGCGACTCTCGGTGGCACCACCGCCGTTCAGCAGCGTAATCAGGTGGGCGCCTACGCTTTCGTGGGCGGAACGCTCAAGGTCGATTACGACGTTCCCCCGTGCAGCCGTGCATTTGGGAACCCGCTCCGCTTTGCTTCCCTCAACCTCCATGCGCTCCGCTTGCATGCAGATGAATTCCCGCCCGAACGCATTGCGTTTTTCGAGCGCGCTTTCCGTGAGCTTTACCGTAGTAAGCGCCCGGCTGCCGAAGTCATCGAAGAACTGAAAAAAGGCCCGGAACCTCTGTTCCAAGCCTTCTTTGACGAGCACTGGGGCGGTTCTCTCGTCCGCCCGTGATTTTTTGCGCTTTTGCGCATTTTTTTCTAGAAAATGAGTGCCTGCGGGAATCCCGTGTGCCACTTTTCGGAACTTGGGTCGTAGGCGTCAAATCCGCCTGTGTAGCTAAATCCCCAGTAATGGAATGACATTCCGCTAGAGATGGCTGCTTGGGCGGTTTTCTTTGCCCATTCTGCTTTATTTTGGGCAGAGGGCCAAACACCTTGGATCGGGTCTCCATCTTGGTTATACCATTTGCATTGTCCCATGTTGTCACCGCCAGCGACACCGAATTCACCCATATTCATGGGGACGTGATCGGTTCCGTTGATGTCGGGGTAAAGACGGCGGGCGAGAGACTTGTAAGTTCGCATGTCGGATGCAGCCGTGTTTGCGTAGGCGTCGTCGCCAAGGCATTTATTGCCGTGTTGTCCCTGATGACTGTACTGGTAGGGCTGATAGTAGTGTCCGCTAAAGATGATGTTTCCGTCTTGCGGTAAGTGCAGACTTTCGAGGTCTTCGAACTTTGCGGCATGGTATGTTTCGAACATGATAGTCTTGTTCGGGGCGTGTGTGCGAATGACATTGTAGGCTTCGAGCATCAGCTGGTTGACGAGATCGGCATTGGGGATCACCGGCTCGTTCAGAATTTCAAGTACGATCATGTCGTCGGGGAAGGCGTTCATCTCGCTTGCAACTTGTGCCCACAGGAGAAGGAAGTGGTTCTTTTCTTCTTCGAATTTTGTGGCGTCGTATTTGCAGCCTCGATCCTTGTGTCCGCCACCGGCGCAGTTTAGTTCCACATAATGGTGGAAGTTCACGACAACGGCAAGCCCGTTAGCTATGGCGAGCTGGATGTCTTCAATGACTCCTGCAAGGCGCTCCGGGTCTACGGTGTGGGTGGAGTAGTCCGAATTGTATTGCCAGCGGACCGGAATACGCACCGAGTTGAAACCGGCAGCCTTGATGATGGCGAAATCCACGTCGCGGATGGGGTTGCTCCAGGCTGCATCGTCACGGCCCTCGGAATCCCAGGAGTTGCCCAGGTTGATGCCGCGCCCGAGAATCGCGTTCATGTACCTGCCACGAGTGTAGTCTACAGGAACAGCAGAGCTGCTGTTGCTTTTAGGTGTAGAACGCGGCGGTGCGGTTCCGTTGTCGCATGCGCAAAGGAGACATCCGATTGCCATTGCGGAAAGAAGCTTTTTAAACATGGTAACCCCCAAAAATTGGTGTCTTGCTTATAGTACCTGTTCTCAAAATCTATATAAATCAAAAGCTAGAAAAATAAAAACATGCTTATCTTATGTTTACGCCTGAATCCAGTGTGACAGCTGTCAAAAAATTAACTTGTAAACATTCTTAAACATTCGTAATTTAAAAAATTTCGTTTACGCTTGAGTCCAGCGTTTATTTGGCCTGGGTGGCGGTATTTCGTTGATGTATCATGCTTTGCAAAGCCTTTTTTGCAAAACGGGTAATCGAAATTACAAAAAAACAAGCTATATTGTAGACGATCCGAATTTGGAGATTTGTACCTATTATGAATGGAAACTTAAAAAAAGCCATTTGGAAGTCCGCTCTAGCAGCGATGCTTCTTGCTTCGTCTTCTTTTGCTGGCTACGGTTTTAGCGATTATCGTGACCGCGACCAGTCCCACTTTGTCATGAAGGATCCTAAGCCGTTCCGTCCAGACAAGGAAGTTGTCACCGTTGTCATGCGTGAAGCAATTCCGCGTGGTGGTGGTTACACCTATCAGTACCCGCGTGAAAACCCTGAACCGGTACTCACGGATAAGTACGCTATGGAAGGTGCACTCTCCATGGAAATCGAACTTATCGCAAGTGACTATTCCGGTGTGGCAATTTGTATTGCTGGTTCCGTGGACCTGACTCCGTATTTAGAAGAAGGTGTTCTCGAATTTTGGCTTAAAGGTGCCCAGGGTGGCGAAAACGCCTTGTTCGTGCTCGTCGATGACGGCGTGAAGAGCAACGGCGAATCCCTCCAGGTGAAGCTCCGCTCCAAGAGCCTTGGTGAAATTACAACTGAATGGAAGCACTTCAGCATTCCTCTGAAGCTCTTTGGCAATACCGGTGTCTACTGGGATGCAAAGAACACGCGCGAAGTGATGCTCCCGTTCGCATGGTCCAACTTCAAGGGCTTCCGTCTCGAAGTCCGCAAGGATGAAAACGAATCCTTCAAGGTTTGGATTGACGATATCGTGATTAAGAAGCATGGCAAGCCGTACGAAGGCCCGGCTCATTATCCGTTCCGCAACGAGATTTAAGAGGATTTTATGCGCAAAACAGTTTCTTCCCTTTTATTAGCGTCTAGCCTCGGTGCTGCGTGGGCTCTTCCTCCGCAGTTGCAGATTGATTCCCTGAATGCGTCGTTGGATACCCTTTCCGGCAACATGGAATCCACACTCCTGGGTAAGGACGATCTGCCACTGGCAGTCTCCGGTTACATGGCTTTCCGTTTGAAGAATTTCCACTATTCCGAACAGAGTCCCTGGGTTGAAAGCGACCAGGCCCGCACAAGCGTTGACGCTGTCTTGAACGTGAACGTCGTGGCCATGCCGAACTCCTACATTACGTTGTTTACCAATTTGATGTTCCCGTTCGACTTGAGTGGCATTTATACGAATTACTTGGCCAAGCACCCGACAAAGGCTCCGGGTAATTACGATGAACGCGTCCTGTTCGACCATTCTACCGACTACTATGCATCGACCATCAACGAAGAATTGAATGCCGGTGTTGATATCCGTGCCGGTGTGTTTGGTGCCTACATCACTGCTGGTGGTGTTATCTGGGCCAATGCTTCTCCGCTTACCATGTGGGAACGCGAAACGAATCCGCGTTTCGTTTGGCAGTATGAACTTTTCGAAGACGAAAAGACCGTTTCTACCTACTATAAGGAAAAGGCTTTCAAGCCGGTCAAGGAAGGTGGTCGTGCGTTCTGGACGAACCGTTCTTTCGGTGGTGTCTTTGCCAACATCTATCAGCTCCCGTATGACTTGAAGGCTCAGTTCCTTGTGTCGCAGCCGGCGGATGCCGACGTTGGTACTCGCGATGGTCTCCGCATGTACGGTGGTCAGCCGGGCGAACTTGAAATGATGGGCGGCTTCGATTTGCGTGGCTCCGTCCTTCATGGCCGTGTTGCTAAGGAAAAGATTGCTGACAATCTGACCGTTGGCGTGAACTACTTGGGTGTCGTGTTTGACGACGCTATCATCTACGAACCGGATTTCAGGTCCGAATGGAGTAAGAGCGGTCTTTCTCCTGTCCTTCTCAATACCCATGTGGCTTCTGTCGATGTTAAGGGCAATATCACTCCAAAGCTCTTCTTGATGGCCGATCTTGGTATCAGCATCACGGATTCCTCTGTTTACTATTTGACACCTGTTGTGGATCTCTCGACAGGCAAGACCAACGATGTCTACACCAGCGACTCGAAGGAGTCCAAAGTTGCATCTCCGAAGGTTGGTCTCTATGTAAAGGCCCAGAGCAAGTACGTCGAAGGCTGGCCGATGACTGCAGAACTCGTGTTCTTCCAGCCGGGTTTCTACTCTCCGTATTCTCTTACCAATCCGTCCCGCTTCCCGGGCTGGCGCAAGGATGAAACCTACCTCAACGCAGGTGCACTTCGCTACTCTCCGAACATGGCCGGTATCAACTTCAAGTTGGAACCGAGCTTCAACCGCGGCTACTTTGACTTCCAGTATGCCCAGCACCGTCAGATCGAAGCCGGTCAGGACGTGATGGCCTTCAACTATCGTTTGAACGGGCGCAACATGTGGGAAAGCTCCAATTCCTGGACCAAGCATAAGCCGCTCTTCGTGGCTGACTCCGGTAATGGTTCCAATTCTGCCCGCTACATTGCTCGTGTTGGCGCTAATAAAAATTCTGATGAAGGCGTCAAGATGTACCGTCAGCGCGGTGGTCTCTATGGTGGTACCTGGGAATTGTGGGAATCCTTCGCTGCTTACGATAATGGCGAACAGGCTTCCAAATTTGAAGTCCCGACGCATGCCAAGTGGTCTTCTTACATTTCCTTCATGGGCGGTTACGATATCGGCCACTGGTTTGGTACCGACCGTAATATCATGATGACTGCATTTGTGGCTCTTTCCGGTATTTCAACATCCTTTGCTCCGATTGCTGTTTCCGAAAAGCAGTCCAACATGCTCATGACGAGCTTCTATGGCCAGTTTGAACCGACGATCGCTGTGACGCCGACCTTCCACATGGTGGGTGTCCTCGGTCTTGAAACATTCAGGTCCGAAAAGGCTTATGTGTTGTCTCGCGTTCCTAACAGTTTTTCTAAAGATAAAGGTAGTTTCTACTATGAAGTTGGTGATGTCTACTTCAAGAAGGCCCCGATCAACTACAAGGACTTCGCCATTGGCTTAGGCTTTGACTGGGACTTCTCTGACCGCGTGGGTCTCCACTTCCGCTACAAGTTCATGACGCACTCTGACGAAACCGTTCCTGACAATGATTGGCATTCCCATTACATTGCCGCCGAAACAAAGGCCTGGTTCTAAGGGAGGATGCTAAAGATGAATATGAAAATGAAAAGAATTTTAATCGCCCTTCTTACTGCTTCGGTTGCTGCATCGGCATCTGCTGTTGCGGACAATCAAAAGGCCTTGCAGGCCAAAGCTGATAGCGCCAATGCTAAGCGTGGTGTTGAAATTGGCGGAAGCATCCGTGCAGTTGCCCAGCTCTCTAGTTTCTCGACAGATCAGGACCCGACGGGCATCAACAAGTTCCCGGATGTGGAACGCAATGAATTTGTCACGGCCGATCTGAGCTTCGGCTTCCGCCCGTATGAAACGGTCCGCGCTAATGTGATTATGCGCCTTGGTGGCGGCATGCAGGAATATTTCGCTGCTGCATCCAAGACTCTTGAAGCCAAGTGGCTTAATGTCGAAGGCAATATCGGCAAGAATTTCTACTGGACGGTTGGTGATTTCCGTCAGGAACTTACCCCGCTTACGATTTACAACCCCGGTATCGACATCATGTATGAACCGACGGTTTTCGCTCGCAAGCGCCACATGGCCGAAAAGGAACAGCTCCTTGAAGGCAACAAGCGTAACCTCCAGGGTGTGAACCTCCAGTTCCGCCAGGAAATCGACCCGATGGTGGGCGAAATTCGTGCAGAAGCTTTCCTTGCCCGCGTAAATCGCGTGTCGGTTCTCGATTTTAGCGGTGCCGAAGGCAATATCCTTCCGAACGATTCCCTTGCAGGCTATGCAACGTCCCTTGCTGCCAATACGGACAAGTGGCTCGTGGGTGGCAATATCGAGCTTTTGCCGATGCAGAAGAACATTATTGTCGGCGTGACCCCGATGTTCATTTTCGACAATGAAAATTCCAAGACGTACACCTACCGCCATTTGATGGGTCGCGGATCCAAGCCGGACGAATTTAAGCCGGACGAACTGTATAATGATGAAGGTGTGCCACAGTCGGGTCTTTATGTGCGTCAGGAAATCAACCCGGATGTTGGACCGCAGAACACGCTCGTCCTGAGCGCACGTGCGGGTGCCGACGTGGCGGGTATCATGCAGAACAAGAACCTCACTCTTGATCTCGTGGCAGAATACGCCATGTCTATCAACAAGAAGAAGATTCTTGGGGCCGCAGATCCTGTATCGGGTGTGGTTCCTGTCATCGAAGAAAGCGAGAATGGTTCTGCTATCCTCGTGAACTTGAACGCAGGCTACAAGGTGGATGACAGCTGGAGTGCTGGCATTACCCTCGACGTGGTCCGCAACGACGAAAAGTGGTTCAATAACCTCGCGCAATCCCCGAGCTTCTTTGCCCAGCGCGTGTTGAACTCCGATAAGGATGGCAACACGGTCAAGTACGGTGTCAATTCACCGCTCTACTCGACCTTTGATGCTTTGTATCACTATTCTCCGAAGTTCTCTCCGGTTCCGCGAATCCTTCAGACAAATGATGATGCATTCTATAAGGGTCAGACCGAAAGCTATAACATCGCTCCGTACAACAAGAACTCCTGGGGTTCCAATGTCTATGCCAAGGAACAGCTCGCCCTTATCAACATGATGATTGATCCGGCTCTCCAGCTTGCTTTGCCGAACGGCCTTGCTACTGCAAACCGCATGGGTGTTCGCGCTCTTATCAAGGGCGACTGGCAAGAAAAGGTCGAAGCCCAGGCTCTCGTGAGCGTCTTTAACCAGGTGAAGAGCGAATTCGAAGGTATTGTAGACAAGGTCTCCTACATGGAATTCGGTGGTGGCGCCAAGGCCGACATCGCAAAGATTGCTGGTCTCAGCAAGCCTGCTGAATTTGCCGCTTCTTACAAGCATTCCGAAAGCACGACCAACATGGTCAGTGGTCTCTCTGGAACGCTCAAGAGCGACTTCATCAATGTGGGCGGTTCGTTCCAGTTCTTGCCGCGCGTAGGATTTACGGCTGGCTTCCAGATGATCAATACCGATTACGGTTCTATACTCGGTGGCATTGAAGGTATCAATCCTAACGTCGGTCTTGATGTTCCTCTCGTGAAGAGCAAGCAGATGCAGTGGATGGTTGGCTTTGACTACACGGTTGCAGATAATGCATGGCTTGCCATCAACTTCGGCATGATCAATGTTACAAACGACTATAACACCAATACTCTGGGCGCAACAACCCGCAACTTGCCGGATTACTTCAGCAAAACCACGAAGGGTGATGGCGCAACGGGTGTGTACCAGCATAAGTTTAGTCAGTCTGTTTTTGAAGCTTCCATTAATGTGGAATTTTAATGGGAGGTAACTAGAATGAATTTCAATATGAACATGCGCAAAATTTTACTGACCTCCGCAATCGCATTCTCGGCTGCATCTGCATTTGCCGCCGATAACCAGGCTGAGGTTGTTACGCAACAGAAGTCCCTGTTGGAAAAGTTGGATTCTCTCAGCGCAGCTGTGTTGGGTTTGAAGATTAACGGTACGGCAAAGGCTGGCGCCCTCGCTTCCTTCTCGTCTTCTGACCAGTACACTGTAGAATCCCCGACGCAGGAAAACCAGGCCTTCACGGATGTGAACCTGCGTTTGACGGCTCGTCCGAGTTCTGAGACCATGATCGATGTCCAGTTGCGTTTGCACAAGGACTGGCAGAGCGCTTACGACGAAAACAACAATCCGGTGATTGGCCACTGGTTCAGCTACGACGGTACAATCCTGAATAAGCATGTTGACTTTAACTTGGGTTACATGCGTGTGGGCTATACCCCGTTCACCATTTACACGCCGCAGACCGAAATCCTCCAGGAACCGGAGATCTTTGTAGAAAAGCGTCGTGAAGCTCTTGAAAAGCGAAACCTCGATACGACTAGCCGTCGCCTTTTGCAGGGTCTCAACGTCGCTTACCAGAGCGGTAGCGTGGGTCCGGTCGATAACATTACCGCCCAGCTTACGGGTGCTCGTCTCCGCAATACGGCTAAGAAGCTCGACCAGGTGTTCTTTGACTTCGACTTTTCTGACCGCTACCTCCTCGGTGGGCGTGTCGGTGCCGATGCCTATGGGGCGCATCTTGGTGTGAACTATGTCAATCTCTTTGACCGCAAGCTGACTCGCCGTTCTAGGCAGATTGAAGCTTCCGATACGGTTTATTACGATAATAACATGGTTCTTTCTGTGGATGCATCTTTTGATTCCAAGAAGGTGCTCCCGGATCTTCCGGTGACTTTTGGTTTCAACGGCGAATTTGCCATGTCCAAGTGGTCGGTAAACCGTGATTACCTGAAGGAAGGAAGAGAGCGTTACTATAAACTCGTTTCTGAAAAAATTAATGACAGAAATGTTGTTTACATCCAGGACTATTATAAGCCGGTTACAGCGGTTCTTGTGAACGAAGATTACCGCGACGAAGATGGCAAGAGCATCTACGCCGATGTCTTTGTGAAGGGCGATATCCAGGATGTTGACTTCAAGGTCAATGCCGGTTACCTCCAGACGGATTCCAACTTCTGGTCTGAATTGGCTTCTTCTCCGGTTTATCAGGGTCGTTCAACGATTCTCAATGCTAACGCTCTTTATGCCGAAGGTTCCTATGAATCGATGATCATGTCCACGTTCGGAGCCTCTAGCCTTGAAAATCTCTACTTCAATGTCTACAACTCTACGACGTTGCAGGCGACGAACTTGATGACTTCGCAAAATAGCAAGAACGCTCTTTCGAACAACGACGAAAGCGAGAACTTGTTTGCCCGTTTGGACAACAACTACAAGAACGGCCACTTCTACCGCAATGGTTACACGGGCAATACCGCAAAGAAGCTCGAACTTGATCCGTTGATGGTTCTTGATCCGTCTGTGGGTCTTGCCTTGCCGTTTGGCCTTGCAACTCCGAACCGTAAGGGTATTATGGCTAAGGCCGATGTCAACTGGGCTGACAAGGTGTTCTTCAATGCTCGTGTCAACATGCTGACTCAGTCCGACGCTCCGGTTGATGTTGCTGCAACAGGCAACCCCGAAATCCCTTACGCGCTGGTTTACGGAGAAAACAAGTTCACGGAAATCGGTGTCGGCGTTGGTGTTGACGTGGGCGGCTTCTTGCCGAACTACCAGCAGATCCTTCTCCAGGGTTCTTTTACCCAGGCTAAGGAAGATGCCTACATGAAGCGTACTGCAACTCGCATCGTTGCTGGTGTTACAGCCGATGTCTGGGGTCCGGTTGCTTTGCTCGCTGGTTTCCAGAAATATGAAAAGAAGTTTGATAATACCGTGTTCTCGCCTCTTAGCCCACTTGCTGTGACTAAGGCTTCCGAACAGCTCATTTTGGGCGGTGTCCGCGTCAAGCTCGCTCCGATGTCTTACCTGTCTGTTCAGTACGGTATGCTCAAGAACGACCTTGATTACGTAGTGGCGAACGATCCGGTTGTTAAACAGATTTCTATCAGCAAGAACGTCCTTCTTGCCGATGTAACGGTAAATTTCTAAGAGGTGCTGAGAATGAAAAAGTTTTACCAGTACACGATGATTCTTTTTGCAGGTGTTTTGGGCGCCTGCTCCTCGATGATTGTTGACAGCCCTTACGAAGACAGTTTCCCGACAGGTTTCAGCGCTGCTGAATACATGGAGTTGCACCCTGAATTGCGTCTTTTGCAGATTAGAGACTATGTCTCCAATCAAAACATGCTCTACGGGGATTCCCTGAAAGCGATTGGCGTCGATATAGCTCCGATCAAGGCCAATGACGAAACTTCGTTCCTGGCCAACAATGATGTGCTTAAGGCTATTTATACGCATCCGCTTATGTTGGGTAAAACAGAGGCCGACTGGAATACGTACGTAGCCAATGTAGCTGCTGGTCCGGATGATGCTGCAGCCCAAAAAGATGCTAAGAAAGTCCAGACGGATCTGTTGAAGTACAATTTTGTGGGTGTTGCCGATGACTGGGGGGCTTTGCAGGCTATTCCGGTTGACGAAGTGGCTATCTCTGAGCAGTATTTGTTGTTTGGTAAAGGCCATGGCTGGACATACCGCAAGTGCCGTCTGGACGAGTCCAATTTGCCGATTCGTGATCCGAAAGTTTTTGATGACGAAAATAAGGCAGCTATGGCAGCTACAAATGAAGCCGAATATAAACAGTATGTAGATACTGGACTTTACTGCTATGATGAAGCCAATGGTGTAGATCGTATTGTGAAGGCTAATGAAAATAAGACAAAAAATGCTGACAACCAGGCTCAAGCTCAATAGGATTAGAGGTATTCAAAATGAACTTTAAAGTGATTACATTAGCTCTTGCTATGGGCGCTGCTGTGGCTGCCCAGGCTGCTGCTGACAAAGTGATTGGCTTCTATCCGTATTGGAGTCAGTATTCCCAGTTCTATGCCAAGGACATCCGCTACAATCTTGTGACCGACATTCACTACATGTCGATCGCTCCGAGTGCGGAAGGTACGGTCGCCTTTGCTGATGAATACGATGCCGACAACTTCAAGAATCTTGTCAGCATGTCCAAGGACAACGGCGTGAAGCTTATCGTGTCCGTCGGTGGCATGGAAGCAGAATCGAATCTCAAGGCTATCGCCTCCTCCGACGAGACGCTTTCTTCCTTCGTTTCTAACGTGAAGGATTGGATTGCAGCAAACGGCGGCGACGGTGTTGAACTCGACTGGCAGAACCTTACGACGGATGATTCCGAAGATTATGCCAAGATGGTGAACGCCTTGGTCGACGGTCTTTCTGGCTCGACGGTGACGGCCGTGATTTACCCGGCCGCTGGCATGGACGCCTACAAGGCCGAAGCCTTGAACCGCCTCGCTTACGTGGACGTCTTCATGGCTGATCTCATGACCGAAAGCGAAAGCAGCCTCGTCCCGAACCAGAGCGCAAACTCCGTTCAGGAAACGCTTGACGCTGTTGCTGCTGCCGGCGTGAACAAGGACCTCCTTGCTCCGGTAGTGTTCCTCTACGGTAAGTCCTTTGCTGGTGCAAAGGGCCTCGGCTCTAGCCATCAGGGCGTGGGCAGCGGTAACGAAGGCTACCTCCCGTACGCTGAACTCATGAACCGCTTTGACACGCCGGATTACACGGTGACATTCGATGAAGCTTCCAAGTCCGAAGTGGCTGTGAGCGAAACCGAATCTATTGTGTTCATGGGTATCCCGTCTGTGAAGGCTGTGGCCCAGCACGTGAAGAGCGAAGGCATGGCAGGCGTTGCCGTGTATGACCTCTCCCAGGACCACTACGAACCGATCGTCTCGCTCCTCGTGACGGTTGGCCTCGAACTCCGCCCGGGCGTGAACTACAAGGCTTCCAAGAAGTAATTCACGAAGAGTCTCGGGAATCTCTGCGGACCATCCAACGTTCCGCGAGATTCGCAAACGCTTTAAAAAATCCTCGACGCAATCGCGCCGAGGATTTTTTTATTACGGTGGATACTTGGTATTCGTCATTCTCCGCATGCAAAATGATTAAATGATCCGCATTGCCGAAATAAGACGTCATTCTCCGTAGGAGAATCCATACATCCCGTAAACATCGTTAGAACCTTAGGGGTCCATGTTTATGCGAGAATGCCTGCTTCTACCATGCGAGCTAAACATCAAAAAATATGCGATGCCATGGCGAAAAGTCATTCTCCGCAGGAGAATCCATACATCCTGTAAAACGCCGATAGATCCTTATGGGGCCATTTTATGCGAGAATGTCCGCTTCTACCATGCGTACAAAGTTTTTGATTGTTAGTGGAAATGCGTTTCCACATATTTTTGGGGGGTATAGGATGATAAATTTGATGTTTTTGCCTCGTTGAACTCTTTGTTAAAGTTGGTAATGTGTTGACATCTTGTATTTTTGTTGAAAGATCGAATTATTTTTCAAAAAAATGAAAAAAAATTGATTTTTTTTACGCTGACCCCTTGTTTTTATTCCTGAAAATTCTATAATTGGTCTCACCCTCGAACGGGTCACCCAAAATGACCTGAACGAGACGAAAGCCCGCGAGACTTTCGGGAAGATTGAAGGAATCGGAGATGTGCTTAGTGACGGCCCAAGAAAATTTCTT
>NZ_JBGUHR010000083.1:0-6131 GCF_045112255.1 Fibrobacter sp.
CGTCGGCCAAGGATGGGGAGGGTGCAGGGAGGGGCCCGTGCGGCCTTCGCAACTCCGAGCTGGGGCCCCGCCCGCATGACGTACATTTTGCATTCAAAATAGATCCTGGTCGGTGAGACCCTTTCCTTATTGATAAAAAATCAATGAGAAGAATTCCAAACCTATATGAAATCCCCTCTTCGAGGGGTATTTTTTATAAGGAAAAGAATACAGTGTGTTTTGGTTATGAGGAGAACACTATGTTTAGAACAAAGAAATATTTAGTAAGCCGCATTGTTGCTTCTGCGGCCTTGGTGTGCGCTGTCGGCTTTACAAGCACTTTTGCGACAACGGATAATCCGCTCACGCTGTGGTACAATAGCGATGCCGGTTCCGAATTCACGAATGCGCTCCCGATTGGAAACGGCTACATGGGTGGCCTCATCTACGGTGGTGTCGAAAAGGATTACATTGGCCTCAACGAAAGTACAGTTTGGTCAGGTGGCCCGGGCGACAACAACAAGCAGGGTGCCGCAAGTCACTTAAAGGATGCCCGTGACGCCTTATGGCGTGGCGACTATCGCACGGCAGAATCCATTGTGTCCAATTACATGATTGGCCCTGGCCCGGCTAGCTTCCAGCCGGTGGGTGACTTGATTATTTCGACTTCGCACAAGGGTTCTTCGAATTACCGTCGCGAACTTGATCTCAAGACGGCTATTGCAAAGACGACTTACGCGCACAGCGGCGTGAACCATACGCGTGAATATTTCGCAAGCTATCCCGACCATGTGATTGTTGTGCACCTTTCTGCAGACAAGAGCGGTTCCGTGAGCTTTGGCGCAACGATGACGACTCCGCATCGCACGAACCGCATGACATCTAGCGGCAACACGCTCATTTACGATGTTACGGTCAATTCTATCAAGTTCCAGAATCGTTTGACCGTAGTTACGGATGGCGGCAAGGTCAGTGTTGCAAATGGCAACATCAATGTCGAAGGTGCCAACAGCGCAACGCTTATCCTCACGACCGCAACAAACTTCAAAGCGTATAACGATGTGAGTGGCGATCCGGGCGCAATCGCTTCCGAAATCATGGCTAAGGTCGCGAAGAAGTCCTATGAAGACATCTTGAAGGACCACTTGAAAGATTACCAGACGATTTTCAACCGCGTTAAACTTGACCTCGGCACGGCTGATAAGAGCGCAGGCGATATCACTTCCACCCGCGTCAAGAATTTCAATTCTACGAACGACCCGTCTCTCGTTGAACTCCATTATCAGTATGGTCGTTACTTGCTCATTGCAAGTTCTCGCAAGGGTGGCCAGCCGGCAAACTTGCAGGGCATCTGGAATAAGGACACGAACCCTATTTGGGGCAGCAAGTACACCACGAACATCAACCTTGAAATGAACTACTGGCCGGCAGAATCCGGCAACCTCGAAGAATGCGTATGGCCGCTCATTGACAAAATCAAGTCCATGGTCCCGCAGGGTGAAAAGACTGCAAAGGTACACTGGGGCGTTGACGAAGGCTGGGTAGAACACCACAATACCGACCTTTGGAACCGTTCCGCTCCGATTGATGGCGCATGGGGCCTTTGGCCGAGTGGCGCGGGCTGGCTCAGTACGCACCTTTGGGAACACTTCCTCTACAATCCGACCGATAAGGAATACCTCAAGGATGTCTACCCGACAATGAAGGGTGCTGCACTCTTCTTTGTGAACAGCCTCGTCGAAGAACCGACCACGGGCAACAAGTACTTGGTCACGGCTCCGAGCGATTCCCCGGAAAACGATCACGGTGGATACAATGTCTGCTTTGGCCCGACGATGGACAACCAGATTATCCGTGATGTTTTGAATTACACGATTGAAGCTTCCAAGATTCTCGGTGTCGATGAAGATGTCCGTGCCAAGATGGAAGCGACTGTCAAGCGCTTGCCGCCGACAAAGACAGGTAAGTATGGACAAATTACCGAATGGCTCCAGGATTGGGACGATCCGAACAACAAGAACCGTCACATTTCTCACTTGTACGGCCTTTTCCCGAGCGCTCAGATTACGCCGGAAGAAACTCCGGACTTGATCAAGGGTGCAGGCGTTACGTTGCAACAGCGTGGTGATGATGCAACTGGTTGGTCTCTCGCATGGAAGATTAACTTCTGGGCCCGTATGCATGATGGCGACCACGCTTACAGAATGATTCGTATGCTTCTTACGCCGAGCAAGACATACAACAACTTGTTCGATGCGCATCCGCCGTTCCAGATCGATGGTAACTTTGGTGCTGTCTCTGGCGTGAACGAAATGCTCATGCAGAGCCACAACAACAGAATCAACCTTCTTCCGGCGCTCCCGTCGCAGTGGGCTAACGGAACGGTCAAGGGCATCCGCGCTCGTGGCGGTTTCGAAATCGATTCCATGGCATGGAAAGGTGGCAAGCTTACGTATGTCGCCATCAAGTCTCTCGTGGGTAGCACACTGAATGTGGTGTCTGGTTCTAACAAGTTCTCAACCGCAACGGTTGCTGGCAAGGTCTACGAATTCGATGGCAATCTGAAGGTGACGAACGCTCCGTTTGACCCGCTCGATATCCCGGCGAAAATCGAAGCCGAAAACTACGTGGCAATGGACGGTGTGCAAATTGAAGAAGATTCCTTGGGCACTCCGAACATTGGCTGGATCAATGACGGTGACTGGACGCAGTACTACGTGAATGTTCCGACCGCTGGTAGCTATGTCTTGACGAGCCGCCTTGCAACAGGCTCCGAAAAGGAAAGCGTCATCACGGTCACGGATTCTACAGGCAAGATTCTCGGAACGCTCTCAGTGGACCCGACAAAGTCTAAGGGCTGGAACGACTGGTACGAAACTTCGACAAAGATTGCGCTTCCGGCAGGCAAGCAAAAGCTCACGTTCACGTACACCGGCGAAGACACTTACCTCTGCAACGTAGACTGGTACAATCTTGAAGCAGACCCGACGGCGATCTCCATGCCGGCAATGCGCAATGCCTCACTCTCCGTAAGTCGTGTACCGTACTCTCATGCATCCATTGCGCTGATGATCAATGCTCCGGCTGCCGATTACGTTGTCCATCTCGTTGGAGTGAATGGCAAGTTTATCGGAACTCAACGTGGCCATGGCGAAGGTCTTGCTGAATTCGGCACGAGCGCGCCTCTTGCACCGGGCATGTACTTTGCCATCGTCAAGAGCGGCTCCATGCAAAAGACCATGAAACTCACCGTCCATTAAGCTTGTCACCCCGCTCCGTCATCCTCGAAGCGAAGCGTAGGGGATCCATCATTTCTTGAGCCTACATTAATTCCGGGGCCACCTTACACATTTTCCTCCTCACCCACAAGGCCCTGAATCCTCGCGGTTCGGGGCTTTTTACGTATGATGTATTTTATTTGTATATATTTAATAAAAAATCCGATTAATCCAGTTGAGGTTGTATATGTCGATTAAAGTGTTTTTAGGAATGATCACTTGTTTCTATCTGCTTTCTTGCGATTTGCCTGCAACTGGTGGAAATCCCGGTGAAGGTCGCCCTTGTAATGAAAAAGTTCTAAGAACTCACGCGGGTTCGTTGATGTTGGACCTGGATGTGGAATGCCTCTATAAAAAAGAATGCAGCGTAAAATTGAATTTTCGTGTTACTGGACTTCCCGATTCTTTAAAAGGGATGTGTTTTGGCGGTGGATCTGAATGGCAGTATGAATCTGTTGATACGTCTATGACAGTTACGACAAAATTAAATAACCTTTATTCCGTAAAACTATCTCAAGATGATCATTTGCGTTTTTCCCTTATCGACATAAATAATATCGAAAAAAAATATGACATTGATCTTTCTGGGATAATCCATTCCTATACCGTTCGTGGTGATTCTATCGAGATTAAAATGCCGGTTGGAGATTTTAATATGCTTGTAGAATGCCCTTATTGTGTGGATTATGGTAGGAGTTATTCTTTGTGTGAAGGTGGCCTTTTGTGCCACTATCATAGTCAAACGTCTTTAAGTGCTGTAGTTGGAACTTCTTCTAGATGGGGCGAAGATTTTGCCTTTCATTATGGTTTGTCAAATCAGGGCTCGACGCGGACTGATAGCGTTTATGTTCATGGAACAATTGGAATACGTTAGTTGCTGATGACATCGGCAATGATTTATTGATGTTTTCTGCTAAAGAAGCCCCTTCTCATTGATAAATTGACAAAACAACTTGCGTTTTTGCAAGCGACATCCCGCACCCCGTAGAATACTTTTATAAGTGGGTTAGTAGAACGATTAAAAACGGGATGTTATCATGAAGTCGTTAAGAGTTCTTGGTTTAGCTTTTCTTCTTTGCGCAAATTCGTATGCCGTCACAAGCCAGTTCCGCGGTGTGAACTGGGCCGATAAGCGCGACAATTTCGTCTCCGATGTGCTTCTGCTTTCGGGCACAAGCCTTTCCGACACCTACGAATCCGCATCCGTCATTGCAGAACGCGTCATCGGGCAATTCCAGGAACTGCTTGGCACGAACAGCGTCCGCATCCCCATCAACGAACCGACCGCATCCAAATTCTGGAGCACTTACACAGGCATCATCGATGTCGGCCTTTCCAAAGGTCGTGTCGCCATTGGCTATTGGGGCCCCGCACAACCTTCCGGCCCTAAAAACATGAACGATTGGTGGGCCATGTGGGAAACTGTCGTCAAAAAGTACGGCGACCATCCGAACGCCTATTTCGAAATTTTCAACGAACCGCACATGTACAGCAAGGACGAACTTCGCAACTTGTATGCGACATGGCTCGAAAAATTCCCCGATGTTCCGCGTGACCACATCTTGCTCGACGGCTCGGGCATGGCTTGGAACATTCCGGACATTGCCGATGACCCGCGCTTTGAAGGTTGCCTCTTTGCCGTTCATGAATACACTTTCTGGAACATGAGCATCAACACCGAACAGGGCTGGAAAAACAGCTTCAAGGGCAAGGTGGGCAAGTACATCGACCGCACCGTCTGTACGGAATGGGGTGGCGCCATGAGTCCCGGCGAAAAGGCGGGTGTGCATTACGATTATATGGACTACAACTCCACTCCGACCAACTACTTCATGGCCTATATCCGTGGCATGTCCGATCAGCTCCGTGAATGGGAAATGGGCAGCTTCTACTGGCCGGGCCTCCGTGATGGCGACTGGTACAGTATGACCAAGCGCAGTGGCGAAGGTGCGAACATCAAGCTCGAAATCGTGAACCAGTCCGGCGTGGATCGCATGCAGATGGCTTGGGCCGATACTGTTGAGACGGACCCGCCCAAGCAAGACCCGTTCGGAGGCTTTGACGCTGATGGAGCCGCCATTGCAGGCAAGGCCGTTTCGCTCCCCGGCAAAATCGAAGCCGAAAATTATGACCTCGGCGGCAGCCGCGTCTCGTTCTATGACAAGTCTTCCGCAAACGAAGGTGGCTTCTATCGCAAGGACGCCGTGGATATCGTCGTGCTCGATTCCACAGACCTCTCGAAGGGTTACGCTCTCGGCTACACGCAGGCCGGCGAATGGCTCGAATACACCGTCAATGTTGCAAAAACGGCCAAGTTCAGTGTTGCCGTTCAGATGGCGACCGCTTCCGAAAAGGCGGGTGTTCAGCTCTTTATCGACGACAAGGCCGTTTCCGACAGCATTATCGCAAAACAGGGTGAGGATTGGTCGACTTATACCGCTGTGCGGGCCAAATTGGGCGAAATCGCAGCCGGTGAACATGTCCTCAAGATGCAAATTCTCGGCAATTACGTGAATATCGACTGGCTCAAGTTCTGTGAAGGCGAAAAATGCGAAGAATCGGTCGGAATCCGCGCAGTTCGCACCGCAATCCCCAGCGAATCTTCCTCCGTCCCGCGCCTCCGTGTCCAAAACAACAAGCTTTTCGTCGAGAAAAACGGCCGCCACTTCGACCTCACCGGCCACCGCCTTAAATAAGCCAATCCCAGATGCAATACTTATGAAAAGCATTGTATAAAGCTGTAGTGAGATGTTTGGTAAATGCGAAAAATGATTAAGTCGTTTTGAAAATAAAAGCGTCGGCCAAGGATGGGGAGGGTGCAGGGAGGGGCCCGTGCGGCCTTCGCAACTCCGAGCTGGGGCCCCGCCCGCATGA
>NZ_JBGUHR010000084.1:0-18096 GCF_045112255.1 Fibrobacter sp.
AAGAAATTTTCTTGGGCCGTCACTAAGCACATCTCCGATTCCTTCAATCTTCCCGAAAGTCTCGCGGGCTTTCGTCTCGTTCAGGTCGTTTTGGGTGACCCGTTCGAGGGTGAGACCAATTATAGAATTTTCAGGAATAAAAACAAGGGGTCATTGGCAAAAAAATTCACTTTTTTTCACTTTTTTCGTTAAAAACGGGTTGTCTTCCAGTTCTACATCATGATATTCACATTCTATTCACCACTTTTTTTAAGAGCACCTCAAAAGAAAAAGGGCAATTTGCCCTTTTCAAGTCCAATTTTTGGAGAAAAATTTTTCGGTGAGTCCTAAAAAGCACCCTTTTAAGGCGCAATCACCCTATTATGGATGTATTCCAAAGGGTTCTTACAAGCATCCAGGTCCACTTCAGTCGATTTTACCTGCCAGCGGAACCACGTCAACTGCCGTTTTGCGTAATTTCGCGTCTTTCGCTTGACTTCTTCGAGGACCGATTGCACTTGAATGCCGTCTTTTGCACACAAAAGTTCTTTATAGCCAAGGCTCTGCCATGCAGGGGCCTCCAACGGCACCGTTTTCGCAAGTTCGTGAATTTCATCGAGCCAGCCATCAGCCATCATCTGGTCCACACGAGCATCGATTCTCGCATAAAGATTTTCGCGACTGCGGTTCAGCCAGAACACAGGCAGTTCGCCAACCCCTCCTTCACGTTCCTTTTGCCATTCCGAAAGCTTACGCCCAGTCAGTTGAAACACTTCCAGAATGCGTATAATGCGCTGGACATTGTTCGGCTCAACTTTTTCCATCGCTTCGGGGTCCGCCTGCTTTGCTTTTTCGTATAAAGTTTTACTTCCAAACTTAGCAGCATCATCTTCAAACGATTTACGTACCGCCTCGTCAATTTTTGGAATTTGCGGGAGTCCAAGCATTAAGGACTGGAGATAAAGGCCAGTTCCTCCAACCAGGATGTAGTTCTGTTTTGAATTTTCGGACAAAAGTTTTTTCACATTCGTACAAAAATCGCCTGCAGAAAAAACCTGACGAGGATCCAGGAAATCGACCAAATGATGATTTACCCGAGCCATATCCTGTAGAGACGGCTGAGCCGTGCCAATGGCAAAACCCTTGTAGATTTGGCGGGAATCCACGCCAATAATTTCGGCATTAAAGCGTTCCGCCAGTTCCAGTGAAAGGCGAGACTTGCCAACACCGGTAGCTCCAACAAGTGCAAATAGAATAGGCATGCGCTCAATGTAGTTATATTTATAGTTGAAATGATAAAGCTTAAACACATTGTCGCACTTTTTTTTGCACTGGGGATTTTTGCTGGTTTGTCGTTTTTCTTGAACAACCAGGATAAGGCACTCCATATTCTTGAAAAGATCAAAGGCACACAAGAAACAGAAGTGGTTCCAGTAGAGCAGGATACGATTCCTTTCGAAAAAAAATTACAAGACGAGATGAAAATAATTTCATCAAGTTATTCAAAACGCACAAAGCGCAACATCTGGACGCTTGCAAGAGGAAAGACAATCGTAGTCTACCTCCTAAAGGCCCAAAAATTTATTCAAAAAAACGGTGGTTCCATTCTTCTGATGGAAGAACTCAACGATAACCCCAACGCCTACCAGTCTGCATTAGTCAATGTATTAGCCCCTAACGGCGATACACTGCACCTGACATTCCAGGTTTCAGAAAACGTTTTCATGAAAAACGCATCCCTCATGTCGATTGCTTTCCAGACGACGAATCTGACACCCGAAATCATCGCCAAGCTGAACAATCTCGATTTTCCATTTGACTTACTGATTCCGCCTTTTGGCTTAAACAACGATTTTTATAAGAACCTGGATAAAATTCAAAACAAAGAAATAGTCCTATGGCTTGCAATGGAATCCAGCAAACTAAACAAAGTCCACAACAAATTACGCCCGCTCCGCATCCACCACACCGCAGAACAGATCGAAGAAACTATTAGCGATGCCAAGGAAATTCTCCCAAGCGCAGCAGGTATCGCAACGCGCTACGGGGAACAAGCCGTCAAGCACAAGCAACTTTTGCAAGCTATTCTAAAGCCAACCGAAAAAAAGAAAATGTGGTTTCTGGACCTGTCCATGGAAGAACGTACGGTCGTTCCGCAAACGTGCAAAGATCTTGAGATTTCATGCAAAATCGCCTTCCCGTACAATCCGGACAACAGCTCTATCGAGGACTACGTCCACCAGAAACTCAGGGAAGCCCCCAAAAGCGGAACTTCTGTAATGATCATCCCGCTCACAGAACAAAATTTGTCTAAAATTGAGGACGTCGCCCAAAAGGCAGCCAAACAAGGAACGACCCTCGTTGACTTATCTACTTTATTCAATACTAAATAGGAGAGCCTATGTCTATCAAACTCGGTGTAAACGTAGATCACATTGCGACAATCCGTGAAGCCCGCAAAGGCAAGGAACCCGATCCGGTTGCCGCAGCCATGATTGCCGAACTCGCCGGTTGCAATGGAATTACCGCCCATCTTCGTGAAGACAAGCGACACATCCAGGACCGAGATATCAGGCTTCTCCGTGGAACGGTCACGACAAAGTTGAACCTTGAAATGGCACCGACACAGGCAATGGTACAGTTCGCCATCAACCGCCAGCCGGACATGGTAACACTTGTCCCGGAAATCCATACGGAACTTTCGACCGAAGACGGTTTAAACGTTTCTGCAAAGATTGCTGAACTGGCAAAGTACATCATGACGCTTCGCAACAACGATATTCAGGTGAGCGTGTTCATCGACGCAGAAACGGAGCAGGTCAAGGCAGCCAAGAAGGTCGGCGCAAACTACGTGGAATTCAACACAGGCAAGTACGCAACCGCTTTTGAACTCGGTAGCCGCGAAGAAGTCGACCGTGAAATTTCAGCATTGCAGGACATGACGGTTCTCGCCCACAAGTATGGCTTGAACGTGTTTGCAGGCCGCGGCCTCAACTACAGGAACGTCGAAGCGGTTGCTCAGATTGACGGCATTGACGAGATTATCATCGGGCACAGCATCGTGAGCCACGCAGCCCTCGTTGGCATGGAACGCGCCGTGAAAGAAATGATCGAAGCAATTAGACAATAGAATTATTAATTTGGCGGCTTCGCCGCAATTATTCTAATTCCGAACTCCGAATTCCGAACTCATAATTAATAGTCCTTATATTCCACGTTCTCAAGCACAAGCCCCTGCGGGGGCGCCCACGTGCGTTCGCCTTTGAACTTTTTCTCGAAAATCTGGTTGACCGTTCCTTCGGGATAGCGGCCTCGACCAACATCAAAAAGCGTCCCGACCATCGCACGTACCTGGCGGTGCAAAAAGCGGTTTCCCTTGATGTGGAACATGCAGCTCCAGTCGTTCAAGCGTTCCAGGCGGAATTCGCTCAACGTGCAAAGCGTCGATTTTCCATCGTTACGCGGGATACAAAAATCAATAAAATCGTGTTCGCCAAGGAAAGACTGCGCCTCGCGGCCCATCGCATCGATATCCAGATTCAGCGATCCGCATTCCCAGCCAAAGTCACGCATCAGCGCCACCGGGCGCGTAAAAATCGTGTACTGGTAATAACGTAAAACGGCATCGTAGCGGGCGTTGAAGTCCGGCGCACAAGGCTCTAAATCGCGAATGCGAATCAAGCGCTTGGTAAGCCCGTTCACGGAACGCACGACTTTTACAGGATCAAGTTCGCCATCAAAATCAAAGTGGACGCACTGGCCGCGAGCATGGACACCCGTATCCGTTCGGCCCGACCCCACCACGCGGATGGGCGCACGTAACGCAACAGAAAGCGCCTCTTCGAGCGTTGACTGCACCGTCACAAAGCGGAGTTTGCCGCCACAATTTTGTTCTTGCCAGCCGTAAAAGGCGCTGCCTAGATATTCGCAACGAAAGCGGTAACGCATTAGTTACCTGCTTCTACAGCTTCCTTGATAACCGCCTCGACCTTAGCCTGAGGAATCTTAAGCTTCGATGCAATTGCCGAAGCCGGGAAGCCTCTGCGAGACATCTGCAAAATTTTGCTGTTCACCGAAGACTCGCGGTCAAAGCGATTCATCTCAAGCGGATGGGCCACAGCCGTTGCAACAACTTCGGGCTTCGGAGATGACGATGGAGCAGCGGGCTTGACCTTGGTGCGGTCGTGATGCAACACATCGGAAAGCGACTGCATCGCGGACGTGATACGCTCTCTAGCCGTCGGACGGAGAACTGCTCTACCACTAAACGGAGAGGTCAAAATTCGATTTTCAGGAACGCCATGTTCATCTTCGAAAGCGGCCTTCGTAGCATTCACGCCCGAAACATTCAAGTCCGTCGCCGTCTGATCTGCAGCACTTGCGGCCGCCTTCGTCTGGAGTTCCATCGTTTCACGGCGCTTGGCAGCAAACTCTTCAGCTTCGTCAATAATAGACTTCTTGGGAGCATGGACACGCGGAGTCAAAACCGTTTCTGTATCGTCAACAGAAGGCATTTCCCCAGTTTCCCTAGACTTCGCAAGAGCTTCCATCATTCGAGTTTCAACAACCTTCTTGCGGTGAATAAGCACAAGGACAAGGACAACAAAGCAAAGAAGTACCGCAAGCGTTCCGCCGATAATCCAGAGCCAAACGCCACCCGAAAAGCCGCCTACATTCTCTTCAGAGGCTTCAGCTTCATCAGCAGCCGTATTAGAACGCATCGCAGAAAGTTCTTCCCAGGAATTGGCAAGCTCATCGCGAATTTTCACCTGCGTGTCAACACTCCCTTGGGCATTCCACAAGGCAACTTCCAGGGAATCGATCTTAGCACGAGTTTTCATGTATCGGCTAACGTCAAACGAAGAAGACGATCCCGAAAAATCAACTTTTAGGTAAACAATTAAGGCGCAAGCCAAAACAAAAAGAATAACTGGAGCAGCGTATTTCTTCATGCCGGGAAATTTAGAAATAAAACCCGATTCATTTTCAAAGTTGGACACTGAACAAAACCTCTTTTTTACATACCTTAAACTAATTGTAGAAAATTACAACGCTCCATTGAGAAGTTCACAACACTTTTCAACACGAAAATGGCAAAAAACGGCATTAACAATCAAACTTTAAATACCTTTATGTTCAAGAACTCTTTGTTCTCCTCCTAACCCCAAAAGAAACACCTTAGCCCCAACAGCTAAGGTGTTTTTTCGTTTCCTAGGCAATTTTTACCAATTTCATTCCAAATTATACGGTCTTATTTGCACTTTTTCGCTTCCATTCGCTCAAAAAAGCACTTTTCGCTAAAAGTTTTTATAGTTTCAAGCTATGCAACCGCAAGCACTTAGACTGTCTAAAATTACGATTTCGAATCTCCGCTCCATCCAGCGCGAGACATTTCCGCTTAGTGATTTTACCGCACTTATTGGTTACAACAACGCCGGCAAGACAAATATCTTAATGGGAATACGCTGGCTGCTTGCCCATTTTTCGCTAGACATCTCCTATTTTGATGACCCCAACCATCCCGTCGAAGCCGAAGGTATTTTTGAAGGAATCACGGAACAGATCCTGAATCGCCTCGGGGACGAGAAAGCGGCTGAAATCGAACCATTTTTGGCAGGAACATCGCTCCGCGTCAAGAAAGTGCAGCGCATTCCGGGAGAACTCCCCGGCAATATTGAATTTTGGGCTTTTTGCCCGCCTAACGGTAAGCGCAAAGGCAAAGACTGGGTCCGCGTCAACGACAAGTTTATCGCAGCATTCAACCGCATGTTTCCTGAATCCATCGCCATTTGGGATTTTGAAGGGAACAACGCCTACACAAAATTGATGCACGAGATTTTTAAGCCACTCGAACGCAAGTTTGGCGGCGAACTGAGTCAAGTCATCGAACAGTTTACGGAACTGCTGTCCTCTGGAAGCGACAGGCAAGCCGAAGAAATCCAGGCTTTTGACAAAGAAGTCAACACGGCGCTCCGCCCGCTATTCCCAAGCGTACGAGTGGAACTCGACATTCCCGTGCCGACGCTCGAAACGTTCCTCAAGA
The DNA here is from genome assembly GCF_045112255.1 of Fibrobacter sp. GTDB lineage: Bacteria > Fibrobacterota > Fibrobacteria > Fibrobacterales > Fibrobacteraceae > Fibrobacter. The sequence goes on from NZ_JBGUHR010000084.1 coordinate 6,023, forward strand.
GCGCAACAATTAAAGTGGTCGATGAAGATGACGGCTTTGAACGCGACATCTCGCGCATGGGCGCAGGTTCGCAACGCGCCATCCAGATGGCGCTTATCCGCTATCTCGCCGAAATCAAGAAGCATCACAACAATCATTACTTGAGCCGAACGCTCTTGCTAATTGATTCGCCAGAACTCTTTTTGCACCCGCAAGCAGTTGAACTTGTACGCGTCGCGCTCAAGAACCTTTCGAACGAAGGTTATCAGGTCATATTCGCAACGCACTCCGCGCAAATGGTCACTAGTGAAGACGTGAGCACGTCTCTACTCATCCGCAAAAATAAAGAACGCGGCACATACATGCGCAAGCGAATGGAAGATGCCGTCCGCCAGGTCGTCCAGGATGCGCCAAGCCAGCTGCAAATGCTATTCAGCCTTTCAAACAGCAACGAACTTTTGTTCGCCGATTACGTGTTACTTACCGAAGGAAAAACAGAATGGCGTGTGCTTCCTGCGCTTTTTGAACGGATTACAGGACAATCCTTCGCGCTGATCAAATGCGCGCTTGTGCGCCAGGGCGGCGTGAGCAATACCCGAAAGAGCATGCAGGTTTTAACGGCAATGGACATTCCCGTACGCGCCATTGTCGATTTGGACTACGCCTTCACAACAGCGACTCGTGACGGATTTTTACAAGCTAACGATCCAGACATTACGCAATGCCGCAACTTGTTCCGTGAACTCGCTTGCCATAACCACCTACGTCTGGTAAACGGGCTTCCCGTCAACAAGCACAGCAATATCAACGCATCTACAGCATACGCCATGATGGCATCCATGCCCGAAGCAGAACGCCCCATCCGAAACATCCATGAAAAGCTCTGCAAGCAAGGTATCTGGGTCTGGACGCGCGGAGCGATCGAAGAGCACCTCGGGCTGAACGGCAAAAACGAAATGGTCTGGCGGAACTTCATTGAACGCAGCAAGTCCAAAAACTTCCTGCAAACGCTCCCCGACTACGATGGCATAGAAGCCTTGTGCCAATGGATTATCAACGGGAGCCGCGGGCAGTTCTAAATTTTCACAGCGAAGCAAAAAAAGGAGTGCGCATTTCTGCGACACTCCTTTTTTGTTAATGTCATGCCGGCCCTTGTGCCGGCATCACCTTTATACCGTGTAAGGCGATCCCGGAACGGAGTCCGGGATGACAATGTGAAAGGCAATCTCGCCCCGGAACAAGTCCAGGATGACAAAGTCCGGGGTGACAATTTAAATGTTGTCGATGATTGCGTTGAATGCTTCGACGGGGCGCATCCACTTCTTGAGAAGTTCTGCCTTCGGAACGTAGTAACCACCGATATCGGCAGGCTTACCCTGTTCGGCAGCGAGAGCAGCGACAATCTCGGATTCTTTCGCGGAGAGAGCAGCAGCGATCGGAGCGAACTTGCCGGCGAGTTCCGCATCGTCCTTCTGGGCGGCGAGAGCCTGAGCCCAGTAGAGAGCGAGGTAGAAGTGGGAACCACGGTTATCGAGTTCACCGATCTTACGAGCCGGCGTGCGGTTGAATTCGAGAATCTTGCCGTTGGCGGCATCAAGCGTATCGGCCAAGACCTTAGCCTTCTTGTTGCCATCCTTCAGCGCGACCTGTTCGAATGCAGGCACAAGTGCGAAGTATTCACCGAGAGAATCCCAGCGGAGGTAGTTTTCGGCGAGGAACTGTTGCACCTGCTTCGGAGCAGATCCACCTGCACCCGTTTCGTAGAGGCCACCACCAGCCATGAGCGGCACGATGGAGAGCATCTTTGCAGAAGTTCCGACTTCGAGAATCGGGAAAAGGTCCGTGAGGTAGTCACGCATCACGTTGCCCGTCACACCGATAGTATCGAGGCCAGCCTTGGCGCGCTTCATCGTTTCGACGATAGCTTTGCGCGGGCTCATAATCTTGATATCGAGACCCTTGAGGTCATGTTCCGGCAAGTAGGCTTCGACCTTCTTCTGGATTTCACGGTCGTGAGCGCGTTCCGGATCGAGCCAGAAGATAGCCGGCGTATTCGAGAGGCGGGCGCGCGTTACAGCGAGCTTCACCCAGTCACGCACCGGAGCGTCCTTGGCCTGGCACATGCGGAAGATATCACCAGCAGCGACTTCCTGCTGCAAGAGGACTTCGCCCTTGCCGTTCACAGCGCGAATGACGCCTTTGCCCTTTGCGACAAACGTCTTGTCGTGGCTGCCATATTCTTCGGCACCCTGAGCCATGAGGCCCACGTTCGGCACGGTACCCATCGTCTTCGGGTCGAATGCGCCGTTCTGCTTGCAGAATTCAATCGTTTCATCGTAAATACCAGCGTAGCAGCGGTCCGGAATGCAGGCGACAACTTCTTGAAGCTTGCCTTCCTTATTCCACATGCAGCCAGAATTGCGGATCATGGCCGGCATAGAAGCGTCGATAATCACGTCGCTCGGCACATGCAAATTCGTAACGCCCTTGGCAGAATCGACCATAGCGAGATCCGGACCTGCGGCGAGTGCGGCGTCGATGGCAGCCTTGACTTCGGCTTCCTTGGCATTACCTTCGAGGCGCTTGAACAAGTCACCGAGACCGTTGTTGGCATCGATTCCAAGTTCCTTGAAGAGGTCAGCGTACTTCGTGAACACGTCCTTGAAGAACACGCGGACAAATGCACCGAACAGCACCGGGTCAGAGACCTTCATCATCGTGGCCTTGAGGTGCACGGAGAAGAGGAGGCCCTTGGCTTTAGCTTCGGCCATCGCATTGGCAATGAACTTTTCGAGAGAAGCCATGCGCATGACAGTCGCATCGATGATTTCGCCCTTGAGGAGCGGCTTTGCGGCACGGAGTTCCGTCACGGCACCAGTTTCATCGACAAATTCAATCTTGAAGGAGTCGGCTTCGGCCATCGTGATGGACTTTTCGTTACCGTAGAAGTCATCGGCCTGCATGCTGGCGACATGAGTCTTCACGGATTCGTTCCACACGCCGTTGCTATGCGGATTGTTGCGGGCATAGTTCTTGACAGCGTTAGGAGCGCGGCGGTCGGAGTTGCCCTGGCGAAGCACCGGGTTCACGGCAGAACCCTTCACCTTGTCGTAGCGGGCGCGTATAGCCTTTTCTTCGTCGTTGAGAGGAGCATCCGGATAATCCGGGAGAGCGTAGCCGTTCTTCTGGAGTTCGGCGATAGCGGCCTTGAGCTGCGGCACCGAGGCAGAAATGTTCGGGAGCTTGATGATGTTTGCATCCGGTTCAAGCGTGAGCTTGCCGAGGAATGCAAGGTCATCCGTCACCGGCTTACCGGCAAACGTCGTACCTGCCGGGAGCGTGTCCGCGAAAGCGGCAAGAATGCGGCCCGGCAAGGAGATGTTCTTGGTTTCGACATCGATATCTGCAGTCTTTGCGAAAGCAGATACGATAGGAAGCAAAGACTGAGTCGCCAGGAACGGCGACTCATCAGTAAGGGTGTAATAGATTTTGGTATTCATACGCCCTTAAGATAGAAAATAGCTCTTAAATATTAAATACTAAATCTTAGAATCCATCACGATTGGTCCATTCACCGTAAGGTTCAATGCGCTCAATACTTTCGGAATCATCGCAATTCCAAAGCGGGCTCACAAAGGTACTACGGACAATATTCTTTTCGCTGATATCCCATTCGGTAGAGCCTCGAATCAGATACACGGAATAATATTCGTCAGCATCTTCCGGGCAAGATTCTCCACTCTTCAAAATATCCCTTACGTAGATTCCACTTGCATCGATCTTGTTCAGGGCATGTCCCTTGGCCCCGATATCCTTCAAGACGACGATGTAATAAGCCATACCTTTAGGTTCACCTTGAAGCGTTGTATATGCACGCGGGTGGTTCGCAGCCGTGGGGAAAAATACCGCAAGCAGGGAATCCGGCAAGTGGAAAATACCCTCTTTGCGATAGGCGTTTGCCACTTTGTCTTTCGGGAATGAGTTATACGCGAGAACGGCTTCATTGTCCAATTCTTCGTGACTGATATAACCCGACTTTCCGTCAGTCTCTTCTCTAAAAACGGCAAACTGTTCCTCATAGACATCCAAGGTTCGTGTCAAGTTCATACGCCATGCACTGTCCCTGCGCCATACATCCTTATCAACACCATCATCGATCAAAGGACAATCCCCAAAATAATGATCGCCGTTTTCATCGTTTGTGATATGACAACCTTGCAAAGGATCAACTTTAGTATCAACAGGAGCATATTTGATAGAATCTTCCTTACAGGTATTCCTGTATTCCTTCGTATAGGAACGCACGATGTCCTCCGCCGTTTTTCCTTCCGGCATCAGCATAGAGCACACCAAGCTCAAAAAATAATTGCGACAACCGTCTTCGTAATCCTTGAAAATTCCGTTAGACGCTTCGCACGACTGCTTGAATTCATTCAAAAATTCAGAGCAAGACGTTCCATAGCCCCAATAATCCGTATGTCCAACAGTTTTCAGCAAAACAGGAGTACCCTCGACATCTACAACCTTGACGGCAATAATACTAGAGCTGTAATATTGACCGTATCGGTCTTGCGTGTACATCGACTGTTCGAGTTCTACACCGGACTCTTTCGCTTGAACAGAAACCTGACACGACCTAGAGCCATCCAAGCTCGAAGTATAGAATGACGTATCCGGTACCGAGTCAAACGGGAACATCAACTTTCCAAATACGGAAGAATCAATGGCAACACTCTGATCGGGATCTACACTAATATCATTTGAATTTTCAATCGTCCCTCCAACCAATACGACCAGAGATTTTTCCAGCAGGGCCTTCTGTTCTTCCGTCAATTCTGCGCGTTGCGTGGAGTTCGGTTCCGTAGTTGCACCGGCAAGATCGCGACCACTAGACTGATCACCAGAACAAGACAGCAAAAGTCCCGTCCATGCCATAGCGATTATTTTATACAACTTTTTCATACTATGCCTCTCTCCCTTTAGTTAACGGGAATAGTTGTAAATTCAGTCGATAAACTTTATCGTATTCTTTTTCCTTAGCAGCCATGGCAACCACCTGCTGCCTGAGTGTTTCAAGCTTCTGCACAAGCCATTGGTAAGTCTCTTCGGAAATACCAAACGTCACACCCGTGATATGGCGTTTTTCGGGCGGAACCTCGTCAATCGCTTCGGTTGCAAACTTCGACATTTGACGGTTCATGGAACGCAGAGCCAAAGGAATTGCCTCGGAAGATCCCGTCACAACCTTCTCAGTCTGCACGTAGGTATCTTCGCCGATTTTCTTGAGGAATTCCGCATGGCACATAAAGTCCAGCGAATGGCGCACTTCGGCGGCACTCACGACCGGATAGCATTGGTGCGCCAGTTCCAGCGGTTTTGCACCCGGCATGATCGGGGCAAGTTCACGCAACACCGGGTTCACCCACGATTCGAAATACTTGAACGCCTCGGCATCGACGACTCGCAAACGGTTTTCCTTTGCAATTTTCTGCATTTCGTTAAACGCCTGGAGTTTCATCGAATCACTCCTGGCATCGCCAAAACGCTCCATCGCAAAGAAATAGTCGCGGTCAGCGCCCGCAAGCCCCATGGCATCAGCCACTTTTTCGACGCCCGTTTTGCTCAAGCGGCTTTTGCCTTCGCATACGAGCTGCATAAAGTTGGGTGAGGTAAAACCAGCCAATTTGGAGAATTCGCGCCACGAAAACAAGGAACTGCGTTTGCGTTCTTCGTAAAAGTCGCGCATGTACATTCGGTAGTCTTGATATTCGGTGATTGGTTTCATTCCTATAAATTAGATTTTGCGGTATAATTCTGCAATAAATTTTACTATACAAAATTAAGATTTTTGAAGAAATTTTGAAGATTTTTTATTTTTCTAAAAATTTTTAAAAAAGTATTATACAACGTGTATTATAAATACGAGATGGCGATGCCGGAACGGAGTCCGGCATGACAAAAAGCGGAGACCGGGGTGACAATGCGACAAGTTCCATTGTCTATGGACAACACTTAAAAGAAATTCTTAACAAAAATCGGCCTATTATAATGTAGATTATAGAAGTGGTGTGGGGTTAAGAACTCTTCTATAGGTTTTTTATGAAGAATTTTGGGTTTGGTAACTACAAGTTTTTTGTAGCGGCAATGTCTGTCGCGTCTTTTTCATTTGCGGCAAGCTACGCGCCTCCATCAACGGCAGTTTCGAAAATCAACAGCTATCGTGGTTATTCGGAACTTACCGACGCAGCTTCCGGCATGGACATCGACCAGTACACCTATAACATGACCACATGGCAAATCGCAAACGGCGGTTTTGACAAGGCCCACGCCGAGAAGTACAAGAGCGCATACACCGGTGGCGCAAAATCCTCCTGGACGGCAAAAGGCGGCGGTGACCTCGGTACCATCGACAACAACGCGACTGTTCAAGAAATGCGGCTGCTCGCCGTGCGCTACAAGGCGACAACGAACAGCAATTACAAATCCGCATTCAAGACAAGTTTCAACAAGGCGGTCAATTTCCTTTTGACCATGCAGCGCTCCAAAGGCGGCCTCCCGCAAGTCTGGCCCAAGCGCGGCAACTATTCCGACCAAATTACGCTGAACGACAACGCCATGATCCGCGCGATGGTCACGATGATGGATATTGCCAACAAGACAAGTCCATTTGACTCGGACATCATTGACGACAATACCCGCAGCAAGATGAAATCCGCTCTCGACAAAGCGATCGATTACTTGCTCAAGGCACAAATCGTAAACGACGGAAAGCTCACCGTCTGGTGCGCCCAGCATGACACCAACAGCCTTGCCCCGGTCGGCGCACGCGCATACGAACTTGCCAGCAAGTCCGGCAGCGAATCCGCAGGTGCCGTATGGTTCTTGATGAACTGGCCCGAACAAACCGAAGCCATCCAGAAATCCATCAAGGGCGCCATAGAATGGTACAAGAAAACCCGCGTCACGGGACTCTACTTCAACAAGAAACAAGGCCGCTTCGAAGAACGCGAAGGCAACGTTCTCTGGTACCGATTCTACGAAGTCAACAACGACAACTACTTCTTCTGCGACCGCGATGGCGCAAGCACTAAGACGCAGGACTTCACAAAGATTAGCGAAGAACGCCGCACGGGCTACCAGTGGGCAGGCGATTACGGCACGGCCCTCATCAGTACCGAAAAATCTTACCTCGAAGCGCTTGCCAAGATGGACGACAGCTACGTTCCGCCTCCACCACCTTCGGCAATGTGCGGAAACGACACCTGCACAACATACATTGACGGAGTAAACTTCATCGACATTCAGGGAGTCAAGGAAGCAAGCAATACGGGATTTGTCGGCGAAGGCTACGCCAACGTAGACAACTCCACCGGAAGCTACGTGACTTACGGCGTCACCGCATTCAAGGAAGGCAAATACACGTTGTTCATCAGCTTTGCAAACGGCGGCGGATCTGCACGAGGTTACAGCGTTTCTGTAGGCGACAAGACGCTACTTGCTGACGGCAGCATGGAATCTACAGCAGCATGGACTACGTGGAAAACTCAATCCATCGAAATTGAATTGCCACAGGGCTATAGCGAACTCAAGTTCACAAGTCTTTCGAAAGATGGCATGGCGAACATTGATTACATCGGCTGGATGAGCGAAGACTTGAAAGCTGGCGAAGTAGAAATTCCGCGCACGTCCATTGAAGCGATGCGCACCGAACGCAAATCGCAGCAAGGCAACCGCTACTTCGTGGACTTTAGCCGCAACGCAAACGGCGCAGGAGTCTACTTCATGCAAAGAAATGGAAAGACATACAAAGTGAATGGAACGAGTATGAAATAAGTATGGATCCCCTACGCTTCGCTCCGAGGATGACAAAAAAAACGTCATTGCGAGCCGAAGGCGAAGCAATCCAAGCATTTAAATTGAGGTTTTATGTTGAATAGTTGGGTTTACAGGTTTGCAGTTTGTATGCCGCTTGCGATGGCGGTGAGTGCATCCGCAATTGCGAAGCACGGGTTTGACTTTGTGCTTGGCGTCGATGGAGACTTCAAGGCGGCTATCGCCAAGGCATCTTCTTCAGGTGCCACCGAGTCCAAGCGATTCATCCTCTTTGTGCCAAATGGTGAATACAACATCACCAAGGTCACCGGTGACGAGCACGGCAAATCGACATTCAGCGGCTCGAACATTTCCATCATCGGGCAGTCCGTTGACAAGACGATCATCTGGAATACAACCGATACCGAAGGCATCAGCACAACTGCAACGCTGTACTTCCCCAGCAACAAAAATATGTACATGCAGGATATCACCCTGCAAAACAGAAGTTCCGTCAGTTCACAAAGCACAGCACGCCAAGTGGCCTTGCAGCAAAACGCAGGCGACAAGTTCATCTACAAAAACGTACGCCTCTTGAGCGGTCAAGATACTTACTACACCAAAAAAGGGCGCACGTATTGGGAAGGCGGCGAAATTGACGGAACTGTAGACTTTATCTGCGGTGGTGGCGATGTATTTTTCGAAGGCACCAAGCTCGTGATGACACGAAACGGTGGCTACATCACAGCATCGCAAAATCCAGATACCTGGGGTTACGTATTCAACAACGCCATCATCGAAGTCAGCAATTCCGGTTTCAACAAGACATTCTATCTCGGACGTTCCTGGGGCCGCGCAAAAGTCGTCTGGTTGAACACCATCATGCGCGCAGAGCCCAAAGCCGAAGGCTGGGGTCCCGACATGAATTCTGCCCCCGTAATTTTCGGCGAATACAACAGCAAAAACGGGAATGGTGGCGCAATCAACACGAGCCAACGTAAAACGTATTTTAACGGAGGCAAAGACGCATCGACAGCAACAACACTCAAGACCGTGTGGAACGCAAGCGACGCCGCGAAATATACATTGAAAAACGTCTTGGGCGGTAGCGATAACTGGGAACCGAACAAACTCACAGCGCAAGTCTCCGCTCCTAAGATTTCCCAGGAAGGCGCCAACATCATCTGGAACGATGACGGCAACGCCATTTGCTGGGCCATCTTTGTAAACGGCAAATACCACAGCAACACCACGACAAATTCCATTGATGTTGGAGGTATTGCCGCAGGTTCCAAAGTTACGGTCCGTGCCGCAAATTCCATGGGCGGTCTCGGCGCAAGCTCTAACGAGATTACCGTTCTCGAAGCAAATGTCACTTACTACAACTTAACAATCAATTCTTCTATTGGCGGCTCCGTTGTGGCCTCCCCGAATCGCGAAAAAATCGCCGAAGGAACCGCAATCACATTTACCGCAGAACCCGCTAGCGGCTGGAAATTCGCAGGCTGGACCGGCAAGAGCGCAAGCGATGCCGGCAGCGAAAGCACTTGGGAAACCACGATGACCAAAGACATCGAACTCGGCGCCATCTTTGAAGCCAAGGGCACAACTACGTTCCAGGCCGAAGACGGCATCATCGACAACGCCATCAACGAAAACACAAACGCAGGCTTTGCTGGCACCGGCTACATCAACTTCGGCACCGGGAAATCGACCGTCCAAGTCCCCGTCTATGTAGAATTCCCCGGCGAATACACGATGGAAATGACATACGCAAACGGCAGCGGCAAAGCCCGCAGCCTCGCCTTCGCTGCCCCCGGCACATGCACCGCAGGCGTTGACGGATGCAAGAGCGCCGAAGTCATCTCGTTCGAAGCCACCGACAAGTGGACCACATACCAGACAAAAGAATCAACCATTACACTCCCCAAAGGCGCAAGCTACATCACGTTCTCCATCGTTGACGGCAATGACGGCCCGAACCTAGACCAGATCAAGCTCACCGAAAAAAACGTAGACAAGGGAGGCGTCGCCTTCGTGAAAACAGCCCGCGTAAACGCAACCGTTAGCGAAACCCGCATCTACGACACGAACGGGAAACTCGTTCGCAGCGCAAAGGGAATCGCCAATTTGAACGGCCTTATCCCCGGAATCTACGTCGTAAAGACCTCAGCGCAAGGTTATACCCAACAAAAAATGGTCCATGTCCGCTAGATTTTGTTAATTTTAGGACATGCTTGGAATCGAACAGAAAAAAGGAAATGACGATCAGTTGTGCGGCAGGATGATTGCCTACGCACGTATTTTGCCCTCTCCCGACGCTGAACCCAACGAAACACCGTTTGGTGATATGATTAAAAATGGGCTTTTGACGTTGGAAGGCGACTTTCGTCAGTTCGAGCACAAGCCAAGCCGAAGAGAAGTCAACCGCGCCGTCGATGCAAAGTTCAACAACTTTCTCAAGACGATGGAAGAAAACGGTGTGGAACTCCCCGAAAATGTGGACGTTGACGCCATGCGCGAACGCCTCCATGAACTTTCGAACATGGAAGTGATCCCCATACCCGCCCGCATCGGGAACTTCAACAACGAAGAAGACATTCTCAAGGAAGACGCCGACATCTACTACATCGGTGAATTCATCGGTGCAAACCAGGCGCACTATTGCCTCACGACACTGCCGATTTACTACCAGGCAAAGTATCGCGAACAAGCTAAGCGCAACGAAATGGATATGCTCAACGAAATGCTCTTGCAGTTCGAAGAAGGCGATTTCGTGAACACCGAAGACATCCAGAAAGACACGGAAGAACTATTCCCGAAGGGCCTCACGCTCAATACGTTCATGGGCGACCTCTCGAAGCTCCTCAACGTGCGCGTGATACCGTTCTTGCTCGCCTGCGAATCCGACAGCGAATACAACACACAAATTAAGCTCTTCTACGCATTCATGAAGGGCTACCCCGACCAGAAGGACATCGAGAGAATCGACAAGGCATTGCGCGAACTCCGCAAGCAGAGTGATTCCATCGAAGCCCGCAATCTGCTCGAACTCAGCTGCAAGCGAATCAACGCCATCTACAACGAAGATTCTCAGCAAGCAAGCGAACTCGGCAAGCAGATCGAAGAAATTGAAGGGGTGTAGGTGGATACAAAACTTTTTTCCCTAATAAATCTGAAAACAATTCACAAATCTACAACAGTAGAAATTTTCGTAGGCGTATAGCCTTTTGGTATCCAACAAAGCACAACGGATCTACAAGAGTAGAAATTTTCGTAGGCGTATAGCCGTGCGAGTGCCAGGAAACAAACCCAAAATCTACAAGAGTAGAAATTTTCGTAGGCGTATAGCCAAATATGGCTCTCGTGGCTCAATTCGAATCTACAAGAGTAGAAATTTTCGTAGGCGTATAGCCCATGTGCGGGAAGTTCTGAAGAAGCTCTATCTACAAGAGTAGAAATTTTCGTAGGCGTATAGCCAATTTGAAAATAGTCAAGCGGTATTTTATCTACAAGAGTAGAAATTTTCGTAGGCGTATAGCCCTCTCAAGCCAGTTTTCATCCGTTCGGATCTACAAGAGTAGAAATTTTCGTAGGCGTATAGCCACAAACCGCCAGCAATAACCAGAGCACATCTACAAGAGTAGAAATTTTCGTAGGCGTATAGCCCAAGATACTTATGATAAAGTATTTCAAAATCTACAAGAGTAGAAATTTTCGTAGGCGTATAGCCTTTAGCCGTGGGATGATGAAAACGGTTGATCTACAAGAGTAGAAATTTTCGTAGGCGTATAGCCGCACCAAAGCGGCCTTCGTTGATTGCACATCTACAAGAGTAGAAATTTTCGTAGGCGTATAGCCGTCGTTCCAGGCTTCCGGAGGGCTTCTATCTACAAGAGTAGAAATTTTCGTAGGCGTATAGCCAAAGTGACCATTGAGTGACCATATAGATCTACAAGAGTAGAAATTTTCGTAGGCGTATAGCCGTCACTGACGACGAAAGCAGCTATCCTATCTACAAGAGTAGAAATTTTCGTAGGCGTATAGCCCTACAGCAACAACCGAAGTCAAAGAAATCTACAAGAGTAGAAATTTTCGTAGGCGTATAGCCAAAAGACAACGACGAAGATTAGCCATGAATCTACAAGAGTAGAAATTTTCGTAGGCGTATAGCCACACGAAAGCCGAAGGCGTTAACTCCGATCTACAAGAGTAGAAATTTTCGTAGGCGTATAGCCCCATGCAGAATCACGCTCCGACTACATCTACAAGAGTAGAAATTT
>NZ_JBGUHR010000085.1:0-1830 GCF_045112255.1 Fibrobacter sp.
AGTAAGGCTTAAGAAGGTAAAACGTGATAGCTTAAAATAAATTCAAGTTTGTCGGGTAAATAGCAAACCCAGCCGAGCCAGTCAACGATAAAATGAACGCCGCTTCGCGCCGTCGTTGACAGCCCCGCCCGTCTTTGCTGGTAGGCAATCAAGGGGCGACAGCAAGGAGTACTGCCGCCCCGCACTATTATTCAGAGAGGGGGAATTTCCATGACCGAAGATGAAGCCTACAAGGTGCATATCCAGTACACATTCAATGCCTTTTGCAAGGTAGTCATTCGTCACGCAGCCATAGATAAAATCTTGAAGCTGCGCCGGAGGTGGGAACGGGAAGTTTCCCTTGATTATCTGATGAGTGAAAAGTTTGTCCAGCTTGCCGAGCCGGAGTAGCTTGAAGAATATCTTTTTACCGCCTGCGGCCAGACCGCCGTTCTGTATCATGCGGAGCTTGCCGCCGCCCTTGCCCTTTTGCCGGAGCAGACGCAGGAAGAAATTTTTCGTTACTATTTCCTGCGCCAGCCGCAGCGAGTGATCGGCGTACATATTGGCCGGACACGCAGCACAGCGGGGCGGCATATCCGGCTTGCCTTGCAGCGGTTAAGGCGGCTCATGGAGGGAAATGACTATGAGTAAACTTCTCCCCTATGAAACAATCGTCAAAGCCCATGAGGGCGACCCGGACGCAATCGACACCATTCTTTCCCACTATGCCGGATATATCCGCTACTGTTCCAAAGTACACGGGAAAGTCAACGCCGAAGTTGAGGAACATATAAAGCAACAGCTCATTGCCGCCCTGTTCAAATTTCGCTTTGACCGATAAACAAAGAACAAACACTGGCTGTCATTAGCGGTTTCACTCCAGCCAGTTTACAATTCATCTATTCCTAAAGGAAGCAGGTCATAGTATAATAGAACCAACGACAAATATACTTTTAGGGGAGATATAGCAATATGAAAAGTAATAAATACTTAACTATTGGCTTATTAACAGGATTTATTGTCGGTGGTTGCATAGGTGTGTTGGCATGGGCGTTTTTGCAAAATCTTTTTGCTATTTCTATTTGTGCAGGTATCGGAATGTTGATTGGAATTGTTATAGGTACATTGATTGATTATGAAAAAAATAATCATCAAGAGAAATAGAAAAAATGCACAATGCCTTAAAGGGAAAACAGGAATTTATTGTGCTATCCATCATCGGGCCAACCTGACCTGAACTTTCAAAACTGAATATCCACCGCCCATCGGCGGCCAGCGAAAGCAGTAAGTCTGAAAAAGATTTGCTGCTTTTTTCTTTATCCGTTTGGCAAAATCGCAAAGTCATCCGTAGTAGGTAGGTGAAGCCGGAAACAAAAAATTTTCTGCGGCGGTAGCCAAATCTGCATTTTCTGTATTTCTAAGGCAAAGGAAAATTTGAGAAAATTCCCGGCAAGCGGGTAGCTGGCGGCCTTTGAAATGTATCTTTAGCGGAAAGAAAGAACTGCGGGTAAAAATCGCCCCACGCCGTAAGATTTTTGCAGAAATCCGGCCAAAACAGGCGGCAGCTATACGAGTAGTAAGTGCAAGGGGAAATCTACGGCTTACTTAGAGCAAGGGGAAATCTACGGCTTACTTAGAGCAAGTATCGACCAGTGTACCAAATTTCGCTTTTCGCTCATTTGTCCCCCGGTCAGATACTTGTTGGGGTTGCCACCCCAAACCCGCCTTTTGCGGCTTGCGCCGCTGAAAAAACTTGCCCCAATACTTGTGTTTTAGATAAAAATTGTCCGTTGCAGTTTGAAAGGAGTTGAGCCACCATGCCACACAAAACCTACAACACCCCCAAGC
>NZ_JBGUHR010000086.1:0-245845 GCF_045112255.1 Fibrobacter sp.
CTTTTTCGTATCAGCCGTCTCGACCTGCTGGCCACACCCAGCCAAAATCGCTAAAATCAAAAGAACCAGAACTCTATAAAGCATACATAACCCGCAAAAAAGCGTTCCTCACCCATAATTTTACTAAATTTGAGCCGTTCAAATTATAAACCAAGGATTAACCATGAGCAAGAATTACAAGATTGCAGTGCTCCCGGGCGACGGTATCGGTCCGGAAGTGATGAAAGAAGCTGTCCGCGTGTTGGACGTCGTTTCCAAGAAGTTCGGCTTCGACGTGAACGCCGAATGGGCAAACGTCGGTGGTGCCGCCTACGACGAAAGCGGTTCTCCGCTTCCGGAAAGCACCCTCAAGCTCGGTGAAGCTTCTGACTGTATTCTTTTCGGTTCTGTCGGTGGCCCGAAGTGGGAACACCTTCCGCCGAACCTCCAGCCGGAACGCGGCGCACTCCTCCCGCTCCGCAAGCACTTCAAGCTTTTCTGCAACCTCCGCCCGGCCCGCGTCTATAAGGAACTCGCAGGCGCATGCCCGCTCCGCGCTGACATCGTTGGCGACGGTTTCAACATCCTCACCGTCCGTGAACTGACGGGTGACGTTTACTTTGGCCAGCCGAAGGGCCGCGAAGGCGTTCCGGGTTCCAAGGAAGAAATCGGCTTTGACACCATGAAGTACAGCCGCTACGAAGTCGAACGCATTGCCCGCTTCGCTTTCGACGCCGCTATGCTCCGCAACAAGAAGGTCGCTTCCATCGATAAGGCCAACGTGCTTACCACGAGCGTTCTCTGGCGCGAAGTTGTGAACGAAGTCATCAAGGACTATCCGGAACTCACTCTCGAACACCTCTACGTGGACAACGCCGCTATGCAGCTCCTCAAGCGCCCGCGTGAATTCGACGTGCTCCTCTGCCCGAACCTCTTCGGCGACATCCTCACCGACGAATGCGCAATGCTCACCGGTTCCATGGGTCTCCTCCCGTCCGCTTCTATCGCCGAAGGTTCCTTCGGTCTCTACGAACCGGCTGGTGGCTCCGCTCCGGACATCGCTGGCAAGGGTATTGCAAACCCGCTCGCACAGATCCTCTCCGTGGCCCTCATGCTCCGCTACACCTTCAAGGAAGAAGAAGCTGCAAAGGCTATCGAAGCTGCTTGCGAAAAGGTCATCGCTCAGGGCTTCCGCACTGGCGATATCTACCAGGAAGGCTGCACCAAGGTCGGCACGACTGGTATGGGTGATGCCATCATTAAGGCTCTCGCTTAATCGCAAGGCACTCGCTTAATTGCAAAAGATTTGCCACTGGTTCATCGCCAGTGGCTTTCTTTATACAAAACGGCTCCCCGAAGGGAGCCTATTTTTTATGAACGAAGTTCCATCAATTAATCTTGAGCGCCATTATCATCAGGAACGCCGACATCAGGCGATAAAAGGTCCCTGCAAGCCTTCAATTCGATATCGTAGAGCGTTTGCTTATCAAACGTCGTGCTAGAAGAAGCGATGTTCAAGTAAGCATCAGCAGAGCAGTAATGGATTCCGTTGAAATCGGCAAAGTTTTTGGAAACGCATTCAATATGCGACATCGGATAAATCGAATATTTCATAGTGACATAACGGCCATCTTCCGGATCTGGGAACAGAAGCTTTTTCATGGGAATCGAATCGCCCTTAATATCTTCATCCTTATAGAAATAGCTCCATTCATCATCGTCCATGGTAAAGCTACATTTCGTCAGCACATTAAAAGTGACTTTTTCGAAACTGCCGCCATCGACAGCGGCCTTGCAAGCTTTCTGAACGGAATTGAAGAACTCTTCGCGGGAATTAGTCGCAAAGAAGTCCTTCTGAGTCGTAGTCGTGACCTCGACAACGGTATTTCCATCGCTATCGCAGGTACGTCCGCCAGCAAAGACTCCATCATCAGATTTATAAGTTGCTTCAGGATCAATGCTGCACATCATGCTTGTCATGCTGCCCGTGTACCGGACTGAATCACGAATAACGAGATCTTTGCCGCTAATTTCATAGACGGTCGTAATTTTTGCATTATTCTTGCTATCGCTACCCTTATACGAAACGGTCCAAGCATCATCCGTTGCAACAAAAGAGCAAGGTTTAGCTTCCTCAACTGAAGAACTCGAAGGAGTTTCGGCAACGCTCGAAGAGCTAGCTACATCAGAACTAGATGCCGGAGAGGACTTAACAGAGCTTGAAGATTCCGGATCGTTCGAATTTTCAGGCCCGTTCGGAGAGGAACTTTCGCCGCACGCCATAAAGCACATGGCCACAGATATTGAAAGGCCAAGACCGATCTTCTTATAATTCATATAAAACTCCTTTATGTTATTTATGTAACATAATATATAAAGTTTATATACAAAAAACAACTATAAAAAAGACAGCCGGATTTCTCCGGTCGCCTTTTTGTTTTCCACCTTACTCTCCTATCGTTTTTATTTTCCTTGAAGAGCTTCTATAAACCCATTTATAAAAACAATAGCGCTATCGCCATCAGTTTTTTGTCCTTTCCACTCTTTTAATCTCTCGATAAAGAAATCCCTAATCAATTTCTTCTTAGAAAGCGAACCCGTATTGCCAAAAGCATGTGCAACCTGCAATGGCGATGCATTGACAGACCATTCAAGAATCAAATCCTCTAACAGATTATTGACAATCAAGTGACCTCGGTTATGAGCAAATTCTTGTTTATCAAAATCGAAAGATTCGTCATAAAGTCCGACGGCATTCATGATTTCTTTATCGGCACGTTCTTTGGCTTCGGCCAAACTGTAGTCCATGCGAACTAAACGATGCAAACGAAATGTTTCCAAAAATGTCATTGCGTTTATATCGACTGTTCTCGATTTTCTCAAATCGACAATCACACCATAAGTCGCTACAAAACGGTCCTTTTCATGATCATACATATCAAAAGACCAAGAGCCGTCCCATTGCCAAGAATCGCTTTCCACATACGGAGCCAGTTCAATCTTTACATATGGGCCGCGCAACGAAACATGATTAAACGCAAACTCACCTGTAGCGCCATCGCAGCGGCTATAGAACACCACTCCTGTCGTATCCAAGGTAACGGAATCTAGTTCCGCCATCCTTACAATGGTACCAGCATCCACCACACGTCGCAACATTGTCGAATTTTCGGCAGCCGATGTTGATAAATGTCGCGAGGCATGGCCTTCAACCGTGATGTTGTCAAGAGCTACGCGATTATTCCGTTCATTCTGAGCGGGTTTCGTCACCGAATCACCGACATCCGAGCAAGCAGTCAACGCAACAGCCATCAACATTGCATAAGCAATTTTAGAAACAACCATATTTCACCCCAACTCGTTTTACGCACCAATTGCAAATTAATTATTCAAAGATATGCAATGAGCGAAGAGGGAATCGGCATCTGCAATCATTTTTTCTTCAAGAGGTTTTACCTTCTTATTCTGATATTCCAAAAATTTTTCCCAATACTCGGTTGTAATACTACTAGTCCCATTAGCGCACGCAAAAAATTGAGGACGAGGATTGTCACAAGGGACAGCAGGACCAGAACCAAGAGCAGTTTGTTTTATTCTATGTAAAATGCTCAAGCTATCAAGGGTACTTATAAGACATTCTTTCGATAAATTCGAAAGTGGTATAGAATCGCTTTCCACCTCGATTTTCTTCTGTGCAAAACGCGAAACGCTAAAACTCAGAGCAGCAGCAACAGCTAAGTCGTCCGTGGTAAATTCGCAATCACAGTAACCCAAATTCACATAAACCGGTTCACAAGTTTCATCGAAAGGATGATAACCTGTCATTGGAACATTATTCAAATTATACCAATCAATACTTATAATATTAAAGTCTGTATTTTCTTCGAATATGATGCGAATCCCCTTTAAATGAGCGAGAACATCCTCCATTGGCACAAGTCCTATTTCAAACCATTCTGGATCATTAGTGTCAATTACAAATCCTTCCCAAATATCACACGTCTTTGTACTTTTTGACAGAAGATTTTCAGAATCTAACGAATTTGTAGGGAATCCAAAAGTAGATATTTTATTTAAATTAGCAATAGAATCACTAGGTATAAGTTCTATAAAAATATCCCCCGAATGTTCCACACAAATTCCCTGCATAGCGCGGGCATCGACTTCTCCAATATTTCCCAAAGAATCCTTCCCCGCAAAATAGAATTCTACATAAGCACTTCCATAAGATTCACTATCTGCAGTGGCGGAGTCAACTTTTACTTCGTTTGGTTCATACACTACCTTTCCGCACAAGCTACCACCACACTTGTCTATAACATCGGCAAGAGCCATGGAATCATATTCGTCCGTAGCCACTCCAGGCCATTCAAATCTAACATTGCCATCACCGCCTTGTTCTACATGCCAAGTCCAAATACCCGAAGTATTCGTCCCATTATCGAAACCTGTGTGTACGCGGTATCCCGATGTACGGCTCCACATTTCAGGCGACCATATACACCCTTTTTCCACGGCTTCCAGAGAATCCGTCACACCCATCACACTACACAACACGGGCGATTTCGGCACTAATTTATTTTCCATATTCGGGACATTCGTCGATCCCGAAATCGATGCATTGTCGGAGCATGCTGCAAACAAAAAAGCTCCGAGGACAAACAAACTATAAAGATTTCTCATACTAAGCCTCCACTTTATTTAATTTCCAAGTTAACGGGAACAGTTGCATATTCAAATGATAGATTTGATCGGCATCTTCTGTTTCCGAAGCCATTGCGGCAATTTTTTTACGGAACATATCGACTTCTTGAGCAATGCGTTCGTAACATTCGCGGTTGACCGTAAGAGTCACGCTCGACACGCTGCGGTTCTGCGGTTCAAATCGTTCAATGGATTCATCAGCAAGCTGCAACATTTTGTGCTGCATCGCGTGGACAGCATAGGCCATACCTTCCTTTGACGCTGTCACATTCTTTTCGGTCTGGCGATACGAGCCATCCGCATCTTTTTTCAGGAATCCCGCCTTAGTCAAAAATTCAAGCGACGAGGCGACTTCGGCTGCGGAGATTCCGTTGCAGCATGTTTTAGCAATCTGCCCTGGAGTCGCCCCCTTCATCATCGGCGCAAGTTCGCGAACGACCTGATTTTTCCAGCCATCGAAATACTCGACAGCCTCTTTATCGACAACGCGTACTTTGTATTCAAGCGCAATCTGGCGCATCTTTTTCCAATACGGCTTTTTAGATTCGTCATCCTTAGCGTTGCAAAAATTGACGAGCGCAATGAAGTAGTCCGCCTCAAAACCGGCAAGCCCCATTGCCGAAATCATGCGGTTCATCGACACTCGGCTCAAGTTGCTCTTGCCCTCACTCACAAGTCGCAAATAAGTCGGTGAAGAAAACCCCGCAAGCTTTGCAAATTCCCGCCAAGAAAAGTACGAAGTTCGTTTTTGAGCTTCGTAAAAATCCTTGATTAAGGAATGATAATCCTTGTATTCTATTATCGGTTTCATGTAAACAAATATACCCTATTTACAGGCCACAATGACACAAAACACGTGTTTTTAGTTAAAAATCAATGTCAAAATTAAAGATTTTTCGTATATGACACACTATAATGTTTTTGCGATACAAGAAGGCGATTCCGGAATAAATCCGGAATGACAAGCTAAATTCGGGCATGACAAATAAAAAACACCCTGCTGCGGGGCAAGGTGCATTCTGAATAAATTCAGTGAACGGATTAGGCGTTCTTCGTGAAGTCCACGTATGCCTTGAGCACGTCGAGGAAGACTTCGTCCGGAGTGTTGTCGCCAACGATGTGGCTGATGATCTTCGGATCGTACTTTTCGAGAACCTTAGCGGTGGATTCCTTGTAAACCTTGAGACGGTTCTTGATGACGTTTTCGTCAGCGTCGTCCTTACGGCCTTCGATCTTGGCGCGGTTGAGGAGGCGGGCTACGATCGTAGCTTCGTCCTTGATGTCGAGAACGAAGATGTGCTTCACGTCGACGATCGGCTTAATGAGATCGACCTGAGCAACCGTGCGAGGAATACCATCGAGGAGGAGAGTGTCCTTTTCCGGGTTGAGCTTGTTCGTGTTCACAAGACCTTCGACAAAGCGGCCGAAAATTTCAACAGTAGCTTCGTCCGGAACGAGGAGACCCTTGCTGGAGTAAGAAGCAAGGAGCTTGCCGGATTCGCTAGACGGAGCGATACCACGGAAGATGTCGCCCGTGGAGAGGTGCTTGAGAGCGGTCGTAGCAGCGAGCTTTGCGCCCACAGTGCCCTTGCCAGAACCCGGAGCACCGAAGATAAGAACAGCAGAAATCTGAGACATTTATAACCTCATAGGTTGATTGTTAAAATTCCGAGGCAAATATAGAAAAAAAGGCGACCCCGGCACCCCGGAACTAGTCCGGGGCAGGCTCAGCCGGGGAGACAAAGCACTACGACTTGATCTTTTCGCACTTGAAGGAGAGCTTGCCGTTTTCGACGCCCACGGAAATCGTGGAAAAGTCCGTCATCGTTCCGAGCAAAAGCCCTTCGGCGATTTCGTCTTCCACCAAATTCTGGATCGAGCGACGGATCGGGCGCGCACCCAGCGAAGAATCGTAATTGTGGTTTACGACAAATTCCTTTGCCTCCTGACTCATTTCCAAGAGGATTCCGCGATCAGAAAGATTCTTCTGCAAGAATCCCATCTGGATGTCCACGACAGAAACGAGGTCATGCTTGGAAAGCGCACGGAAGACGATCTGCTCGTCCACACGGTTCAAAAATTCCGGAGAGAACACACGCTTGACTTCTTCGCGAATGGCGGTTTCCATGCGTTCGTAATCGTCAGTCTCGCCCATCTTGGTAAAGCCCATGCCACTGCTATGGCGGACTTCACGGGCACCGGCGTTACTCGTCATGATGATAATCGTATTCTTGAAGTTGATCTTGCGGCCATAGCTATCGGTCAAGATGCCATCATCCAGAATCTGGAGGAGCAAGTTGTAAATATCAGGGTGAGCCTTTTCAATTTCATCAAGCAGCACCACAGAATAAGGATGCTTGCGCACCTTTTCGCTCAGCTGGCCACCGCCATCTTCAAAACCCACATATCCCGGAGGCGCACCAATCAAGCGACTCACGCTATGCTTTTCCATGTATTCGCTCATGTCGATACGGATAAGCGAATCTTCACTTCCAAAAAGTTCCTTGCTGAGGACCTTCGCCAATTCAGTCTTGCCAACACCCGTCGGACCGAGGAACAAGAAGCTACCCATCGGGCGCTTGTTGTTGCGGATGCCTGCACGGCTACGGCGGATGGACTTCACAATCGCATCTACCGCCTGATCCTGGCCAATCACGCGCTGCTTGATTTCGTCACCGAGATGCAAAAGCTTTTTCGCTTCTTCACCACCGAGCCTGCGGACCGGGATTCCCGTCATCTTGCTGATAACATCGCGAATCACGTTCTCATCGACAACCGGCGTTTCAGAGACCTCGTTCTGAAGCTGCTTTTTGCGTTCTGCAATGCTATTCTGCAATTCTTCTTCGCGGGCGCGGAACTTCGCAGCAGAGGCGTAATCCTGATTGGCGACAGCTTCTTCCTTTTTCTGGAGGCATTCGCCAAGCTCGTCTTCCATGTTCTGCAAGTCCTGCGGAATCTTGATGGAATTCAGGCGTACACGGGCGCCAGCTTCATCAAGCACGTCAATCGCCTTGTCCGGCAAGAAGCGCTCGTTGATATAGCGCTCGCCAAGTTCAACAGCAGCTCGCACCGCATCTGGCGTATAACGCACATTATGATGTTGTTCATACTTCGGGCGAAGTCCATCGAGAATCTGGATGGAATCTTCAACCGTCGGCGGGTTTACAACAATCGTCTGGAAGCGGCGTTCAAGAGCCGGATCCTTTTCGATGTACTTGCGGTATTCGTCAAAAGTCGTTGCACCAATGCACTGGAGTTCACCACGCGCAAGAGCTGGCTTAAAGATGTTCGAAGCATCAAGGCTGCCTTCGGAGCCGCCAGCGCCCACAATCGTATGGAGTTCATCGATAAAGAGGATTACGGAATTGCCGACGCGCTGGAGTTCCATGATGAGTCCCTTCACGCGTTCTTCGAACTGTCCACGGTACTTTGTACCCGCCACCATAGCAGCAACGTCAAGCGTCACGACGCGCTTGTTCGCAAGCAAATCTGGGATTTTGCGCTGCACAATCTTTTGCGCAAGCCCTTCAATAATTGCAGTCTTGCCCACGCCCGGTTCGCCAATGAGCGCCGGGTTGTTCTTTTTACGACGGCAAAGAATCTGGATCAAACGTTCAATTTCTTCTTCACGACCAATAATCGGGTCGAGCTTGCCTGCGCGAGCCATTGCCGTGAGGTCACGACCGAAATGCTCAAGAATCGGCGTCTTGGAGCGGGACTGCGGAGATGCCTGGCGCGTCTGCGTATAACGCTCACGAGGTTCCTCTTCGGGCTGACCCTCATCCATCGGCTGACCATCGGCCTGATGCTTTATTTGCATCAGCATTTCCTGATAGTTTTCAAACGTCACGTTGTACGTCGAAAGCGTTGCCGCAGCCGGAGAATCAGTCTGTTGCAAAATGGCAAGCATCAAATGTTCAGGACCAATAAACTGAACACCTTCCTCTTTTGCAATCTTGGCAGCATTGTAAAGAACCGCCTTGCACTGTGGAGTAAATGTCAGAAGGCCGCCATGTGCATCCCCTCCAACAGTCATCAGACCGCCACTTGTGCTAAGCGCACGTTGGATCGTCTCGCTCAAATCCGTCAGATTCACCTTCAAGGCTTTCAAGGTTTCAGATGCAAAGCCTGAATCTTCGCGAACTAAACCAAATAATAAATGTTCAACTGTAACGCTATCGCTCCCTAAATTACGGGCCGCAATTCGAGCCGCCTGAAGCGCGGCTTTTGCCTTAGCTGAAAAAATACCGTTAATATCTGCCATAATTGCTTTAAAGTTACAAAAAAAAATCAAGTTACTAGAACTTAGTTACTAGTTAATAGTTAGTAGAGTTATAACAATGTCATTCTGAAGCAGTCATCCTCGAACGAAGTGAGGGGATCCATAATTTTTTATTCTACAATTGCAACGGAATCCATACATGTAATCGTGAACTTTATGGATCCTCCTTCGGAGGATGACTTCTCTAGTAACTAGTAACTCAGAACTCTAAACTCCTTACTGAATCACTCCGCCGTGCATAATCACACGGCGTTTTGCAAACTGAGCAAGCTTTTCATCGTGCGTCACAATCAAGAACGCCTGATGGAACTTTTCATTGAGTTCGCCAAAGAGTTCGTTCAATTTCGCCGAATTCGCCTCGTCCAGGTTACCGCTCGGTTCATCTGCAAAAACGAGAGACGGGTTGTTCATGAGCGCACGTGCAATTGCAATACGCTGGCGTTCGCCGCCCGAAAGTTCTCGCGGCAAATGCTTGAGGCGTTCCTTGAGGCCAACCGTTTCCAAGAGCATCTCGGCGCGTTCACGGCATTCCTTTTCGGGAGTCCCGAGAATGCGGCCCGGCACACAGACATTTTCGAGCGCCGTAAATTCAGTGAGCAAATGATGGAACTGGAAAACAAATCCCACATGCGAACGGTGGTACATATCGCGCTCTTCGCTATTGAACTTGCTAAGCGGCTTTCCCTTAAACAAAATCTCGCCCGAAGTCGGCGTATCGAGCATTCCAACCAAGTTCAAGAAAGTCGATTTGCCGGAACCCGACGAACCCGTGAGCGCCACAAGTTCGCCCGCGTCCATCGAAAAATTCACGCCTTTAAGGATTTCAAGTTCTTCACCCGTCTCGGAGAAAACTCTGCGAAGGTCAACGGTTTGCAATAAACTACTCATGTCTAATCGCCCCCACAGGATCCAAACGGCTTGCCTTCCATGCCGGCAAAAGCGTCGCGGACACGCACAAAACAATACCAATCACAAAAATCAAAATCACGTCAATCGCATGCACCGAAATCGGGAAATACGGAATCACGTACACATCGCCCGGAAGCTTGATGAAGTGGTAAGCCTCTTGCAGTTTGCACAAGATAAGTCCAATCGAGCCGCCCACAACGGTACCGCCCACGCCAATGAAACTTCCCATCAGCATGAACACGCGCATGACGCCCGCCTTGCTAAAGCCCATGCTACGCAAGATGCCAATTTCCTTTGTCTTGTCTATTACGACCATGATAAGCGAGCTGATGATGTTGAACGCCGCCACGAGAATGATCAGGCAAATCACAGCCGCCACAATGAACTTTTCATAATTCATCCACTTGAGGAGCGTGATGTTCTTGGACTTCCAATCCATTCCGTAGTACGGATAAGAGAGCCAAGTCGCCATGCTATCAACCGCCTCGCCTGCTTTCCAGTGATCCTTGATACGGAACTGGATGCCGGTCACGGTGTTCCCCATGCCGAGCAACTTCTGCAAATCCGAAATGCCGACATACGCAAGGTTACCATCATATTCGTAAGTGCCCGTTTCGAAAATGCCGCTCACCACGCACATCATCATCTTCGGGCCGCCAGCGCTCATCGCCTCGTCCGGACTCTGGAACGTCTGCAACACGAGTTTGTCTCCAACGACAACGCGCAAGCGCGCCGCAAGTCCAGTCCCGAGAATAATTCCCGGACGGAGCTTGCCGCTGATATCTTCCAAACTATCGACAGAGTAACTTCCCCACTTGATGTACTTGTGGATGTCCGTCACGCCCTTGGCTGTAGATGGATCAATGCCGTAAATGACAATGCCGTCGTTCACCTTCTTGGAGCTGATGCCCACCTTATAGACGATAAACGGAGAGGCCGCCACCACATCCGGCACGCGCTTTTGCACCTCCTGCGTGAGGCTATCGTACGGGCCAATCGGAGCTCCATTGTACGCCATCAGTTCAAAGTGAGCGTCCTTCCCTATCATCTGGGCAGTGACTTCTTCTTCGAAACCATTGACCGCCGCAAGCGCCACCACCAGCGCAAACACGCCGATGGAAACGCCGAGCATACTGAAAATACCAATAAGCGAAACAAAGAGACTCTTGCGTTGAGCCCCCAAGTAACGCCAAGCAATGAGAAGTTCGAGTTTACTAATCATAGACGAGAGACGAGAGACGAGAGACGAGAGACGAGAGATTATCGCATTTTAGACTTTTTCAAACCAGAAAGCATTTTTGCGATTTCCTCAGTCTTCGGATCGACGTCATCCAAAGAATCCTTTGAAATGTAGTTTAACAACTGAGCTACTTCTAATTGACTTTGAACCTCCATCAATGATCCATAGCTTATTTCAAGAAAATGTACAACTTCACGGTCCGAAGAACGACTCATACCCTCTGCGATGTTTGAAGTCACAGAAACAGCAGCTCGCCTAATTTGACTTGTTAGAGCAAATTTTTCGTAATCAGGAAAAGTTCTACACAAACGATAAACGTCTAGCAACCATTGCAGAGCTTTCTGATAAACCAATAGTTTTCTATACGCAAACATTCTCTAGATCTTTTTCCTATTACGTTCTTTCGTCTCTCGTCTGTAGCCGCGAAGCGACGTTCTTTCGTCTAAACTTCCGGCTTCATCAACGGGAAGAGCTGCACATCGCGGATGGTCTGCTGGTTCGTGAGGAGCATGACCATGCGGTCGATGCCAAAGCCCACGCCGCCCGTCGGCGGGAGACCGCTTTCCACAGCATGCATAAAGTTTTCGTCCATCGGGTGGGTTTCACCTTCACCACCGCGGCCACGGCGCACCTGGTCTTCGAGGAGTTCGCGCTGGCGGATCGGGTCGTTAAGTTCGGTATAAGCGTTACCGAGTTCCCAGCCGTTGGCATACGGTTCGAACTGTTCAATGAGGCCAGCAGTCGTGCGGTGCTTCTTGCAGAGCGGCGTACTTTCCGTCGGCATGTCCTTGATGATCGTCGGCTGGATGAGCTTGCCTTCGACCGTGAGATCGAAGAGTTCCAAGATGCCACGGCCACGAGTAAATTCACCATCGAGATGACCGCCGAGTTCTTCCATCTTAGCCTTGATTTCGTCGTCGCTCATGTCATTGACCTTGATGCCACCGAACTTTTCAATGGCTTCAATCATGCTGTAGCGCGGCCACGGAGCCTTGAAGTCGATTTCCTTGCCCTGGTAGTTGATCTTGGTCGTACCGTTAGCGGCAATGCAAGCGCGTTCGTAAATGTTTTCGAAGTGGACCATCATGTCGTTGTAGTCAGCGTATGCTTCGTAGAATTCGAGGCCAGTGAATTCCGGGCTATGCGTACGGTCCATGCCTTCGTTGCGGAAGTTCTTGCAGAACTCGAACACCTTTTCCATACCGCCGATGATGCAGCGCTTGAGGTAAAGTTCCGGAGCCACGCGCAGGTAAAGCGTCATGTCAGCGGCATTGTGGTGCGTCGTAAACGGACGGGCGTTTGCACCACCGTAAATCGGCTGGAGCGTCGGAGTTTCGACTTCGATGAATCCCTTTTCGATGAGGTATTCACGAATAGCCTGCATGATCTTGGAACGCTTGATGAAGACATCCTTTACGTCGTCGTTCAAGGCCATGTCGATATAGCGCTGGCGGTAGCGAGTATCCACGTCGGCAAATTCGTTGAACACGACCTTGTTGCCATTTTCGTCAACCTTTTCCTTGGCGACCGGGAGCGGACGCACAGCCTTCGAAAGCATCGTCACCTTTTCGGCACGCACAGAGTATTCACCGCTCTGCGTTTCGAACATCGTACCGTTCACGCCGATGAAGTCACCGAGGTCGGTCATCTTCACGATTTCGTAGTTTTCTTCGCCCACTTCGTCACGGGCAACCACAACCTGCAAGCGGCCATAGCGGTCCTTGAGGTGCATAAAGCACATCTTGCCCTTGCGATTGAAACGCACCACGCGGCCGGCAAATGCAACCGGTTCCTTGGTCACCATCAAGGCTTCCTTGTTTTCCTTCAAAACCTTGGAATCATGGGTCCTGTTAAACTTGTGCGGATAAGCATCCACACCCATTTCCTTGAACTTGTCGAGCTTAGCCAAGCGAGCCATCACCTGGTCATTCATATCTTGCATTGCCATATTGTATTACCTCGTGAATATATCACGTCTTAAATTTGAACGGGATAAAGATAGCTTTTTAGTAGACAGCAGGAAGTAGGAAGTAGGAAGTTTGCGACTCAAAAAAGAACTTACGGCCTGTATTCGTCGGTTTTTATGGTACCAATTCTCGGCCAATTTGGTAACACAGGCAACACCAAACAGCCACAAAACCAGCACATTCAAATTAGTTTATATAGAAAATATGCTACCAAAAATCACTTTTTCCAGCTTTTGGTAGCACTTTTTTGTTTTTTTCCCATTCAGAAAGACACAAACCGCACCCAAGCGCGCCTTAAACTTCTCCAAACAAGACTAACAAAAACTTCTCACCCCCTATTTTTGCAGTTTTGGGATAAACACAATTGAAATATTTGCTAATATAATTCATATGGGAAAGCATATAGAAACATTAGACTACTACGTAGCCTACTTCGATGTCCTTGGCTACAAGGAAAACTTCAACAAAAGCAAGGATGTTACACAAAAATTTATTGACGATTTGTGTTCTGCAATAGACGATTCTATTGCGGTCATCAACAATATGCAATCGTCCAAGATACTGAAATTGGCTCAAATTGATATTCAACAAAGGATTTTCTCCGACAACATTCTCGTTTGTCTAAAAAAAGGAAATACAACTCTTGAGCCTATTCGTATATTATCTTTCTTGCAGACAATCATCGATATTCAAAGAAAGTTCGTTCTAGAGCATAGAATCTTATTGCGGGGCGGGATTTCAGTAGGACCGCTTTATATTGATGAATCGCATCTTGTGGGCGAAGTTTTAATTAAGGTCGTTTCAATGGAACATACTGTCAAGTATCCGTTCATTGCGATAGATGACGCCGTAATGGATGCTTTGGTTTCACTAATCGCCAATCACGCAGACAACCAATCTTTACAGTATTTTGTAACTTGGATAAAAAATATCTTTATCCGTTTTGAAGGGATCGCATACAAAACCTTGGATTATTTGAATTATATAACAGTTCAGGATATTTGGCCGTTCATTAGGGGTAATGAAGAGCAATTGATAAAGGCCTTGTCCGGTCAATACGATGGTGATGCAGCACAAATTCAACACAATTTGAATCAGGATAGAGTTGAAGCACAAAACAGAGTACTGAACTTGCACAGGGACATCCTTAAAAAACAGATGGCTGTATACTGCAATTACGACGACATTGATTTCCGTGATGAAAAGAAAGTTCTTGAACGAGAGAAGATTATCATGAAGTACAAATGGGCCTGGGTATACCATAACACTAAATGCGCTCAAGTGGGTAACAAGGACCTAGTCCTGACAATGAATATGACATATGATGAACGGATAATGAAAGATATATTCCGGATTCCCAATTAATGCAAATAAATAGTAATAAGTTGAAAAATAGAGGAAATAGAACAATGAAATGGGCAGACTATAGAGAACGATTGGGCTTGGGTTTTGACGATAAGTCAAAATTTGAAGCTTTAAGAAATAAGTTTTGTAATTTTGCATCCAATATAGGATACGCGAATTATAGCTTAAATGATTGCTGTGAATATTTTACCCTTGTTGGAGAAGCGTGGGATCCTTATAATCGTTCTTCATCATTGCAACTGAAAAAATCGTTTCAGTTATCCGAGTCAATGGAAGATCTTATTTCAAAATATATCGCATTTTACAATTCATATAAAGTGGAAAAATACGACAAACTCCGCGAAGATTATAAAAAATATATATGGAATTTTTTTGATAAAAGTTTAAAAGACTTAAAGATTCCTTATGAGTTAATCTCTGATGAGGACGGCCTTTTTATTTTTCCCAAAGGCGTTCCTGAATTTGACGAGAGCCTAGTTTCAAAGCCTTTATCTTGGCTTAAAAAATATCCCCAGGCTGAAAAAGCGTGGTCAGGAGCTTTGCGAGATTATTCAGAAAAATCCGACAATCCGAGTCAGGTTGCTGATGGATTTAGAAAAGCTTTGGAAGCCTTCTTTCAAGAGTTTTTTGAGTTGGATAAATCTCTTGAAAATATACTGCCAGATTATTGTACTTATCTGAAAAATTGTGGAATTCCGGCAGAAATTTCAGACAATTTCAGAAAAATTTTAGACGCCTATACAAAATTCAACAATAACTACGCAAAGCACCATGATCGAGCTACATCAAATGTCCTTGAATACATTATGTACGCAACAGGCAATATTATAAGACTTGTAATTACATTGAAGGGTTCAGACGAGAGCAAGCAACAGGCAGCCATTTGAAAACCAACCTCAAACATCAGCATTAGGAACCATACCCAGCAATACTGGAAGGGCGCCCCAGCACAGCAGATAACACCCGTAGATTTTGACAAATTTTAAGAAAAGACCCATTTTGGCACTTTGTGACAAAACGGGGAATGTATATTTAGCGGTGTAGTAATCTTGCGTTTTTTTTCGCTTGTAACGCAAAGGAGTTGATGATGAAAAATGTGAAAAACAGTCCCATAGATCCATTGATGGAACCTGGTTGCAAATTGTGACCGGTTCCTTTTTTATACGGAGGTTGACAAGTAATAAAAAGTAATATATATTTATTATGTACAATATTTTCATGTCGAGAAGAGTCTCTCGGGCTGTTTCCGCAATGCCCCAAAAGCAACAAGAAAAACTAGCGTTGCTTGTTGACGACATACGGATGAATGGTCCCGTCAGAACAAACTGGCCAAATTATGGAATATTGGCAGGAACGTCTACTCATCATTGTCACCTATCCCACAAATGGGTGGCGTGTTGGATCGAAACGGAAAAAGGAATATCTGTGGAGGTTACTTATGCAGGCAGTCGTGGAAGCGCCCCCTATGCAGAACACTGATGAACCGGTATCTTTCAAGGTTTCGGGCAAAAATATTCCGAGACCTGTCATTGCCTTTTTGGACGCGCTGTTCCCCGATTCCGTCCGTATCGAAGACGACGATGACGTTCTCGAGCCGGTGGAAGAAATGGACTGGTACAAGAAGGCGAAAAAAAATATAAATCCAGCCAAGACGTTGAAAATAATGCGTGTAAATGCCGGACTTACACAAGCACAGTTGGCCCAAAAAGTTGGTCTCGCAAAACAGAATTACAATTCGCTTGAACGGGGGGCCAGACCCATTTCTATGCTAATGTCAAAGAAGTTAGCCGATGCACTCGGGACATCTTATTTGATGTTTTTCCGCGAAAATAAAAGTCAATCGCCTTAAATCTGCCACAGATTATTAAAACACTCCAGTATTCAACAAAAAACGACAACTTCGTTAAAAGTTGCCGTTAAAAAATTTACTGGATCCTTCGGCTTCGTCTATCGACTTCGCTCAGGATGACACGACGCCCAACTACCCCTGAGAGGTTTCAGCGAAGCTCAAGCGTTCGTAGTTTTTGAGCGCGAGGTTCAAGCGGTATTCATTCGGGAAGAGGCACACAAGATTGCGTTCCTTATCCATCATGCAATCGCCGGCGTATTCTTCGGCGAACTTGCCGACATCAGCTTCGGGGCCCTTCACCCAGCGGATGCAATGAGCAGGCACGCGGTCGAGCTGCACATCGGCGCCGTATTCGCTCTGCAAGCGGAACTTGAGCACGTCGAACTGGAGTTCACCCACGACGCCCACGACAGGCACAGCGGACTTGAGCGGTTCATAGAGCTGTGTTGCACCTTCTTCCGAAAGTTCAGCAAGGCCCTTTGCCATCTGCTTGGACTTGAGCGGATTCAAGAGCGTCACGCGGGCAAAGTGTTCCGGAGCAAAGTCCGGAATGCCCGTGAAGTTCATCTTTTCGCCGTCCGTGAGCGTATCGCCAATGCGGAAAAGTCCCGGGTCGTTGATACCCACGATGTCGCCCGCCCAGGCGTGGTCAATGACTTCCTTATCCTTAGCGAGGAAGGCGGTCGGAGCAGCCAAGCGAATGTCGCGGCCGGTACGCACGTGGAAAACCTTTTCGCCACGGGTAAAGCTACCCGAGCAAATGCGGAGGAAAGCCGTGCGGTCGCGGTGTTTCGGGTCCATGTTCGCCTGAATCTTGAAGACGAATGCGCTGAAAGCGTCTTCGTCCGGCTTGACCGGGCGCTTGTCGGTGTCGCGGATCATCGGCGGCGGAGCAAGTTTTGCAAAAGCGTTCAAAAGCTGGCGCACACCGAAGTTGTTCACGGCAGAACCGAAGAACACCGGGCACATTTCGCCCTTCAGGAACTTTTCGTGGTCGAACGGATCCATACCGCCCGTGACCATTTCGTATTCTTCCTTAAACTGATTCACCCAGTTTTCACCGCAGAGTTCAACCAAGCGCGGATCGTCCGGGCCTTCCATCTGAATAATTTCTTGCTTGCCATCGTCTGGGTTGAACGTATGGAACGTATTTTCGGCGATGGAATAGACGCCCTTGAAAAGCTTACCGACGCCAATCGGGAGCGTAAACGGAGCGGTCTTAATCTGCAAAACGCTTTCAATCTGATCGAGCAAGTCGAGCACATGGCGGCCATCCAAGTCCATCTTGTTGATGAACGTGATAATCGGCGTATGGCGCATGCGGCAAACATTCATCAAACGAATCGTCTGCTTTTCAACACCGTTCACGCTATCGATAAGCACCAAAGCGGCGTCCACGGCGGTGAGCGCACGGTACGTGTCTTCGCAGAAGTCCTGATGCCCCGGGGTATCGACGAGGTTGAACATGCAACCTTCGAACGGGAAGTTCAACACGGAACTCGAAACAGAAATACCACGCTGCTGTTCAATCTTCATCCAGTCACTAACAGTGTAGCTCTTGTTAGCCTTCGCGCGCACGTGACCAGCCTCGCGAATCACATTCCCGTACCACAGGAACTTTTCGGTGATAGTGGTTTTACCGGCGTCAGGGTGGCTGACAATAGCGAAAGTGCGGCGTTTTTCAATTTCTGGATTCATATTGAGCTATGGGGTATGAGGTCGTTCGCCTACGGCGCCCTCTGAGGTATGAGCAGAGTGTCATCCTGAGCGGAACGCAGTGAAGTCGAAGGATCCATAAGAATGTTAATTTTACGCGGGCAAATATAGCAATTTTAGAGGTTAAGTTCAATGTTTGGGGATAGTGGTTAGGATGGTTAGTTACTAGATATTCTTGGAAAAAGTCATTCTCGACAGAGCGTAGCGAAGGAGGGAATCCATCCATACGAATTTTTAATTGTATGGATCCTCCTTGCGGAGGATGACAGTGGCCTCTGTAACTCGGAACCCTTAACTCATTAGCAGAATCTTTCTACTTTTCTTGCTGCATGGCAATAAAGAAAGCGCAATCCAGAACAGCAAAGAATACGAGGACTCGGGTAACGCATGAGTTTCCCGCACTTTTCGACGATAATTCGGAAGTGCTTTTGCTCGGTTCCATCCCCTCGCCCAAATCGCGCGAACAGGGATTCTATTACGGCCACCCGCAAAACCGTTTCTGGAAAGTTCTCGCAAGCGTCTTGAACGAGCCTCTCCCAACGACCATCGACGAGAAAAAAGCAATGCTTTTAAAGCACCACATCGCCCTATGGGACGTTCTCGACAGTTGCACGATCATCGGCGCAAGCGACACAAGCATCGAAGACATTGTGCCAAACGACATCGCCTCGCTCCTCGCTCAAACGAAAATCAAGCGCATCTACTGCACAGGCGCCACCGCCCACAAACTCTACGAAAAGTACTGCGAAAAAGCAACAGGGATTAAAGCGGCAAAACTCCCCTCCACCTCCCCCGCCAACTGCGCCGTCAAATTCGAAACGCTGGTGGAAGCGTATCGAGAAATCAGACGAAAGAACGTCATCCTGAAGGCTGAAAGCCTGAAGGATCCAGCGCAGTTCTAGCAAGCTATGAGTATGTATTAAGGATATAAGAAGTTCCATATCAGCGATTAGAACTGTATGGATCCTCGCATTCGCGAGGATGACTGAGGTCGCAATCCTCGTCGCAGGAAGCAGCACACCCCTTCCTATCGCCTACTTCTAACTTCCTACTAAACGCAAAAACGCCCCGCGGTTTTAACCACGAGGCGCTCTTCATTTTACAAGGAAAAACTTATTTCTTTTTCTTGTTTGCGCTATTGCCGCGGACATCCTTCGGCTTGAACTGGACATTGATTTCCACGTTCGTCACCTTGGAACCGAGTCCAGACGGGTCAAACACCTTGTACGTAAATTCATCGATTCCAGAGAAGCCCTTGTTCGGGGTGTATTCGAAGGAACCATTCTTTTCGTTCAAGACGATTCGACCATTGCGCGGCTTCATCACAGTCTTCACAGATTCGAGCTTATCGCCATCCGGATCCTTAGCGGCAGACATAAGGCCTGTAGATGCCGGGACCTTGAGCGTTTCGCCTTCGCGAGTCTGGTAAGAGAGCGGCTTCGTTTCCGGAGCGTTGTTCACAGCGATCACCGTGAATGTAGCTGTCTTATGGGCCGTTGCACCTTCCGGGTCTGTGACCGTGAACGTGATACGTTCCGGCTTGCCCTTCCAATGAGAGTACGGCTGGGCCACAATCACAGTCTTCTTGGCCCTGTCGTAAGTCACTTGCAACTGCTTCTGACCCGTGAACTTCCACTTGAGATCGTCGAAGTTGTGGTCCTTATCGCGAGCGTACTGGTCCAGCTTAATCGTAGCAATAACGCCTTCGTTCTGATTTTCCCTAATAGTATAGTCAGGAATGTCGCGCATCACCGGAGCTGCATTCACATGCTTCACGATGAACTTCACAACAGACTTGTCCGTGCCACCAGCCGGGTCCGTTGCAGTGAAGACGAGCGTTTCTTCACCGAACCAGTTGTCTCTTCTCGGCTTGATTTCAGCAACGCGGTTGGCGTTGATTCTCACGTCGAGATTCTTGGCGCCAGTAACCTTCCAACGAATTTCGCTGTTCTTATGGTCCGGGTCGCTAACAAATTCATCCAAGTTAATCGGCTTGAACGTCTTGCCTTCGAGAGTCGTCTGTCCCGGAATTTCCTTCACCACAGGAACGTCGTTCACGGACTTCACCGTAAAGCGCACTTCAGTAGAAGCCTTTTCCTTGCTCGGGTCAAACACGTTGATCGTCACCGTTTCACTACCGTTCCAGTACTTGTTCGGGATTTCAACAGTGAGGATACCCTTGTCGCTAATGTTGTACTTGAGTTCATGCTTTCCGAACTTCGGAGCCGGTTCTTCTTCAACATGCTTCTTTTTCTTCTTGTCCTTTTTCTTGTCCTTCTTCTTGGACTTTGCAGGAGCAGCGGCAAACGGATTTTCGCCATCGATAGACCACTTGAGTTCATCGACGCTGTTGTCCGGGTCCGTCACAAACTTGGTCAAGTCAATAGCCGGGAAGGTCTTCTTCTCATCGATGACCTGCGGCGGAATCGGCTTAAACTTCGGAGGATCGTTCACCGGGATCACTTCGAATGTAGCCTTGGCAGACTGTTTGTCGCCAGCCGGATCCATCACCGTGAACGTAAGCGTTTCCTTACCAAACCAGTTCGGGTTCGGAGTCGTCACGCTGGCGCGGCCGTTCTTGATATCGACAACGAGATCCTTGTTGCCAGAAACAGTCCACTTGAGTTCATTCGGCTTGTTGTCCGGGTCATTCACGATCTTTGCAAGATCAACCGGAGTAAATCTTTCTTTCTCTTTGATCTTCTGATTACCGATTTCCTTCGTAATCACAGGAGGATCGTTCACCGGGGTCACTTCAAAATCGATCTGCTGAGAAGCCCTTGCGCCTTCCGGGTCGGTCACGTCGAGACGGATCTTTTCAGAGCCGTTCCAGTACTTGTCCGGAGTGGTCACCACGAGCTGCTTTTTCGCATTGATCGTCGCCTTGAGAGCGCGAGTCGGAGCGATTTCAAATTTCAAGGAGCTTGTCGGATGATCCGGGTCAGATACAAACTTCGTCAAGTCAATCGGTTCAAAGTGTTCTTTTTCCTTGATGGTCTGGGCCAAAATCGGTCTGATAACCGGAGCGTCATTCACAGACTCCACGGCAAAGTTAACAGTCTTGGAATCCGTTGCACCATCCGGGTCCTTCACCGTGAACACGACATTGCGTTCACCATGCCAGTACTTGTCGGCAATGTTGATGTGAGCGAGGCCGCCCTTGTAAATCACGACACTGAAGGCATCCTTGACAACTTCTTCTTCCTCGTCGTCGTCATCCTTCTTACCTTTCTTGCCCTTTTTGCTCTTCTTGGCCTGTTCAGATTCCGGCTTTTGCACCTTGACGGCCCAGGAAAGCTGTTCCATGGAGTTATCCGGGTCACGGACAAACTTGCTCAAGTCGATATCCTTGAACTGTCCCTTTTCACGGATTTTCTGCGGCGGAATGTCCCTCAAGACCGGAGGATCGTTCACAGACACAATTTCAAACGAAATCGTCTGGGATGTCTTGGCACCATCCGGGTCGCTCACTTCGAGCATCATCAGTTCTGGTGTGCACCAGAAATCCTTGTTCGGAGCCGTCACCGTAAGTACGCGGCTTGCAGAGATTTCAGCCTTGAGCTGCTTGGCACCCGTGATTCTCCAGCGAAGTTCATTCGGCTTGTTGTCCGGGTCCTTCACGAATTCGTCAAGCTTGATCTGCTTGAAGGTTTCCTTTTCCTTGATCTTCTGGTCCGGGATTCTCTTCACGAACGTCGGAGGATCGTTCACGCGAGTCACTTCAAAGAGCATCTTGTGGCGTGCATAAGCGCCTTCCGGGTCCGTCACGGAGAACGTGAGGTTTTCCTTACCGCTCCACTGCTTGTCCGGGACAGATATAATCACGGTGTTGTCCTTGCGGATATCCACCTTGAGGTCACGATTGCCAGAAACTTCCCACTTCAAGGAAGATGCCGGATGATCCGGGTCTTCGGCAAGAGTCGAAAGGTCGATCGTCTTGAAACGGCCACCTTCGAGAATCGTTTCGCCCGTCGGAGCGTTAGCAGCAATCACCGGAGCATCGTTCACGGAGCGCACTTCAAAGCGAGCCGTCTTGCTTGCAGAAGCACCTTCCGGGTCCGTTGCCGTAAACGTGATGTTAGCAGCGCCGTGCCAGTACTTGTTCGGAATGACAATGTTAGCCACCTGGTTTGCATCCACATTCACGCTGAGCTTTTCACCAGCCGGTTCTTCGTCATCCTTCTTGCCTTTCTTCTTGGAAGAAGCCTGGCTAATCGGGCTTACCTTGAACGTCCACTTGAGATCGCTAATCTTGTGGTCCGCATCCTTCACGAAGTCAGCAAGCTTGATCGGCTGGAACTGCTTCTTTTCGTCAATCGACTGGTCGCGGAGGTCACGAACAAATTCCGGAGCATCGTTCACAGAAAGCACGGTAAACGTCACTTCCTTGCTATCCGAGGCGCCATCCGGGTCCGTCACCGTAAAGCGGATCTTTTCAGAACCATTCCAGCTTGCGTTCGGCGGAGTCACCGTCACCTTGTGCGTTGCATCCATCGTCACGCGGAGGTCCTTGTTGCCTTCGATCTTCCACTTGAGGCGATTCTTGGCATGGTCAAGGTCTTCAACGTAATTGTCAAGTTCAATCGGCTTGAACGATTCTTTTTCCTTGACGGTCTGGCTTGCAATATCCTTCATGACCGGCGGGTCATTCACAGAAACAACGGTAAATGTAGCCGTTGTACGAGCCTTGGCACCAGACGGGTCCGTCACGGTGAATGTCACCTTTTCGGAGCCATTCCACATCTTATTCGGGGTCTTGACGGTCACAATGCCCGACTTGGACATATCAACCTTGAGGTCCTTATTGCCCGTAAAGTCAATCTTCAGGCTTTCAAAGCGGTCATCCGGGTCAGACACGAGTTCAGACACGTTGAACGGAGTGAATTCACCCTTTTCCTGAATGGTCTGGTCTGCCACCTGCTTGATTTCCGGGAGGTCGTTCACGGATTCCACAGTGAAGAGTGCAGAAGAGGAAGCCTTAGCACCTTCCGGGTCCGTCACCGTAAACGTAATTTCTTCAGCGCCATTCCAGAACTTGTTCGGAATGACAATCTTTGCAACCTTCTGGTCGTCAATTTCGACCTTGAGTTCAGATTCTCTCTTCTTGGAACCGGCAGCCGGCTTGCTAGAGACAGAGAACGTGAGTTCAGAAAGCTTGTTATCCAAGTCCTTCACAAGGTCAGCAAGCTTAATCGGCTGGAACTGGCCCTTTTCACGAATCGTCTGCGGCATCACCTGCTTCACGAACATCGGAACGTCGTTCACGGATTCCACCGTAAAGTTCGCCGTGCGTTCATCGCAAGCGTTATCCGGGTCGCATACCTTGAACGTCAGTGCTTCGGCACCGTGCCACTGCGGAGACGGCGGAGTGATACGTGCAACATGGGCTGCATCCATAGCAACCTTGAGTTCCTTGTTGCCCGTAATCGTCCACTTGAGGCGATTCTTGGCATGGTCAAGATCTTCGACAAAGTTGTCGAGTTCAATCGGCTGGAATTCGCCCTTTTCCTTGATCGTCTGTTCGCGAATATCCTTCATGACCGGCGGGTCGTTGATCGCCTTGACCGTAAACTTGGCAGAAGTCGATGCACGAGCGCCTTCCGGGTCCGTCGCCGTAAACATCAACGTTTCAGTACCGTTCCACTGGTCGTGCGGGATCTTCACGGAAACTTCATGAGACCTGTTATCGATATTGACCTTGAGATCCTTGTTGCCCGTCACTTCAACCTTGAGCTTGGAGAAGTCATGGTCAGCATCGCTCAGGTAATCATCCAGGATAAACGATGTAAATTCGTTCTTTTCATCAACGGCCTGGTCCGGGATTTTCTTGAATACCGGCGGGTCATTCACAGAACGCACATTGAGAGCGACATCCTGCTTTGCAGTACCGCCTTCCGGGTCCGTCACGGTAAATGTCGCAACCGTGTTGCCATTCCAGCTCGGATCCGGGATTTCAACAGTGGCGACATGCTGATCGTCAATATTCACATTGAGCGTACCAAGTTCCGGCATCGGCCCCTGGT
Organism: Fibrobacter sp.; assembly: GCF_045112255.1. Classification (GTDB taxonomy): domain Bacteria; phylum Fibrobacterota; class Fibrobacteria; order Fibrobacterales; family Fibrobacteraceae; genus Fibrobacter. The sequence continues at coordinate 24,035 of NZ_JBGUHR010000086.1, forward strand.
GCTTAACTTCGACATCCCAAGAGAGTTCGGAATTCTTGTGGTCTTCGTCCTTGACAAAGTCATCAAGCTTGATCTTGGTAAACTGCTGCTTTTCATTGATATTCTGGTTCGGAATCGGGCGAATGAACTTCGGCAAGTCATTCACGGAGTTGACCGTAAACATGGCTTCGCAATCAGCAGAAGCGCCTTCCGGGTCCGTAGCCTTGAACTTGATGGATTCAGAGCCGTTCCAGAGTTTATTCGGAATGCGGATTGTGGCAACGCCACCAGAAACAGAGACTTTCAAGTCCTTGGCTCCCGAAACAGCCCACTTGAGCATTTCGATGCGGTGGTCCGGGTCCTTCACGTACTGTCCAAGCTGGATCGGAGCAAATTCCTGCTTTTCGTCAATCGTCTGGTCAGGAATGTTCTGAACAAACTCAGGAGCGTCGTTAATGGAGTTCACCTTGAAGAGAACATCCTGCTTTGCAGAAGCGCCGGCAGCGTCCGTCACGGTAAACGTCACGCGTTCCTGACCGTTCCAGTATTCATTCGGGATGGTCACGATGGCAGAGCCGTAATTGTCGATTTCGATCTTAAGGTCCTTGTTGCCCGTCACCGACCACTTGAGCTTCATGACATCGTCATCCGGGTCCGTAACATAGTCCGCAAGGGAAATCATGTCGAACTGGTTCTTTTCATCAATAACCTGGTCCGGGATTTTCTTCGTGAATGTCGGAGGGTCATTCACCGGAGTAACCGTAAATGCGACCGTCTTGTTGTCGCTACCGTAATCCGGGTCATTGGCAATAAACTTGATTGTGGCAGCGCCATACCAATGAGCATCAGGGACGACGACTGTCGCTACACGGTTTCCGTCAATCGTCACGGACAGATCACCATCAGCCTGGGGGCCGCCGGCCGGAATAACTTCCGTATCCCAGGAAATCTGGTCCTTCTTATGGTCCGGGTCGTTCACAAAATCGTCCAGACGGATCTTTGCGAACTGTTTACCTTCCGTAATGACCTGGCTCGGGATTTGCGAAACCACTGGCGGGTTATTCACGGATTCAACCGTAAAGTTCACCGTTTCAGAGGCAGAAGCGCCCTTGGAGTCCGTTGCCGTAAAGGTCAAGTCTTCGGAGCCATTCCAAAGCGGATTCGGAGTCGCAATTTCAACAGTATGGTCGGGAGAAATCGAAACCTTCAAATTTTTGTTGCCGCTCACCTTCCAGCGGATCTGCGAGGGCTGGTCTGAATCGTCAGATACAAAATTGTCGAGTTTAATCTTCGAGAAAGTTCCACCTTCCAGGATGGATTCGCCTGGAATACCGCCAACTTGAGGGGGTTCATTCGCCGGAGCTGGTTCAACAGCCGGAGCAGGTTCACTCACAGGAGCAGCTGCAGGCGCGGGAGCATCTTGTGGAGCCGGGGCCGCAGGTGCAGGATTTTGCGCAAACGATGACGTTGCAATCACACTAGCAGAAGCAAGCAAGGTCGTCATGGACCTTTTCAGTTTATTCATTTTATTTCTCCGAATACCATACACGCAATCAAAATTTCCCTATGAAATTTATCACACGTCCTTAAAAACGTATTTAAATATAACGCTTTTCCTTAAAATCTTTTCAATTGTCAATCATCTTTTTTCATAGCAAAAAAAGATATTTTTGTCCAACAATCTTCTATAAAACGCATAATTCCTTGACTATCAACGAATTATATGAATGTCGGCAAAAAAAAGTCGCCTAGAGACCTCCTTTCAAAAAAACACCTACTGTGAAAAAAAACTGTTATAGCCCAGATCTATTGTAAATTTTTTGTAAAACTGGATAAAAAACAGGTCTTATCCGTCTTTATATCGCTCCGAAAAGTGACAAAACATTCCAAAAAAAACTATTTTTTAAAATAAACCAATACAAATCAGGAAAAACAATGAAATTCGTATTTCTCTGCGACGCCAATTATCTCAAAGGCGACATGGTAAACTTCCAGAATAACTTCCCCACCAATCACGAACTCGTGACGATGACCTCTGAGGATCTTCTCCAGAGCAAGTCTATCATCGAAGGAACCTTTGCTATCTTGGCAGAACGCACCACTTGGCAGAAGAACTTCAGCCTTTTCCGCTACTTCGGCCTCCTCCCGCTCCTTGAAGTGCTCCCGCTCGGTATCGTTAGCCGTGGCCGCCGCAACGAGCCGATCAAGGGCCGCAGCCAGAACAGAAACCAGGAAATTTTCTTCAACCCGGCAGCATCTGCAGAAGAACTTTACCTCCAGGTCGACAAGTTCGTCGCTGCTCCTCCTTCTGGCTACTCCTATCCGCGCGGTGCCGCCAAGTAAGGCATGCAAAGAAAGGTCCTGGAAAACCTTTACAACCAAGGCGGGCTAACGCTTTTCGCCATCTCTGACGAAGAGGCGTTGCCCACGGAAGCCTTGCAGAAATTCGCACTGGCACTTAACGCCGGTGCGCGTTTTATTGTAATTGACTTTTCCGGCAAGCATCCGTTCGCAGGAAGCGCGCCATTCCAGGCCTTAGATCTTTCTCAAAAGCGACTTTCCCACGACGATATTGAACAGATTTCCGCCACCGACGGAAACATAATGTTCTCAGGGAAAAAAGCCATTCCCTCATCGGACACCGAATTTAGAACTCTCTACCACAATCTCAAGAATCTCGAAAAGATCGCCCCCCATGTCATCGGAATCATTTCGACAGAACAAGTTGAAAATGTCGGAGCACTGGTCTCGATGGCCCGAATCCTGATCATGCATGTTTCCGAGAAATCAGCAAACTCGGCAGCATCGTTCATCGAGGATGTCAAGGAATCACAGGGAATCGAGATTCTATGGCTCTCAAAAGAACTCCCCGCTAGGCGGAAATACCCGAAAGCCCGTAAAGCAATCCGCCGCAACGCCTGCGCCATCAAAGAAGCTCTCGCTGCCGATTTCCAAAAGAATCCAGAAGAATTCGCAAAAATCGTCAAAAAGCTCCATAAGGTTTCCATTCTCGTCAAAAACCCGCTTGACGGCGTACCAAGGCTCGTACGCAACCTGTTCCCGCTACTGCTTTTAGCCATCATTGTCGCACCATTCCTCTTTGTCACAGACATCGACAGGAGCGATTCCAACCTCCGCGACCGCATCCAGGAAAGAAACCAGCTATCCGTAGCCCCGTCATTTGAATACACCTTCGACGGCGTTGAAAACATGCAACGCATCGCCCGTTACGCCATTGGTCGATTTGACGCCATCATCACAAACGAGAAGATGATCAAGAACTACGTCGCGAAAACGCTTGAAGACAACGGTTTTGGCGTAACCGCTTGGGAAAAGGGAAACCTCAACATTCCGCCCAAAGGAACAACAATCCGCTTTTCGCGCCCAGACGACATAAAGCGCCCGGCCTCAGCAGACACCATCGGCGCCGCATGGAAATACTGGACATCAGTTATTTCGGACAGCATATCCTATATAACCGAATTTTACCACGAATACGCAACGGCCACGCAAAGAAAGCACAACGGCATCGACGTCGCAAGCCGCCAGGGTGCGCGTATTCTAGCCCCGTTTGGCGCCAAGGCATGGACAAGCCGTGACGAGCGTGGCGGCATCATCATAGCCCTTGTCCGCAAAAACGACGTTATCCTGTTCATGCACTGCGATAAGCTCCTTTATCTGAACGGCCAGGAAGTCATGCCGGGCGACCCGATTGCAACGGTCGGCACCACAGGCCACACCACAGGCCCCCACGCGCACATTGTAACAGGCCTTGTCAGCAAGAAAGGGAAAAAACGCGTCGGCAATGTCCGTTACGATGTCATTGACCCCATCAAGTGGTTTTACAAGTTCAAACCAACATCGAAATAGAATTTTAGGTGTTTTACGTCACACGTAACGTAAAAATATGCAAAAAACGGGCATTTGTAACAGCAAATTTACACCCATACTATCGCAAAATAATCCACAATTAAGTAACTTTGGTACACGGGATTGATGTAGTAAAAAAAGCAATGTCAAAACAAAAGGATTAGGACATGAAAAAATCCATCATTGGGGCATCCCTCATCATCGCAGTAGCACTCTTCACTGGTTGCTCTAGCGTTGTTACCCCCAAAGCCGAACTCGCCTACCATCATGATTCGGTACACAACATTCCCGCCATTGACAGCCTCATCGTCAGCATGAAGCAAGACTACATCAAGCAGTGCTATATGCCTGTCGCAAGCCACTTGCCGCCGGAAAATTCCTGCCAGTCCGATTTATTCCAGATGGTTGAACGTCGTTACCACATGGATTTCAACCAGAACCATGTTGCTGCAGCCAGCAACGAACTTTTCTTCAAGGACGTCGTTCCTGAAATCCAGAAGAAAGTCAAGAGAGAACCAGCCCTCCGCGATCCGCTGCGCCGCGCATTCTCCAACAGCAACGAAATGCTTGCCTACTACAAGGACAAGTACAAGTTCAACACCCAGATTGAACAGTTCTAATTCAAGTTTTTCTTGTTAAGACTACATTGGCACGGCTTTCAAGGCCGTGTTTTTTTTTCTATATTTGACCCGCAATAAAACAAACCTAAAAGAGACAAATCTATGGGAAAATCACTCTATCAGAAAATTTTCGAAAGCCACACGGTAGCTAAGCTCCCGAGCGGCCAGTGCCAGCTCTTTATCGGGCTTCACCTCTGCCACGAAGTGACAAGTCCGCAGGCCTTCGCCCAGCTCCGCGAAGAAGGCCAGAAGGTGCTGTTCCCGGAACGCACTTTTGCAACGGTCGACCACATTATCCCGACCACTTTCCCGGAACGCAACCGCCCGCTCCAGGACGGCATTTCCGAAGAGATGTTCTCCCATATCGAAAACAACACCAAGAATAACGGCATCAAGTTCTTTGGCCCCAGCACCAGCGAACAGGGCGTGATCCACATCGTCGGCCCGGAAGAAGGCGTTACGCAGCCGGGTATGACCGTAGCTTGCGGTGACTCTCACACGGCAACGCACGGTGCATTCGGTGCTATCGCATTCGGTATCGGCACAAGCCAGGTGGCAGACGTTCTCGCCACCCAGACGCTCGCCATGAGCCCCTTGAAGACTCGCCGCATCAAGTTCACCGGCAAGCTCAAGCCGGGTGTGACCGCCAAGGACGTAGCACTTGCCTACATTGCCAAGCTCGGCGTGAACGGTGGCGTTGGCTACGCTTACGAATTTGCTGGTCCGGTCATCGAAGAAATGGGCATGGAAGGCCGTATGACGGTCTGCAACATGGCTATCGAAGGTGGCGCCCGCGTCGGTTACTGCAACCCCGACGAAAAGACTTTTGAATACCTCAAGGGCCGTCCGTACGCCCCGAAGGCTGACAAGTGGGACGAAGCCGTTGCTTACTGGAAGTCTGTGGCTACCGACGCCGATGCTCAGTTTGACGACGAAGTCGAAATCAACTGCGACAACCTCGAACCGATGGTTACCTGGGGTATCACTCCGGCTCAGGCCATCCCGCTCAACGGCAACATGCCGAAGATCGACGAATTCGAAGGCAGCGAAAAGAAGGTCATTTCCGAAGCTTATGAATACATGGGCTGGGAAGAAGGCAGCCAGATGATTGGCCGCCCGATCGACATCGCCTTCGTGGGTAGCTGCACCAACGGCCGCCTCTCCGACTTGCAGGCAGCCGCCGAAATCATCAAGGGCCACAAGGTTGCCCCGACCGTCAAGATGTGGGTCGTTCCGGGTTCCATGAAGATCAAGGTGGAAGCCGAAGCTCTCGGTCTCGACAAGATCTTTAAGGAAGCCGGTGCCGAATGGCGCGAAGCAGGCTGCTCGCTCTGCCTCGCTATGAACCCGGATAAGCTCAAGGGCCGCCAAGTGAGCGCAAGCTCCAGCAACCGTAACTTCAAGGGCCGCCAGGGCAGCCCGACGGGCCGCACCATCCTCATGAGCCCCGCCATGGTGGCTGCCGCCGCCATCGAAGGCAAGATCACTGACGTCCGCAAGTACATCAAGTAACGCAAGGAGATTTAAAAGATGAATTCTATCGACATTGTTAAAGGTTCCGGCGTTCCTGTACGCGGCAACGACATCGACACTGACCGTATCATCCCGGCACGCTTCCTCAAGTGCGTCACGTTCGAAGGCCTCGGCGCAAACGCCTTTGCCGACGATATCGCTGGCCTCGCCGCTCAGGGCAAGGTCCACCCGTTCCGCGATCCGGCATACAAGAACGGCTCCATTCTCGTTTCGAACCAGAACTTCGGTTGCGGTTCCAGCCGTGAACACGCTCCGCAGGCTCTCAAGCGCTGGGGCATCCGTGCCATCATCGCCGAAAGCTACTCCGAAATCTTCTTCGGTAACTGCGTCGCTATTGGCGTTCCATGCTACAAAGTAAGCCACGAAGTTGCAGACAAGATTCTCTCCTGGATCGAAGCTCACCCGAGCGAAGAACTCGTGACGAGCACCGAAAGCCGTACGCTCAAGATGGGTGACAAAACCATCAAACTCACGCTTGCTGAAGGCCCGCGCGGTCAGTTCCTCGACGGTTCCTGGCACGCACGTTCCGCCCTTATGGCCAACGCCGACAAGGTGCAGGAACTCGCCAAGAAGCTCCCGTACATGAACTTCCTTAAGTAATTAAAGACGTCATTGCGCAAGCGCATGAATGGTTCGCTTCGGATATAGAAATAAGCAAGCTTATTTCTGCATCACTAAGCTTCCACGTCATTGCGAGCCTCTCAGAGGCGAAGCAATCCACGCATTCATTTCAAAAACGTCCAGGTTCAAAGCTTGGGCGTTTTTTTTTATTTTGTATGTTTACAATTGTTAAAAAAAAACTACATTCGATTAAGGAGATTTTATTATGAAAATTTTGACAGTCATTTCAGCACTGAGCATCATCGCACTTGTCGGTTGCGCGAGCGGCCCTCGTCAACGCAGCATCAACGAAATTCCGGAATATGGCAACCAGCCCAAGAGCGCAAAAATGCAGCAAGCGGACCAGGAATTTCTGGCCTTGACAAAAGGCAAGGAAAAAGAATCCTTTGACCATATGATGGCTGTCGGATGGTCGTTTTTCAAACGAGGCGATATCGGAACTGCCATCAAACGATTCAACCAGGCTTGGCTCATTGATTCTACCCGCTACGAGTCCTACTGGGGCTTTGCCGCCGCCGAAGGACGTTTGAACAACCTCGAAACATCTAAATATTATTATGAAAAGGCTCTCAACCACGGAGGCGACACTAAAATTCTGAACCCCGAATACGCCATCGTACTCCGCGAACAAGCCAAGGCCGAAAATAACAGCGAAAAACTCGCCGAAGCAGACAACCTGTTCATGAGCGAAATCGAAGCGGGCAACGAAAAAGCCGCCTGCATTTACGCCTACCAGCTTTTCCGCGAAAACAAGAAAGAAGAAGCCTGTAAAGTTATGACATCTTGCCCAGATGATAAAGACAATCTGAAAAAAGCATGCAGGATGTAAAGGGATTTAGGGAGAAGCCCTAAGCGACGTAACCTCCCCTACACCATCTCTGCTCCCACGTCATTGCGAGCGTAGCGAAGCAATCCAGTCACATTTCAAAAACGTCCAGGTTAAAAGCCTGAGCGTTTTTTTTGAATAACAAGCACAAAAAAAATGGACAAAATCACAATTTTCATCCAATATTTATATTTTTCCAAAAACAAATCTTTTGCGACCCCGCATAAATAAAGGTATATTTTAGAAGCAGGCTTTATAGGAACTTAAGAGACTCGATAAACTAAAAAAGTTTAGAATAAGATATCAATAGTTCTATTCTTATATGAAAAAGAATATCATCATTTTTTTACTCATGTTTTCGTCTGCATTGCTCCTTTGTTTCATGGGAGACAAAGGAGGCAATCTTTATTTAACATTCTCGCTTTTTTATCTAGCTTATATTTTGACCAGTCTCAAAAGAAAATGACGAAGGATTTTTAAAGGAACGCAGGAAGAAACCCTTCTTACATAAGAATCTAATTAATTAAAATTGACTTTTTAGTCTTATAGGTTCTCTTTGTAAGACGAGGTAAACGTAAAAATAGGACATATATACATATGTTATGAATAATTTTAATCTGCTTAATCATAGCCGGGGTTATCACCAATAATTATACACCATTAAAAGTTTTCGGCAAAATAGGGGCTTGGGTCTTTGGTATTTTGTTAGCATTATGGTTAATTATTTTTTTGATAGCAGCTATTGCAACAAGAATTGATGAAGCTGACAAAAAGAAAGAATAAGAAGCCTATTGGGAAAAGATCAAGCAAAAAACTCGAAATACAACCATTTATTGAAATAATTAGGTTTAACCGGAGCTCACATCTTATCTAGACTCTTTACGAGTAGAGTGCTTTAGGACGAAGCCCTAGGTAAAGGGGGGAATCCCTACACCATCTCTGCCTTGAGTTTTGCAGCAAGTTCTATCACAGCATCATCGACAAGCGTTTGGTAGTGTCCACCAAAGCGATCCGTAAAAGCCTTAATAACTTCGACCGCACCAGAGTGCAAACGAATCGTATAGGGTTTCTTCGCAGAAGCCCTAAACATGTAAGAAGCATTCGCTAACGACGCAAGTTCTTTTTTACGTTCTTCGGTAATCTGAGGTTTTCCTGCGTGATTAGCCTCGAAATCGGCAAGGATTTCTTGTTCCTCTTCGTCTAGATTGAACTTTTTCGCATGCTCTTTAAAAGACAACATTATAGTCCTCCATATTTTTTCTGCGCAACTCGACTCGGCACTATAGTCTTAAGCCAAATATCGCCATCAGGCTCGGGCTTATACGGAACAACACAACAGTAGCCGTCAATTTTAACAACCAAGATTCTCTGCCCCGGATATTTTTCTTGATTCGGGTGTTCGTAATCGTCTATAACCTCATTCTTCCGCATAATTTCTTCGACCTGTTCGAAAGAAACATGCCTCGTCGCCTTTAACAATTCATTTTTTTCCGAATTCCATCTAGCCACTAATTCTACCCCTCAATATAATTACCGTACACACAATTGTCAATACAATTGTAATCACAAATGTATTGTACTTTGTCTTTTTCTGTGCAATTTTATTTCCTAATCCCCTTTGGGTCCGAAACTGGTAGTTTAACTCCTTCAGAAGGCCATTCCCAGCAATCACCCTCTTTATGGTTCTTTTCCAGCATGTGACGTTCAGGATCAGCAGAACCCCGCAAGACATTTTTGGTCTTACGACGGAACTCTCGATTCGCCATTTTTTGAAACTCTACATCCGAAGCCATTTTCACAAACGGTTTCTTATAGCTGCGACTCATATTATAGCCTCCGTTTTCGGTCACTTTCGTAACCATTTAACTTTCTGAGGCGTTTTCGCAATAAAACGAAAACGCACCTCGCCTTAAATTAACGAGATGCGTTCGGGATGCAGTAATTGTACCTAACTTTCGAATAGCTGGCAAGGGGCATGAAAAAATTTTACAAACATCTCTTACTGTGTCAAACCCAACCATTGCAACACGATTTCAAATGATTTATTTTTCAAATCATAATGGATTACGCTGCAAAAATTGAAAAAGACAAAGACCTTGTCACCATCCAGCTATCCCCAAGAATTGAAGTGGCGTACAAAATTTTTGAAGACAGCCACCTTCGCCCCCATTAAACATTTTTTATATTGCAGAATGTTTAACATACAACATTTCAAATCATCTAATGAAAATTTCAAGCACACTCCTACTTTTACTAACATTTCTTTTGTTCTCTTGCTCATCGGAAAAGGAAACCCCAAAAGTCATGCTCTCCTCACCCATCGACAACATTCTCGTAGAAAAGGCAAACCGCAAAATGTACTTACTCAAGGGCGATGTTGTTGTCAAATCATACAGAATTTCATTGGGCAAGAATCCTGTCGGAGCGAAAGTCAAATCCGGCGACAACAAGACGCCCGAGGGCAACTACATCATCGAGAAGCACAATCCAAAGAGCATTTTTCATTTATCGATGAGGATCTCGTACCCGAACGCAGAACAAATCAAGGCCGCAAAAGATGGCAACTACGAGCCCGGTGGCGACATCATGATCCACGGCTACCCGAACAAGATTCCGGCGTTCCTCTTTAAATTCTGGCACAAGTGGAAAGATTGGACTGCCGGCTGCATCGCGGTCACGAACGACGAAATCGAAGAAATCTACGACGCCGTCAAAGACGGTACACCGATAACCATCAAGCCTTAGAATTATGAAAAAGAAAAAGTTTATTTGGATCGCCGTGGCAATATGCGTAATTGCACTGATATACTTTCATCATGATATCATTTTTAAATTAGACCAAGCAAATGTTTTTCGAATTGACGAGTTTCATGAATTCAACGCAGATGACGAACAAAATTTAAAGAACCTTTTAAGCAAATACGACTTAAAGCCAATTTCATCAGGTGATTTATTCTCCCTACGGTACGCATTTTCCAATGACGATATGGGCGGTCTCGCTCTGGAATTCACGTGCAAAACAGCCGATTTTTCTAAATGCACCAAGACCATTTATGAAGATGACGGCAAAGCCATTCATAAAACAGTAAAAACAGCGGAACCACAAGAAGCTAAAGCCATTTTCAACGAATTTACCGAATTAAGTATTTTCGATTTAAAATCCATCGAAACAAAGCCCCTTGGCGTTTATTTGGATATATATCAGATTGCTTATCTATGTTCAAACGTATCCATCGAGGTCGCGGATGAAAAACGTTTAAATAGATTTTCCATTGGACCTAGCAATCATAATGACGAACGTTACATCAAGATTTTCAGAATTTTCAAGAATCACGGCTTTTTGCCAGAAGAAACAAAAAAGAACTCAAGCAACAACACAAACACCCAAGCCATAGAAAAAATCCAAACGTTCTACAGCAAGCATATCTTCGGGAACGAATTCGCGAACGACTCCGTCATCGCGAAGTATTGCACAATGAGTCTCGCGCAAGAACTTTCAAAAGCCTACGACGACGAGTTCAGCGATGGTGGCGGCTACGCCGTCTGGAAATTCCGCAGCAATGCGCAGGATGGCGAGGACATCCGCGAAGTCGAAAAGATTGAACCGCTTGGCGATGGCAAATTCCTCGTCCATTACAACGACATGGGCAACAAAGGCACACACACCATCACCATCGTCCAGCAAGACGGTGAGATTTTCTTTGACAAGCTTGATTAAAAGGCAACCCAATGGATATCAAAGTTCTCCGTGCAACAGAAGAATGGCAACGCGCAGGCGCTTATTCAGTGCGCATCCAGGCGATGAATCGGGCGTATCACATTTCGCTCCGTGATGAATTTGACGAACACGATTGCGACGGCACGAAGTTCATCGTTCTACTTGACGATGAATATCCCGTAGCAACATGCAGATTCTACGAAATTGATGAAGAAACAGCAACAATCGGGCGCGTAGTCGTCATGCCGGAATATCGCGGTCAAAAGCTCGGCGCCATGGCCGTCCGCGAAGCCGAAAAATGGATCGCCGAGTGCGGCTACAAACAGATCATCATCGACAGCCGCCTAGAAGCCACAGGATTTTACGAGAAGCTTGGGTACAAGCTCATCGGTGATCAGCCGCACCGCTGGGGCATCTTTGAATGCATCCGCATGAAGAAAATTCTCTAGCACCCCACATTCTTTGTATTGCAACTGTAACTTTGTGCATACACTTTTGCAAACCTCACAAATGAAAGTATATTACAAAAAAAGTAAAGTATAAATCATTTGTACAAACAAGCCAAGAAGGAGAATGCACATGGCAAACTACACCAACAGTCCACTCGTATCTTACGTTGCTCTATCACCGAACAAGACTACAATAAGAACGCATGCGATAGATACGATTACCATCCACTGCACAGCAGGCCAGATGTCAGTCGAAAATCTCGGAACACATTTTGCGAACAAGGCTGTTATGGCATCTTCAAATTACGGCATCGGTAAAGACGGGCGAATCGCCATGTACGTGCCGGAATCATCCCGTAGTTGGTGCAGCAGCAACCCCGAGAACGACCATCGAGCTATAACCATCGAAGTATCAAGCGATAGCAAATCCCCTTACGCCGTCTACACCGAAGCATACGAATCATTAATCAAGCTCGTCGCCGATGTATGCCGTAGGAACGGGATTACCCAGCTCCGCTGGAAGCACGACAAGTCGCTCATAGGGAAAACAGACGCCGAGGGTAAACTGCTACAGAACCTCACCCTCCACAAGTGGTTTGCGAACAAGGCATGTCCAGGAGAGTTTCTCGAAGGACACATGTCTGAAATTGCAGAAAAGGTGAACGCCATGCTGCAGCAGTAGAACTGATGACGGTGTTTATGAAACGTTAACCGAGACGTTCGTTCACGACATCCCAATTAACGATGTTCCAAAGCGTCTTGAGATAGTCCGGACGGCGATTGCGGTAATCGATATAGTAAGCATGTTCCCACACGTCAAACGTGAGGAGCGGTTTCAAGCCCTTTGTTAGCGGATTTTGGGCATTGACTTCCTGCGTGATTACAAGTTTGCCAGAGGCATCTGCCGATAGCCAAACCCAGCCGGAACCAAAAAGCCCAGCCCCCTTCGCCTGAAATTCGTCTTGGAATTTTTCGATTGAACCAAAATCACTGACAATAGCATCAGCAATCTTCCCGGTCGGAATATTCCCTGCAAACGGCGCCTTAAACTGCATAAAATACATGCAATGGTTCAAGAATTGGCCAGCATTATTAAACACAGCCCCATCGGCAGTTTTTACAATTTCTTCGACGGTTTTACCTTCAAAAGCACTCCCCGGAAGTGCGGCATTTAAATTATTCAGGTATGTCTGCAAATGCTTGCCGAAATGAAAATCAAGAGTCTCGGCACTAAGCACAGGAGACAAATCTGAAGTGCCATACGGGAGGACCGGCATTTCGAATTTTCCATTGATAGGTTGAATCATAAATTTTTCTCCTTCGATAAATCATTGCTCTTAATAAATATATACTATGCCAGCCTCATAAAGCATCAAAAAAAATTCAATGTCCTTATAAAAACAGAAAAAGCCCGCTCGAAAGCGGGCACAACAAGAAATACAAAGCGCTATTCTTCGTCGCCTTCTTCTGCACCTTCGTCAGATTCAGCGGCAGCGACAACATTGCCGAGGAGTACGCTCACGTCAACGGACTGGAGGTCAGCGAGGCTCTTTACGCCCGTTTTCTTGTCCTCTTCGACCTTGCCGAAAGTGGAAACGATGACGTTAGCAGAGCTTGCTTCAAAACGGCGAGTCTTGTTCGTGATGCTCATGGTTCCCTTCGTTGCCGGGAAGAACTTGGCTTCGAGCCTTGCCATATCCTGAGAGGTTTTCACCGTCTGGAGAGCCTGGCAAGCAATGGCCCATGTAGACTTGTTCGTTTCGATACCATTGTTGACAAGTTCAAGGACCATGGAGTTGCCCTTGAAGGACTTGGCCGTTGTGGCATCGTAATGTTCCTTAGCCTGGTTGACATAGTTGCCCTTCTGCATGAAGAGCATGGCGATAAGGCCAAAGACGAGAACGGTAAGAGCGATAGCGATATTCTTTAAATTCATGACGTTCTCCCTTATTCAAAATGATATTCAGCCGGTTTTTCAATTTTGAGGCTGTTTGCAAGGTTATACTGGACCAGGGCACTGTAATCGACATTCTTGAGCTTGCCCTTCGCAAAAGTGAACTTCACGACGCAGTCCTTACCGCAAGCGACTTCCTTAGAACCCTTTTCGTTCTTAACGAGGATAGAACCTTCGGCAAGGCCAGCCTTTTCATAGATGCTGTTCTGTACGGCATCGTTAATGCCAGCACCCGTGTAAAGGTGAGAAATCTGCTTGAAGCGGGCGTCCTTGTCGTTTTCAATCGCAGCAAGATTGCTCTTGAAAGCAGCTTCTGTCTTTGCACCGGAAAGCATGGAATACACAAGCTTCCAAGCCATGCTGTACTGATCGATGGAGCGCCACTGTTCCACGAGGACTTGCGTATTCTTTTCCAAATAAGCCGATTCCTGTTCATTGACAGTTCTCTTAGCCTGTTCCTCATAGCCACCCTGGAGGGATTTCAGGACAACAATGAGAGCGACGAGGATGACAACGTCAACCACGACGAGGATCTTCATTTTCTTCTTATCCATAGTATTCCTTTAAAAAGAGGAGTTTTCAGAAATAATCTAAACTTTAATTTAAAAAAAACAAGCAAATTTAAAGTAAAAAACAAGGACTAACACGCCTATTTTTTATATTCTTCAGGTATGAGCGAAGACATTTACAAATTACCGTCCCAGATTATCTACAACAACCTCAAGGAAATGATGCGCGCCAAGAATACCGCGCACGAATCCATATTCAAGTTCCACTGGAAAAAGATGTGGCCGTTCAGCCTTATTTGGCCGCAGGTGGATTTTATCCGTATCGTGAGGCTCATGGGCGAACTGCAAAAGAACGTCACCCCGCAAAAAGCACTCGTTAAAGAGGCGAAATCCAAAGCCAAGCCATACGAAAAGACGTTCCTCGATACCGTGCCTGCTTACCTGGACTGCTTTGGCGAATCTTGCAAGCATCTTGCCGCAGTCGCCCAGTGGAAGCAGGACATGCTTGAAAAGAAGCTCCACCACGACGTGAAGATGATGCGGGATGTTTCGGAATACAACAACATCCTCAAGGCATACGAAAAAGCTCAAAACGACCTTGTCCAAGCTGGCGCTTTTGTCCGTGCAGGCTGGGTCGAAGCACTTAAAGGTTTCGTAGACGAAACCGAAGGCAAATAATGCCAGCCGTAAGCGTCATCATCCCGATGTACAACACCGAGGCATTCATCAAGGATTGCCTCGATAGTCTTATCGCTCAAACATTTTCGGATTTTGAAGCCATCATCATCGACGACGGTTCAACCGATGGCGGAGCTAGAATAGCAGCCGGTTACGCCTCGTCTGATTCGAGATTCAAGCTCATCGGGCAACCGAACAAGGGTCCGTCCGAAGCGCGCAATACGGGTCTCAAGATCATGCGCGGCGAATACGTGACGTTTATTGATAGCGATGACTGCGTAGCTCCGAACTTTCTTGAAACTTTATTTTTCATAGCGCAGTTGCACCAGGCCGATATAGCCTGCTGTTCCATCAAGAATATCGACGAAGCGTACAAGTGCGACGGAACAACACCCAACACATCTATTTCGGCAAGCCTCACGCCAGAAGAAGCGGCCAGGATTTCGCTTTACCAAGACTCGTTGCCAGATTACTCCGCCTGGAATAAGCTATACAAGGCAGACCTGTGGAAAGGGAAATTTTTCCCGGCTGGTCAAATTTTTGAAGACCTTGCACTGATTCCAGAAATTTTGCTTGGTGCTAACAAAGTTGTAACGACAAAGTCGAACCTTTACTTTTACCGCAAGCGCCCAGGCAGCTACCTCGCCACGCCATTTGACGAATCAAAGATTGTGTTGCTAGACGTTGCCGAAAATGTTTTTGAAAGGATGAAGAGCATCTCGAAGCCGTTGTACAAGGCCGCCCGCAGCATGCTCGTGAGCGCAAGCTTCAGCATTTTGATGCGAACCGAGGATTCAGATAAATTTGCAGATTGCCGCAAAAGAGCGATGGCTCACATTCGCAAGTACCGTTTGGGCACCTTCTTTGACCTAAAAATCCGCTTGCGAAACCGCATGGCCATTCTACTTTCGTATCTCCCTCGCCCGCTTTTCCTCAAGCTTTTGAAAAAAGGACTTTCGTGATTCCCTTAACGCCCAAAGAAGTCTTCATCCGCACAGCGCGGCGCGTTTTCGGTGAAAAACGCGTTCATGACTATTTGATCAAGCGCGGGATAAAGCTAAGGCATTTGAACGAGGGGTACAAAAATAGCGACACCCGTAGTGAGGTTTGCAAAGCCAGCGAAAATCACGAAGATCGCGAGAATCGCCAAACACTCATATTCATGGCCGATGGAAAATGGATGCATGGTGGACTCACCGACAGGCTCCGCGGAATGACCAGCGCATACAAATTCGCCAAAGAGCACAATCTCGACTTCAAGATTTTCCATACATCGCCATTTGAACTTCAAGAAATTTTGCAGCCAAACAAAGTAAATTGGATTATTGGAGAAAATGAAATCAGTCACAATTGTGAAATCGCCAAGCCAGTTTTACTTTACCGAGAAGATTTCAACAACGATTCTGCGCTAGAGCGCCAGCTCGATTCAAATCACAAACAGTTCCATCTCTATTCGTGCGTGGATACCGTCGGCAAGGAATTTCCAATTTATTTTAACGAACTTTTCAAACCATCGCCAATTTTAGAACAAGAACTTGCACATTACAGCAAACTGCTAGGCGAAAACTACACTGCAATTTCGTTCCGCTTCCAGAATAAGCTTGGGGATTTCAAGGAATTCACTTTCAAGGAGCTGTCTGAGAAAGGCAAGCGGAAACTCTTGAATGCCGCGATGAATGTTTTGAAAAAGGAGATGATCCCTCCAGTCCGGGATGACAGTTCGGATACAACATTAAGAAAAACGCTTGTAACAGCGGACAGCCCGACATTCCTTGCGGAAGCCGAAAAACTTCCAAATGTGGTTACGGTCAAGGGGAAAAGCATCCACATCGATTTCAACGGTTCAAAGAACGCGACCGATTACCTGAAAGCTTTCACAGAATTTTTCCTCATTTCACGAGCATCAAAAGCAAAGCTCTACCGCAATCGCAAATTCAAGACTTATCCATCTAATTTTCCCAAATACGCATCTTTGCTAGGCAATGCGCCGTATGAAATTGTAGAAGATTAGAATTTCAGGAACCTTCGCGGAATAAAGAGCTTGGGCAAGCGCATCCAGAAGCGCGGAGAAAGCGAAATCACCTTTGGAATCAGGCATAGCGCCTTTAGTTTATTCTGGGCAGCCACCGCAGAAAACCAGTTGGCTTTCCAAGCGCGGACAGCCTTTTTATAAAGAGGATGCGTACTGTAGTTTTCGACCAGGATGCGCAAAATTTCACTATAGATCCGGTCGTGATTTACATGTAAATTATCACCGTGTTCGCGGTAATAGCAACACACAAAATCCTTCGAAACCGGCTGCGGGCCATAATGGTAAAGGATGTTCAGAAAAAGCGGATAATCCTCGAAGAAATAACGCTTATCATAAGCTCCAATTTCAAGAATCTTTTCGCGAATGAACATTTCGGCACAGCCATGCAAGGCTTTTCGGCCAAGAAAAGATTCCTCAAAAGTCACCTGCGGTACGCTGCGGAGGTAGCGGCAGTCCATCTCGGTCCCTACCCTATCGCCTTCATACAGCGGAACAACTTGTCCAAAACACGCAACAGCTTCTGGATGGGCTTCTAGAAAATCGCTCTGTTTTTTGAGACGGTCTGGAGGCATAATGTCATCCGAAGAAAACGAACACACATACTTTCCACGAGCAAGAGAAAGCGCCTCGTTCAGCGTTGCAACAACACCTTGATTCGGGCGATGGATAAACGTAAAACCGAATTCTTCAGAAAGCCGTTTCAAAATTTCCGGAGAACGATCCTTGCTGCCATCATCAATAACGATCAACTCAAAATCAACACCCGTCTGTTCCATTACAGAACGGACAGCCGCTTCAACATACGGTTCGTGATTATAGCTCGGCAAGATTACAGAAACTTTCGGATTCATGTTTACGCCCCTTCCGTTTTAGACCACTCTAAACGACACACAAGAATAAACGAGGCGACAAGCGTCAAAAAGTTTTCGAGCGCATACGCCATCATCGGGCCATTAAATTCATAAAGCTTAACGAAAGCTACAGTTGCACTCGCCAAGACAAGTTCAGAGCAAATTTCAAGAACCAGGAATTTTTTCGTTTCACGACGGGCAATCAGCACAAGTCCAAGAGCCCATCCGCCCACGCGGAAAAAATCGCCCAGCAGCTGCATAGGCATATAGTCGGCGGCACCAGCATACGCCGAAGAAAGCATCAGCGCGACAAAAAGCGAACGACCAAAATAGAGGATCAAAACAGCCACAAGCGCAAGCGCCATCGACTTCAACAAAAGCGGGCGAAACATATTCCAAAACTCCGATTTTACCATTTTCGCAGAGACCTTCGGCAAGATAATCACGCCAAGAATCGCCGAGAAAAACGCCGTCAAAAAATCTGAAATTTTCCAGATGCCCTGCCAAATGCCAGCCGCATCCCATCCCAAATTCTCGCCAATAGTCATTCGCATGAACGTCAGCACCACAGGCGAAAGCACCATCGGAACAATACCCATCAACGCATAAGAAACCCACGGAGCACGGATATCAAGCGCAGACTTGCGGATTTCACTTAAGCTAAAGCCCACACGGGATGCGATTTGCGCTGCAAAAATTCCGGCAACAACGGACTGCGTTGCCACAATCGAAAGGACACTTAAACGTTCTGAATAAAGAAAGAATGCGACCCAGAGCATTTGCCACAGCGAAGACACCATGTTGATGAGCGCCCAACGGCGGTAATACCCAAGCCCGTTCATCACGGATGCTGTAATCGTAATGATATTTGTCGCAAAAACGCCCGGCAATGCAAAGATAACCGCCGCCTGCACAAGACGCGGATGAATGCCCGGGAAAAATTTTTCAAGCGGCACCGTAAAGCAAAGGACAAGAGCAATGGCAAACGTGGCGATGCTTGCAAAAGTCGTCAAGCGAAAACCGCCACGCCAAACACCACGTAACTGTTCCAAGTGATCCTTGTTCTGCGCCGAGAGGCTCACCCAGCCATTCTGGAGCGCTAGTGAAGAAGTCGCCTGCCCCATCGTCATGAAATTCATGAACTGCCCGACACATGCAAATGCTGCTGGCGGAAGGAATACAGCCAAAAGCTTGTTCACGACAAAAACACGCAATGCATTCAGGAACGTCACCATTCCCGAACCCATAAACGCTTTCCAAAAATTCACTTGTTCAGATTTAGTCTTATCCACTCGTTGTCATGTCCGCCAGAGAGCGGGCATCTCCTTTTTCGCACATTTTATCTTTAAAACTCATTAATTGCCGCAATCACTTCAGAGACTTCATCATCAGTCATCACAGGACTCATGGGGATGCTGAGAACCGTCTTCGCCAAGGTTTCAGCAATCGGATACTCGCCATTAAACTCGTGTGCATACGCTTCTTGCTGATGCGGTGGAATCGGGTAATGAATAAGCGTCTCAATGCCACGCGCACCCAAGAACTTCTGCAATTCATTGCGGGATTCTTCGCTCTTTAAACGGATCACGAAGACATGCCACACATGCTCGGACGGCGTTGCAGGAATCTCCGGCAAAATGACCTTCGGATTCTTGATTTCAGAACAATAACGGACCGCGATTTCACGGCGACGTTCATTCGATTCGTCCAAATGCGGAAGCTTTGCAAGCAACAGCGATGCCTGCATCTCATCCAAACGAGAATTCACGCCCTTGAATTTATTCACATACTTACGTTCAGAACCGTAATTCCCGAGAGCGCGCACCATGTTTGCAATATCGGCATCGTTCGTGAGGACCATGCCCGCATCGCCAAGCGCTCCCAGATTCTTTGTCGGATAAAAACTGAAACCGGCCGCCGCCCCAAACGAGCCCGCACAGCGACCATCGCTCATACGAGCACCATGAGCTTGAGCACTGTCTTCGAACAGGAGCAAATCATGCGTATTGGCAAACTCACAAATTTCATCCATATCACAAAGGCGCCCGTACAAATGCACCGCAAGAATCGCGCGGGTTCGCGCACCACATGCCTTTTCCAGCAACTTCGGATCCATATCGTATGTATTTGCAGAAGGCTCCACAAGCACAGGCTTAAGCCCTACCGCACTAACCGCAAGGACAGTCGCAATAAACGTATTCGAAGGCACTAAAATTTCATCGCCTTCATGCAAGCGCCCAAGTTCCATGGACGCCCGCAAAATAAGGGTTAAGGCATCAAGACCATTCCCCACGCCTACAGCGTATTTTACACCGCAATATTCAGCAAACGCCTGTTCAAAGCGTTCACAAAAACACCCACGGATATACCAGCCCGATTCCACAACGGAACATGCGGCATTTTTCAATACATCCATGTACGGAGCATTTAAAAGTTTCAAATCGAGAAAGGGAACTTTAGCCATATAATTTTTCACAAAACAAACTTTTGTCTTAATATAAAAAAAATCGGCTCCGATAAATGGAACCGATTACTGAGCTACGAAGGGCTCGAACCTTCGACCCACGCCTTAAAAGGGCGTTGCTCTACCAACTGAGCTAGTAGCCCGAGCAGGAGCAAATATACAAAAACATTTCCATATTGTAAAGGCATTATAAGCACCAATAAACAAAAAAAATAAGCTTACAGCTTCATATCTCAAAAATTTTCTTCTGATTTTTTATAAATTTATATCATGGATTTATTGAAAAAACTCTCCGTAATAGCATCTATTGCAATTGCATGCCCCGCAGCAGATTTTGGTTATTTTTCTAAGCACGATGCAGGGCAAGAAGTTTTTTCATTTCTATCGACATTTGACAGTCCTCGCAACGCGGCCCTTGAAAAATCAGCGGCTGCACTTCCGACCACGGACCCGTCTATTGTTCAGTTGAACCCTGCTGCAGTACTCATTGCCGAGGGCAAAAAACGCGTTGCCGAAGCCCACTGGCAAACAGGTGAATTCGCAAGCAACCAGGGATCGCTCTCTTACACAACGCAATATCAAAAATTTATTCTACAGTTCTCGTACAACTGGATTTCTTACGGTTCGATCACGGGTTACGATGAATATGGGCAAGAAACGGGTAAGGAATACAAGCCCTTCAGCCAGCTGACAACGGCAACTGTCGCTTATCCGATGAAGCACATCCGTGTTGGTGCAACGCTCAAGTTTGCATCAGATAAACTGACAGGCGAAGCCGGAGACCAGACCGCTTTAGCGGCTGCATTCGACTGGGGCTTGACCTGGATGTCTGATTCAAAAAATTACGGTATCTCCTTTGTGGCTAGAGATTTCGGTGCGATGATTCGCGGCTATGTGAAAAAAGACGCCGACGATTCCTACCCGTTATCACAGACTTTCGCCTTTGGCGGATTTCTCAAGCCGCGCAGCGTTCCGCGTTTGACCTTGTTTGCCGAAACCGATTTTCCGCGCTATGCAGAACCCGACCTGAACCTCGGCGCCGAATATGCGCTCGGGGAATTTTTCCGCATTCGCGCTGGTTTCACACGTACATGGCTAGACTTATCCCGCGATATCAAGGAACTGGCGTCTTCGTCCAGCAGGCCCGATGAATCGAACGAAGCCCGCGTGTTCAGCCTCGGCCTTGGCTACACTTCAGACCTGTTCGGCTTTGACTACGCCTTTTCGTATCTCGCCGAAAGCATGGGATATGAGCACAGGCTCGGTCTGCGCATAGAGTTCTAGAATCCAATTGAGATAAGCCATGCGCCAGTTCGACGTTTTTGTTTTTGACGAAAACTTTGACGAGTCTCAGGGGAAATTACCCCAACCGCCATTCACGGATAAAGAACTAGCCTGGTTCCATACAAACGAATGGAATAAACATCTTGACGAGATCGAAGGAGAATGGGTCGTGTTTGCGCACCCAAGCATCCGGATCGACCGCGACTTTTTGAACAACGTTGCAGAAGTCACAGACAGTTTTCCGATGGTCGATGCATTTGCACCTCGCATTCGTACAGACAAAGAAAAATTTCTAGGCGGATTTTTATTGAAGCCGGCCGCTAAAGGATCGGGCTTTGTCGAAATCGACGAGAACGCCCCACTGCGCTACGTCGCCGCGCCGCATCCGTATCTCGGAATTTATTCGAGACGCATTATTCAGCGCACAGGCGGTTTTGACACAACGCTCCCTGAATACGCAAGACTTGCAGACTATACACTCCGCATGATGCACGCCGGCGGCAAGATGTTCTCCGTGCCCTATCTTGTAGCTCAAGCGACAAGCAATGAAGCTGAGATGATCGCGGGAATGCGCGATTACAAGTCAATGGCAATCGTACTTTCCAAAGCATTCGGCGCCGAAGCCTCATTGCCTTTTGCGCTCCACCACCCAAGCGTCATCCCGACTCTGCTCCGCAATCGCAAACAGCGCAAAGAAAAGCGCAAAGCGGCAACGTTACTATCCAAGCTTAAAGCGGATTTTCTGAAAGAAGTGACGTTGTGATTAATCACGACGTCATCCTGAAGGCAAAGCCCCATCCAGTAAAATCTAGACTTAACTGGATCACTCATCCCTGCGGGATTCGGGATGACGAAAAAAACATCTTCGGGTTAACAAGATACTTGTCTTCAGAAAATGCCGCCCCCGGCACAGTGGCCGGGGTGACAAAGCATAAAAAAAGAACCCCGCCGAATTGGCGAGGTCCAAAAGCTTTTTTAGCGGAGGTGTGGGAATCAAATTGCTTAGAGCGTTACGCCCACACCACTAACACTATTTAAACTTTAATTAGCCCTTGTAGTTGGTGATAACGCGAGCCATTTCGCAAACCTTGTTGCTGTAGCCCCATTCGTTATCGTACCAAGAGCAAACCTTCACGAAGGTCGGGTCGAGCTGGATACCGGCCTTAGCGTCGAAGATAGAAGTGCAGGAGTTGTTGCGGAAGTCGGTAGAAACAACAGCGTCTTCGGTGTAGCCGAGGATGCCCTTGAGTTCGCCTTCAGAAGCTTCCTTCATAGCAGCGCAGATTGCTGCGTATGCTGCGTCCTTGTCAGCAGCCGGAGCGTTCTTGAGTTCAGCAGTGAGGTCAACGAAGGAAACGTCGGAAGTCGGCACGCGGAGAGACATACCAGTGAGCTTGCCGTTGAGTTCCGGAAGAACCTTACCCACAGCCTTAGCAGCACCCGTAGAAGACGGGATGATGTTTTCGAGGATGCCACGGCCACCGCGCCAGTCCTTCTTGGACGGGCCGTCAACGGTCTTCTGAGTAGCAGTTGCAGCGTGAACGGTGGTCATGAGGCCACGGACGATGCCGAACTTTTCGTTGAGGACCTTAGAGATCGGAGCGAGGCAGTTGGTGGTGCAGGAAGCGTTGGAGATGATCTTCTGACCAGCATAGGTCTTGTCGTTCACGCCGTACACGAACATCGGAGTGGAGTCCTTAGACGGAGCAGACATGATGACCTTCTTAGCACCAGCCTTGAGGTGGGCTTCAGCAAGTTCTGCAGTGAGGAAGAAACCAGTGGATTCAACAACGACGTCTACATCGAGAGCGCCCCAAGTAATGTTGGTCGGATCCTTTTCAGCGAAGATCTGGATCTTGTTGCCGTCGACAACGAGGAAGTTGCCTTCGACCTTGATGTCGTGGTTGAACTGGCCGTGGACGGAGTCATACTTGAGCATGTATGCGAGGTAGTCAGCGTCGAGAAGGTCGTTGATACCGACAACAGTGATGTCCTTGGAGAAGTTTTCCACAGCAGCGCGGAAGACCATACGGCCGATACGACCGAAACCATTAATACCGAGTTTGAGAGCCATTATTGGATCCTTTTTTTATTGTTGAAATTGCTACCCACCTACACGGTGGAGCTTTGCTGGCAGGAAAGATACAAAAAATCAAAGTTTTTGTGTAGTAATAATCGAAAAAAAAGAGATTTGGGAGCCTATTTTAGGGGTCTGAAACCGTCCAAATGGGTTAAGACCTCCATGTGAGGTTAGCCCCACCCTTTTTATTAGTTTAAGCTAACATATCTTTGCAATGTAAAGATTAAGAAAGGATAATAAGATTATTCTTGTTTGTATCGCAAAGCGCTACTTTGTCCTACCCTATTTTTCTAAAATTAGGGTGTTAAACATTTTTCCCGAGATTATTATGCGTTATTCGTTTGTAAAAAAAGAAAATTTATGTGCCCGTTTTACAGCGGCTTTCGGACTGTTTTTCCTTATTTCCTGCGCCGGCAACAATACACCCGAAGTGAATCCAACCCCAACGCAAGAAGTTTCAGAAACAACCGAAGTATACGACGACGATTCAGCCTCGGACTATGTTACCGAAGAAGCTCCGACCACAATCGCTACTGGCGGCACCATCGAAACTAGCGGTTGCACATTTACCGCACCTGACAACGGATGGACAATCATCGGCGGCGAAGACAATGCCCCCTATGAATTTTACAACCCGAAAACCGGGCGCCGAGCCGTTCTCGTCGAAGTGATGCTCCCCGAAGGCGAACCGCTCCGCCTCATGGACCGTGCCCAAATCGAAATGCAATCCTTCGAATCGAGCGGCAAGAAGGCAACACTTGCCGAGACTTACCCAGAAGAAGCTTTTGGCACGACAGGCGCATTCTTTGACGTGGCCGGCAAGCGCTACGACACGCCTTACGAAGCTGTCGGTCTCGTGATTGGCGCCGGGAACCGAATTTTCACGCTCACGCTCGCCGCAACAGACACGCAGCTCCCCGAAGGCGCCCTCAAGCAAGAATGGAAAGACTTCTTTGCGACATTCAAGCTGAAAGACGTCGTGAAAGAAGAAGTTTCGGAACTCTCTGCCGAACGCATCATGCAGCATTCTAGTGCAGATCTCGGCTATTCCTGGAGCACAAGCGATACGCTTTGGCACACCTGGGCCAGTGTCGCCCGTCAGAACGAAGACCCAGACCTGGTTCTCAGCAACAAGAAAGAAGATATTTCGCTTTTTGTTTACGGCGCAATTGTCCCAGGCGACGAAGTCAGTCAGCAAGACATGTTCAAGGTTCTTTTGAACCGTCTTGGACTTTCCATGAACGAGGCTAGCTTTGAAGTCCAGCGCGTCAAGGTCGGCGACCGCTATGCCCAGGAATTTACCCTCACCCATGTCGTCAACAAATACGACTTCTATTATACAGGTAGATATTTCTACGATAACGGACGCGGCATATTGATTGCCACCTGGACACAGGGCATCAACAAGAAGAAATACGCATCCGTCATGAAGAACGCGATTAGCGGCCTCAAGGTCGGTGCCATGCCCAAGACCGCAAGTGACGAAGAATCCCGCAAAAAGCAGAACAAGTTCAACGCCGCCGTCATGAGCCAGGTCGGTATTCTCCGCTTGCTCGAAGACCAGCCGTTTGTGGCCCTCAGCTACTTTGAACGCGCGAACAAGATGGATCCGGAAGAACCGCTTTACCTCATCAACTGCGGTTTCGTGTACCAGATGAAGGAACTTTACGGCCCCGGCATCAGCTATTTCACAAGCCAGATGGATCTCGTGCGTAAAAACGGCAAGTTGCTCTCCATTCTCGGCGAAATGTACGAAGCCTTGTTCGACTACGGCCATGCCCGTGAATGCGCCGAAGCGGCCCTCCGCTACACACCAAACAATCCGGAATACGTCATCAACTTGAGCGATGCCCTCTGGGGCTTGGGACAGCGCCACCAGTCCCTCATCGTGGTACAAAGACTTTTCGACACGCAGCCGAGTTCACGCCTGGGCGTTTACCTCGCCAAGACCTACATGGGCCTTGACCAGTACGCCGAAGCCGTCGATATCCTGTACGGCATTCGCGGCCGCTTTGGCATGAGCAAGGAACTTGGCGAAACGCTCATGGACGCACTCATGTTCCTCGGTCGCTACGAAGAAGCCCGCGCCATCAGCGACGAAACGCTCGCCAAGGCAAAGAACGACTATAAAGTCTGGACGATGCACGGCAAGATCTTGTTCTATAGCCGCAATTATCGCGATGCAGAAAAGGCGCTCACCAAGGCCCTCGCCCTCCGCCCAGACAACGAAGACGCCAAGAGTTTTCTCTCCGCAACGAAGGCTTACCTCGGCAAGGCGGACAACCGTACTCTCCAGAAGCCGATTACGCCTGTCGAAGAACGTACCGCCGACCTGAAGACGCTCCTCCGCCCGCAAGCTAAGCAGACCGCCGTCGAAGGCGACTTCCCCGCCGTGATTCATTACCAGAAGGAATCCCTCAAGGCCGAAAAGAGCGCCAACTGGGTCCGCAGCGAAGAAATGCTCCTCGAAGTGCTCGACCAGCGCGGTGCCGCCATTTATCGTGAATTCACGTTCGACTTCTTGCCGGGCTATGACCGCATCTTCTTGAACGCTCTCGAAGTCTACGACAGCAACTGGAAACTCAAGCAGAAGGCGACACTCAACGGTGCCTATATTACATATGCTACTGAAATTGGCGGAGGCAACGAAAGCCAGACGGCCCACTTCCCGCTTTCGGAACTTGCTCCGGGTGACTTTATCTACATGCAGTTCAGCCGCACGAATCTTGAAAACAAGGGCATGATTCCGTACACGAATTATGAAAGCAGCCGCGATGTGCCCGTCGGAGAATCCGTCTTCCGCATTTATGCCGACACGACACGCTTTGTCACCGAAGAATACGGTCCGCTTGAGAAGTCCCCGATCAAGGGCGGCATCGAATGGAAGATCGAAAACCCGGTCATTGTCCGCAAGGAACTTTACATGCCGGTATACCGCGACTTCGGTGCCGGTCTCATTCTCACAGGCAAGCAAGAATGGCGCGATGTCGGTGATGACTACCAGAACCTCATCAGCCACCAGTTCAAGAAGGCCGTCAAGGTTCGCGAACAAGCTTTTGAAGTGCGCGGCAACAAGATTGGCGACGATGCCGTCAAGGCGATCATCAACTTTGTCCGCCAGGACATCCGCTACCGCGATGTGCGATTCGGCGGCCACAGCCTGATTCCGCAGACCGCAGAAGTGACCCTCAAGGAACACCGTGGCGACTGCAAGGACATGGCGCTCTTGCTCAAGGACATGCTCGAAGCCATCGGCGTGAAGAGCTACCTCACGGCCATCCACCTCACAGAAGAAGGTTTCTCGCACTTGCCGACCATCCAGCAGTTCAACCACATGATCCTCTACATCCCGCAACAAGGAAAGATTAGCGAACGCTGGGTTGATGCGACCGATAAGACGGGCAACGACCGCCCGGTTCCGCTCGACATGGAAGGCAAAGTTGCCCTCGTAATTGACGGTGACCAGAGCCACGTGGTCACAACTCCGATTCTCGAAGACAACCAGGAACACCAGATTGCAATCCAGCACGACCTGTTCATCGGCGCTAACGGCGAATGCGAATTCCGCGATTCCGTGCAGCTCCAGGGCAAGTTCGCCAGTGCCATCCGTAACAAGTTCTTTGGCCGCGACGTCAAGGATCAGGAAAAGCTCTTGGAAGAGTTCCTCGCCTCAGGCGTCCCGGACGTGAGCATCGGCAATATCCGCATCCAGAATCTCGACCAGTTCAACAAGCCGCTCATCATCGTAAACACCTACCTTTCCAAGGGTTACTTTGGTCAGGGCGGTTCCGAACTCAAGGGAAGATTCCCGAACGTCTGGGAACGTAGCCTCTTCAAGCTTCCGAAGGTTGCAAAGCGCCACCACCCCATCCGCATGCCACACGAAACGCAGTTCAGCTTCAAGCTGAACATCAAGACGGCTAGTGGACACACGGTGACACTCACCGAAGCAAAGCCGCTCAACCGCGCTCCGGATTACGTGAGCTTCGAAAAGCAGCCGAAGTCCAAGACTTCTAGCGGCATCAAGTGGACCACGTTTGCGCTCTACGCCGATCCGACCGAATACGACAAGATTCGCGAAGAATGGAACTACCTCTTGAGCGAAACCAGCCCGATGATTACGGTAAAATAAGACGAAAGAACGCCGCTACGCGGCTACAGACGAGAGACGAAAGATTATATTCGCAGCATTCGCCTCTCTCGTCTAATACAACCATTGACTAACAACTATTGACTAACTATGCGTGCATTAATTTTATCAGACATTCATGGTTCTGCCTTGGCAGCAAGGCAGGCACTCTCGTTCTTTGAAAAGTTCAACTGCGACAAGATTTTCTTGCTGGGCGACACGCTCTATCACGGTCCGCGAAACCCGCTCCCGGCAGGGCATGGTCCAATGGGAGTTGTCGAAGCTCTTGCTCCATACAAAGACCGCATTTTCGCTGTCCGCGGGAATTGCGATGCCGACGTTGACTTGATGATGCTCGACATGCCCATCGAAAATGAATACAAGGTCATTGAAGATTGCGGGCTGCATCTTTTTTTAAGCCACGGCCACATCTTTATGCCGGAATGTTTTCCACGCACAGCACTCGAAACCATAGAATCTACGGGATTTACACCTGAAAAAAACAACATTGAGCAAAAAAAGCCGCAGATTGATGTGTATCTGTACGGCCACACGCACATCTGGAAGCTCGAAAAGAACTTCCGCGACGTGCTTCTCGTGAATCCCGGCTCGACGAGCCTCCCGAAAGGCGGGAACCCACCCACGTTCGGGCTGTACGAAAGCACTCCCGCCAACGAAGGCGAGTCCGGCCACGCCAAGTTCAGCATCCACACGCTGGAAGATGGCGAAGAAATTGCGACCGTGACTGTATAGTAATACGAGATGGCGACCCCGGAATAAATCCGGGGTGACAAAAGAGATGCCCGCTCGGAGGCGGGGATGACAGTGCGGGATGACAATGCAGAGGAAAAGACGCGTTCCAGTCATCAGCCAATTACTTACAATTTTACTACTTTAGAGCCATGGTTTTAAATGTAATTTGGCTCGTGTTTTTCTTCGGTGCATTTATCGCATGCATCGTCCAGTGGCTTGCTTTCGGCGATACCGACATTTTCAACAAGGCAATTCTCGGCGCTTTTGACATGTCCAAAACGGCATTCGAAATCGCACTCGGCCTCACGGGCATTTTGAGCCTGTGGCTCGGCATCCTGAAAATCGGTGAAAAGGCAGGCGCCGTTCAAATTCTCGCCAAGATCGTGCAGCCGCTTTTCTCTAGACTCTTCCCTGAAATTCCGAAGGGGCATCCGGTCGTGGGCACGATGCTCATGAACATCAGCGCGAACATGCTCGGGCTCGACAATGCGGCTACCCCGATGGGCCTCAAGGCCATGAAGCAACTCCAGGACCTGAACCCGAACGACGACAAGACCGTCGCAAGCGATTCGCAGATCATGTTCCTCGTTTTGAACGCAAGCGGACTTACGCTAATCCCGGTAAGCATTATGACTTACCGCGCCCAACTAGGCGCCGCAAACCCAAGCGACGTGTTCCTCCCGCTCCTCCTCTCGACGTTCTTCAGCACTATCGCAGGCATTTTCGCACTCAGCTTTTTCCAGAAAATCAAGCTCAAGGACCCTGTAACCGTCATGTGGCTCGGCGGCATCAGCGCCTGCGTTATCGCCGTGATGTTCTACTTTAGCCACCTCACTGCCGAAGCGCTCGGCACCACGAGCCTTTTCATCAGCGGTCTTGTGCTGTTTGGCGTGATCGTCGCATTCCTCGGTCTCGCCTGCTATAAGAAAGTCCAGGCATACGAAGCTTTTGTCGAAGGCGCCAAGGAAGGTTTCAACACCGCCGTCATGATCATCCCGAACCTCGTCGCGATTCTCGTGGGAGTCGCCGTGTTCCGCGCAAGCGGCGCGATGGACCTCGTCATGAACGGCATTTCATCATTGCTCGGACTTATCGGCGTCGGAAACGACGTTGTACCCGCCCTCCCGACCGCACTCATGAAGCCCCTCAGTGGTAGCGGCGCCCGCGGCATGATGATCGACGCCATGAAGAACCTTGGCCCGGATAGCTTTGCTGGCCGACTCAGTTGCATGTTCCAGGGAGCCGCCGACACGACATTCTACATCATCGCCGTGTATTTCGGTTCCGTGGGCGTCAAAAAGACACGCCACGCCGTCACCTGCGCCCTCATTGCAGATGCCGTCGGAGTCATTGCCGCCATCATCATTGCCTACATATTCTTCCCACCAATCCACTAGCCATATCATTGTTCTAAAGCGGAATAAAAACAGGAAGATTTATTAATTTTTCTTTACCTTTCTGAAATATTTTTATTTAGTTTTAGAACACGTTTTTGGTGTATAATATGTGGACTTTTAAGGGGTGAAAATGGATTACGTCATTTTCAATAGTATTTATAAAGATTTTAGGGATGCAATTTTAGACAATGTACCTGATATGTTGGCAATGAGCAAGCGCATAGGCGCTGCAATTCCCCCAATATGTAATATCCTAAACATTGGTTATATCAAGCTCAAACTTATTGCCCCAAGTTCTATCATAGCCAAAGACGGCCTGAACGACGAAAAAACGATTTACGAAGACTCCAATGGTTACGAGTCCATGCCTCTCATCCAGACGTACAGAACGGGTGAAAACGGTATAGTCACCATCGAAATCAAGGCTAAAAAAAGCCACAAGTTTACACCTCCCGAACTCCAGGCGGTAAAGCTCATTTGCGACGACATGTTCATCATTCTTGGTCGTTCCAGGCTCATGAGCGCGGTCCATTACGCAAGCCAGACCGATACGATGACGGGCGCCCCCAATACCGCGAAACTGATACACCACAGTATTGAACTCAAGGCGAAAAACAAGCTGCAAAACTTTAGCGGCCTCTTCATCAACCTCAAGAACTACAAATACATCAACCAATCCAAATCCCCAGCTGTTGGCGACAAGGGGATAACCATTTTTACGCATACCGTCATGGCCATGTGCCACGACGATGAAATAATTGCAAGACTGGGTGGAGACAACTTTTTCGTCCTCGTCAGAAAAGAAAACAGGGACATGTTCATTAAAACACTTTCCTCGATGAAAGTGAATGTCCCAATGCCTCAGGCCCCGGCAATCCAGCTCAACATCCAAAGCCGCATCGGCGTCTACGACATCCAGCAGGGCGATTCCATGAACGAAATCATGCACTGTAGCTCTGTCGCCCTAAACGAATCCAGAATTCATCCTGGAAACGATGTCGTTTACTTCGCAAAGAGAATGCTCGACAAAGCCTACCATGAAAAGGAAGTTTCATCGCTTTTCCATGAGGCGCTCGAGCGTAAGGAATTTATCGTTTACTATCAGCCCAAAGTTTCCGTAAGCGATCAAAAGCTCTGCGGCTGCGAAGCCCTTGTGCGCTGGAACCGAAATGGGAAAATTATCCCTCCAAGCGAATTTTTGCCCATTCTTGAAAAAGAAGCGTCCATCTGCCAGCTCGACTTTTACGTATTCCGCAAAGTTTGCGAAGACATCCGTTCCTGGATTGATGCAGGCTTTGAACCTGTCCGCGTATCCTCCAACTTTTCGAGGCTCCATCTAGCCAATACGCACCTGACTGAAAATATCCTGAAAATCATGAAGGAATATAGGATTGACAGCAGGTACATCGAAATCGAGATTACCGAGTCATCGAATTACGAAGACAAGGTCGCCATGCAAAAATTTGTGGACGATTTACGCCAGAACGGGATTTCCGTTTCCATAGACGACTTTGGTACAGGCTATTCGACATTCACGGCCATAAAGGACCTGAATGTCAATGTCATCAAGCTCGACAAATCGCTCCTCGACCATATCGGTGACGAATCGCACCATGATGAAGTCGTCATCAAAAACATGGTCAATATGATTAACGAGCTGAATCTTGAAGTAGTCGCAGAAGGCGTCGAAAACTCCAAGCAGCTTGACTTTTTGCAAAACGCAAAATGCCCCATAATCCAAGGGTTCATTTTCGACAAGCCGTTATCTAAGGAAGAATTCGAGAAGAGACTTTCAAACAAAGTCACTTACAATCATATTTCCTAAAAGAACATCCAGACAGCCATCCAAAGGACAATCAACCCGAACTCGATTTCCCTAGAAATCCGGGCCATAAAGCTACACCCAATCGCGATTCCGGCAATAGCGGCCAAGCGTATCCACGGAGCCTCTAGCCCCGCTTGAGAAAGCGACACATTTCCGACAAGCTCGACCCAGAGCCAAAAAGTCTGCGCCAGCACCATGAAACGCCTGCGATTTTCCCTAAGCCCCGTCGTAAAGACGCAGAACGTGAGCGCCACCATGCGGAACGGATAATTTTCCATCGCCGAGACCGCAAGATTTCCAGCAAGCGCCGTATAAAGACAGCTTATCATGACTACTAAGAACATCACAAGCGTGACACGCAGCATCCCCTTCATCTTCCAAAGGAATGCCGCAAAAATAAGGCAGAGGAGGCAAGCGACGGCATTGGCAAACATGCTCATTTTCGGCCTCCCTGACGTTTTCTGGAAAAAGCAAAGCGAACAAAAGGTTGCAAGCTCACAAGCAGGCAACTGACATAGGCGCCAAATGGCCCCGCAAGAGCGATCCAGTCCGAACTGAAAAAGCCATACACGACAGCCGCAAGAACCCCGCACAACACAGGCAGGCGCACCACCTTGAATTCTGGAGCCGAGAACGGCGAGTAATACTTCTTTTCTTCGACTTCAACGACCTCGCCATCAGAACTATCGCTTTCCTCGCCCATCAATATTTCATCGTTTTCAAAGAACCGCGAAAGCAAAAAACGTACACCAAAGAAAATGGCGACAAAAAGCGATCCGCAAGCAAACATAAGGCTTGCATTAGCAAATGTCGCGTTTGAAAAGAAATGGTAATCATTATGGTTTACAACAAAATCACACTTCAGCAACACACCAAATAAAATACTCGAGACAACAATCATCCGTTCCCAAAGATTTTCACGCACGGCTAATATAAGCATCAGTTGCGGGATCGCGCAAGCAAAGACAAAAGCAGACAAGCTCCCCTCACCCTTCAAAAGAATAAGCCAAAGGAACAAAAGCGACACAAACCAGCTGCAAAGCATGAGGAAACGCTCGATCATGCGGTTGTAGTAGTTTTCGAATGAAAGGAGCGCAATTGAACTTGCAAGTCCCATGTAAAAGACAATCGCCACCACATACAACGGGAAGAACGCTCCCAGCCAAATAGAATTTTCGTGACGCGCGAAATCCAAGGCAAATTCAGACACCACCCAGAACACCGTCGGGAGGATAATCCATGCAAGAGGCCGCCTGATTTTGGCAAGTTCCTTACAAAGAACGACATCCTCGGCACTGTCCGCCGCCACAAGATGAGTCACGAAAAAAAGGAGCGACATAAAGCCGACAATGCCAATGCTATAGACATCGCTATGGACATAGCCATTCATTTGGATGGAACGGGAATAGACAAGCGATAGAACAAAGGCAACGACCAGACTGCAAAGCGAGCTGAGTTCGAGCAGAAGCGACGTGCGGCGATGGATTTTAACCTTCATGATTAGCAAGAAGGCCGAAAGCAAAACGCCCGCCTGCGACATGCCGATCCAGAAAATGAAATGCGTCTTCGGAGATTTCCAGTTACCGCTATTATGCAAAAGAAGGTCAATGGAGCCATCCCAAAACGAGCCTCCCACAGAAAGCAGGAGCAACAAGCACAACCCAATAAAAACTATAGTAACGACTTTGTTGTTCATAAATAGTCACTAGTTATCAGTCACTAGTTATTAGTTTAAAATTTGGCAGCTATGCCGCAATTAATCACTAAAGACTAATGACCATTGACTAAGAACTAAATTACTATACAATATATTTTTTATTTTTGTGAGCGTTTTTCGCATTTTCAAAAAAGCGACTTTTCATGAGCACTATAGAGATTATCATCATCGCAATTGTCGAAGCGATGGACTGCTTTGCGGTCGCCATTTCGACCGGTCTTTGCAAATCGGGCATCAAGCGCTCGCGCGCAGTGCTCCAGGCAGTTTCTTTTGGCGTTTTTCAAGGCGGCATGACGCTTCTCGGATATTTCCTGGGCAGCTTTGCCGAACGCTGGTTCAATGCCGTGGGCACTCCAATTGCATGCGCGATTCTCTGCATTTTGGGCGCCCGCATGATCTGGAGCGCGATTCGGGGCGGCGAAGCAACAGCCTCTTGTGCGCACTTGAGCCTCATGAACATCCTGCTACTGTCGATTGCCACAAGCATTGATGCGTTTGCGGTCGGGATTTCGTTTGCATTCCTGAACGCGAACATGATTTTTGCAACATCCGCTATTGCAATCGCAAGCTTTGTGATGGGCGTTCTCGGTTTTGAAATCGGGCGCCACGCCTCCAAGCGTTTCAAAACAAAAATCCCGGAATTCATTGCCGGGATTATACTCATCGCCATTGGCGTGAAGATGTTTGTGTAGACTACGATTTCTTTATTTCGTCGTAGCGATAACGGTAACCGTACCCATAGCCAAGACCGTCCTGCAAGCACTGGTTCAGAACGATAGCCTTCTTGTCAAGCTTCGCAATACTGAGCTGGTCTATAACATCCTGGATCTCATCCATGGAATGCTTCTTGTATTCGATGACGATCAGGCCAAAATCAGCCAACTTGGCAATTGACTGGGCATCAGAAACGAGCGAATTTGGCGGCGTATCTATCACGACAACGTCGTACTTAGACTTGCATTCGTCAATGAGTTCGGCAAAGGCCCTGGAACTCACCATTTCGCCTGGATTCGGCGCACGGGAACCCTTAGGCAAGAAGTAAAAGCCCTCACCCATATCGACAACGAAATCTTCCAACTTGCCGTTATTGATCAAGATATCCGAAACACCCTTTTCGCGCATGTGCGAAAGGCGTGACTTGCGCAGGTCGGCATCAACAAACAGAACTCGCTTATTTTGTTTAGCAAACAGATAGGCCAAGTTCAGCGAAACAAAGGACTTGCCCGCACCGGGAATGATACCCGTCACCATGAGCACCCGCCCACCCTCTTCGAGGAACGAGAACTCTAGCGCCGTGCGGAGCGTACGCACCTTCTCGATCGCAATGTCTTCGGCATCGGCCTTAGCCAGAATAAAGCGTTTGTCGTTAACGCCCGGCAGCTTGCGATTAATCTGCGTCTTGGGAATCTTGGCATAGACACTCACGCCCGTCTCGCGTTCAATTTCAGAAGAAGAACCCACACCACGGCCACCTATGGTATGCAAGAGATATATCAACAGAAGGCTGAACGCAAAGCCCCCGCCAAGGCCCGCAGCCATAATCTTTTTGCGGTTGGGCTTGGACGGTTTTTCATGAATATAGGCCGGGTCCACGACGCGCACGTTACCGATTTCACTTGCACGGACCACGCGCAACTGCTGGATGTTGTTCAAAACCGACGTATACAGCTGGTTATTGATCTCCACATCCTGCTGCAACTTCAGCACATCTTGCTGGGTAATCGGCAGCTTCTTGGTCTTGCTTTCTTCTTTACCGATTTCGCGGTTCAAGCGTTGCTGCTGCTGCAAAAGAGCCTGCATCGCCGGGTGATCTTCCTTAAACAAGCGAGCCTTTTCCTGGTACTGCTGCTGCAACGAGAGCAACTGCGTCTTGAGTTCGACCTGACGTTCAAGAGTTCCCTTTGCTTCAGCACCGAGATCGACAGTCCCCATCTTATTGCGATAGTTTGTCAACAGGCGTTCCGAGGAGTCCAGCTTTGCCTTGATGGAAGGCAGCTGTTCTTCCAGAAATTCCAGGGACTTTTCGGCTTCGGCACTGCGCATCTCGACATTCTGGCGCACATAGGCCTGCGCAACAGCATTAAGCACATCGGCGACGCGATCCGGATAGCGACCGGAATACGAAATTTCCAGGATATTCGAATTCTTTTCTTTCTCGTAGGCGTTAATCGACGCCTGCAAACCTTCAGCAACACTCAGGACCGAGGACCTGAACAAACGGAACGACTGCCCCGGTTCAGCAGAAAAAACCCTGACACAAATCGCGACAGAATCCGCACCCATCGGTATGCGGTACGTCTCTCCGACTTTACCCACAACAAGGCTCTGCCCCATCGGCGAGAAGAGTTCGTACGTATCCTGCGACTGGATCACGGCAATCCACTTTTCAGCCTTTTTATCTTTCTCAAGCGAGGCCGTTTTAGGCGGTTCAAAAAGATCCAAGTCCATACGGCCTTCACGGCGCATGAGCCTATCCACAATCCCTTGCGGCTCTGCCGTATAGTTCAGATGCAGCTGTTCCACCACCGGCATCAGAACGCTCAAGCTCTTTATCAAGTGGATCTCGGCAACCGCCGGACTCTTAGCATCGAATAAGTCACCAAAATCAGAAACAGCCTTGCCGCTCTTGGACTTTGTATCGAGCTGGAGCATCGTCTTGTTATCGAAAGAATCGCGAACATAGCGAGAAGCAACAGTACCTGCCAAAAGTCCAACAATTGACAATACCGCCACAAGCTTCCAATGACGAAAAATATTACCTAACAAATCGAAAGAATCTCCCCTGTTGGCTTGCAAAAAGAAAGGCTGCTGCGGATTCTGCTGTTTATTATTCGGTGTAACTGTCATAAAATTTTGATCCAACTAGTTATACTCGCAATATAACAAAGAAGAAGAATCGAGAGCACAACAAGCCGTTAAAACCCAAGCTTTTCCCGGAACACTAGCACACAAAACATCACATTGCCAATTATGTAGCGGCGCCACATTCGGCGAGGTTCCTTTAAAAGGCGATAAAGCCATTCCAAACCAAGCCTTTGCCATATCATCGGGGCGCGTTTGTAAGTCCCTGCAAAGAAATCGAAAACCGCGCCAACAGTCCCGACATGGCAGTGGATATTCAGGCGGTCCCAGTTGGCATAAACCCATTTTTCTTGCTTGGGGGCAGTCATGCCAATCCATAGCAAATCCGGGTTTGCATCGTTAATCGCCTTAACCATGTTCAAGTCATCCTCGACCGTGAACTGGGGCTTATACGGCGGAGAATACGTAACGACTTCCAGATTCGGGTAAACGATAGCGGCTTTTTGGCGAATGAGCTTCAGAACCTTTTCACTGGAGCCCAGGAACATCACCTTGCCCCCCTTTTCGTTTAGGCGCCGCATTTCGTGAACAAAAAGGTCCCACCCGGCAATGCGTTCCTTGGGGCGTGATTTGCCTTTAAGGAAATTACACACGCGGACAATGCTAATACCATCGGGAATTAACACATCGCCTTTGGTCAGAGCTTCTTCAAACAAGACGTCTCGACGAGCGTTGTTGTACGAGAACGCGTTAATCGTGTTGATTAACAGCTTGCCCTCGGGGAGGTTTGCAAGTTCAGCTCGACTACAGAGGAGATTTAAGTTTCTGATGCAAATCATAGAATAAACCAAATTCCGTGATTACAAAGATAGCTTACTGTAACCTTTTTGTAAACTCTTTTTGTTGTAATTCTTCAGTTTGCAAAATCTTTACATTTCTTTTTCAGATAATAACTGATTATACAAATCACCAATCTGTTTATTTATTGTATTTATATTAAACATTGTTTCTGCAAAACGAACTGATTCCTTAGCAATTGATTCCCGAAGGTTTCTGTCCGTTATAATTCTTTCCATACAGTTCGAAAGTTTTTCTACATCTCCCGGAGAAAAAAGAAGCATATTTTTTCCATCTTTTGAAACATCAGGAATCCCCCCAACCGGAGTAGTTATCACAGGCAAGCCAAAACTCCAAGCATCCAAAACACTCATAGGAAAGCCCTCTGCATAAGAAGGCAAACAAAAAACAGTTGCATCACGGAAAGCTTTCTCTTTATCCAGTCCATTAACCCAACCAAGCCATACAACTTGATCGCTAACATTCAATTCTTTAGCAAGCAATTTTCCCTTTTCAACTTCTCCATTTCCTGCAAAAACAATCTGCCAGTCTGGGTATTTCATGGCTATTCTAGCAAAAGCCTTTATCATATCATCGTAGCCTTTTCTATGACATATTGTTCCAGCATATAGAATAGAGCATTTTTTTGATTGAGTACAAGAAGGGTTTGAATTCAACGAAGAAATACTGTGTGAAGAAGGACAAGGATTGTAAATAACTTGAACCTTAACAAAAGGAAATACAGCTTCAACTTCTTTTTTCCAATACTCACTCAACACAACAACTCTATCCGCCCTAGCAAACAAAAACTTGTACAAAAAAGCATATTTGCTTCGGATAGTCGTCTCAACAGAAAATGAATGAAAATGTATAACCGTTTTTTTTGAGAATAGCTTAGCAAGCCATACAAATATAATTTTTCGCATAGCAGAAGGAGGTTCGCTTAAATGGATATGCACCAAATCATAAAATGGCAATAAAAATAAAAATTCAAAAAAAGCCGGAATAACCTTCAAAAACTTTAGAAACAGACCTTTATCTATATGGGTTTCTATCCATTTGCAATGAAATTCATTCCATTGAAGCCCCTGCTGGTGAGCTTTTACGACAGAAGTTATACCGCCACGAGTTTTATGGGATGTAGCAACAACAAGAACCCTAGGCATAACTAACATTCCTTAAATTTCAAAATTTTAGCAGGAATTCCTCCAACAACAGCATTATCAGGAATATCCTTTGTTACAACAGCCCCTGCACCAATAGTAACGTTATTACCAATCCGTACAGGACCAAGTATTTTACAATCAAGACCAAAATAACAGTTGTCGCCAACAACAACAGGACGATTATCTTCTTGTTCTGTTTTATTACCAAAAACAACACCAGAAACCATCGTGCAATTTTTTCCAATCTTCACATTCGGACCTACATGAGTATAATTACCCACATGAAAGATTCTAAAACCAGGACCTATTGTATTTGGGTATATTGCAAAATGTAGCTTAAACTGCAAATGTTTAAATCTATACCAATGCCATAAATAAGCAAACTTATGAAGTCCACCTTTCCCCTGATGATACTCAATATATCGCATATGGCGAATATATTGCCAAATATACCAACATTCATTATGAAGCAAAAAATCCTTAAAAGATGGCTTGTATTTGCCAAAACGTTCTAAATCTTTACTAAGGAATTCTTGTATTTTTTTCATTATTCTTTACCTTTAACAAGACTGAGGAAAAAACGGCTCACATCATCTTGTCTTTGGATATTGCATGTAGATGTTTTTTCATTCTCAATTGAGCCAGCATAATCGGGAAAAACGCTTCTATGACAATAGCCACTTTTCGTTTAAGATTCACCTTGCTGTGAATCAATATTTTAAACCAGTTCTTTTTTAGATATGTTTTCGCTTCATTATATTCAAGCATATACCGACTTTTAGAATTCGTTGCTATTATATTCAACAACAGTTCATAATAGTTAGCGTAAATATGCCATTCAATCGCATCCCGAACATTTTGTTCTTTTGCAAAAATGCATTTTCTTAAATTCAAACAATTATCCAGAGAAAGGAGTCTAGTCTCCACATTATATTTAGTTGTTCCGCTGTCAACATTATTCAATCTGTAGTTATAAACTTTTCTATGTCCAACACCAATATTCTTAGAAAAATAAGCAATGGTATTTGCAAAGTGAAGCGTTTCCCCAAACCAATGTGGAGGAAAACGTATGTTATACTTATTTATCAATTCCATACTGTACATTTTATTCCAAGGACCTAACACCATATTCATATAAATAATGTCTGCAATGACACGATTGCAATCTTGGACTTCAATTCTATCGTCAATAATTTGCACCTGATCTCTTGTCGTAAATAAATGATCAGAAAGAGCTATTTTAGTATGTGTAGAATGTATGATATTCATCATATATTCTACAAAATCAGGCGAAAACCAATCGTCACCATCCATAAAACATACGTAATCTCCAGATGCCAAATCAAGGGCTTTATTTCTGGAATCGCAAACACCGCTGTTTTTTTTATGAATGGGAATAAAACGTTTATCCGACGCAGCAAATTCATCGCAGATACTTCCACTATCATCTGTAGAACCATCATCCATCAACAGGATTTCAACATTAGTCCATGTTTGTGTTTTTAACGATTCTAAGCCCTTTCGCAAAAATTTGCCCGAATTATATATTCCAACAATAATAGTTACCTTTTCTTCATTCATTTTATTACCCCTTTTTACCTCAATTAATTTTTTCTAAGTCAAGACAAAGTTGCTTTTGCATTTCAAGTACACGATTGTTCAAACGTTCTTTGTTCAAATCATATTCAAGAAACATCTTGTCAACAATTCTTTTCAAGTCATCAAAATTAATAAAATCAATATCTATTGAATAATCCTCAAAACCTATATTTTTCATGTACTCTCGTAATTTGTATAAATAATTAACAGCGATAACAGGACGATGCCCCGCTCCAGAACAAAGAATAGCAGCATGCATTCTTGTAACAATGCCAAAATAGCAACGTTTATAAACAGAGGCTAATTCCATAGGCGTTAACAAACGCAGAATAGAAACAACTCTATTTTTATTTTTCATCAGAGATAAAACAGATTCTGCTGCAGTTGAATCACCAACTTTGTACCCACCTCCAACCACAGTTGGTGTAAACACAATATCCTTATCATATTTTTCTATGATATAATCTAAAATCTGAGCATGGACTCGGTTGTATTCCGGCATACGAGCGGGACCAACAGCCTTGCGAAATGACCAATCAATGACAGAAACCGCAATAAAATTCGGAGATATTCCAAGTGATCTGATAAGAGTTTCAGAATCTTCATCATTACAAATAGTCGACTGCAACAAAGCTATATCAAATGAATTAAATTGGTAAGGAGCTGTACAATGCCATTCTTTTAAAATTTCAAATGATTTTTTGTCCCGAACATAAATAGCAAAACTTTTATTCAAAACTTTTTTTGCAAAATGAATTGTACTTTTATAAAAAACAGGGCCAATAGTCAAAGACAAATGGATAATTTTTTTACCCATTCGACAATATGTATCTAAAGCAACCAGTGACAACAATGCGGTTTTATAGTAAATATCATTTATTCGTTCGGCTCCAATACAATAAATAAAATCAGCATTTTCAACTTCTTGAATAATCTTTTTTCGCCTTCCAAACAAGCCCCAGCTAATATTCGATGTTAGCATTAATAGAATTCTTGTGTAAGCGATCCACAATATAGTTAGAATCAGCCAAATCATTTTATTTACACTGCTAGCAGTAGGAAAGAGAAATAAATCTCCCATAACCTTGACGCCATCATGAAGATTTTCCTTATACAAGGTATAATCAACATCCTCTGGAGTTGCACATAAAAGTACAATCTCACAATTGGAGTGTTTTTGTTTTGCTATTTTTATGGAGTTTTCCATTAACGCCATTGATCCGACATTTCCAGAAGGCCCACCTTCTGCAATTATAACTTTAGGTTTCATTGTGGAAACTCCTTTTTTAACGTCTTTTTCACATCTCATTTGTATTGGCATATTGTATTCAAAAAATCTTTAATCTTTTTACCACATTCTCGATAATCAAAAGAATATTGCCCAACTATAAAACCATTTTCGCCAATTTCATCGGCACTTGATTTGTTATCTACTAAAAAACGCATTGCCTCAGAATATCCGGCGACATCATAAGACGCAAGAATAGCACTTTCCTTGTCTTTAAAATAAAAAGGAATTTCGCCAACAGCGCTAGTTATTATCGGTCTACGCATGGCAACGTATTCCGCAATTTTTTGAGAAAAACGGGCCTTATCCTGAAGGCTATTCGGATCTAAAGGAATCAGCAAACCTATTGACGATGCAAAAATTTCATTCAACTCTTGACGTGGAACTTTATTTTTGACAATGATATTTTCATTATCAGCATAAGACTGCACCAGCTCTTGCGTTTTTTTCAAAACACGATCATTTCCTTGAATCACAAGAACTAATTGGACATCTCGGTATTGTTCCTGTTTATGAAGCTCACGAAAAGAATCCAAGACCAAAGTATTTCTCAACAAATACTCACCAGCACAACAATACGTAAAATGACTTGCAATTTTCTGACGTTGATATTTCACATCAAAATCAGCCAAAATCGGAATCAACATATTAGGCTTATGGAATCGATTACACTTTTCTCTTAAAAAATGACCTATAGGGAAAATTGCATTTACAAAATAGCCAAAAGTATAATCTAAAAGGCATCCTCGTATTTTCGAAACAAAGCCTTGACTTAAACCGGCATGCCATTCATGAAAAAGGCAACTTCTGGAATACCCCAGCAACCAAGCCATAGCAAAATAAACATATATAAAAGGAACCATTTCCATTCCGATTATTATATGGTTTACCTCACCTTTACGCTTCTTATTCTTTAGGTTTTTCCATAATTTGGGCAAGTTCACAAAGAAACTTTTTAGGCGATTAGTTCTCGGAAAAATA
Source organism: Fibrobacter sp. (assembly GCF_045112255.1). Classification (GTDB taxonomy): domain Bacteria; phylum Fibrobacterota; class Fibrobacteria; order Fibrobacterales; family Fibrobacteraceae; genus Fibrobacter. Next base: position 65,997 of record NZ_JBGUHR010000086.1, read on the forward strand.
CAGTAGTCTATTCCATTTTCAGAAATACCTGACATTTCCTCTCTGATACCATAAGCACCAAAAGCACCATCTATAATAGACACAGAGCAGCCACATTCCTTTAAGCCACGAGCAATAAATTCACTCTTGGAATTATTGGCAGAAAATCGCTTCGGATACCCCTCACCAGTCATAAGAATCACGTTCATACTAATTCAAGCCCTTTATCACTTTACATGGATTTCCTGCCGCAACAACATTGGCAGGAATATCATGAGTAACGACACTCCCTGCACCAATTACTGTATTTTCACCAATGTGTACACCCTTCAAGACCTTGACTCCATAACCAAGCCAAACGTTATCATCAATAACAACAGGAGCATCCTTCCCAGATCTGGGATCATCCGAATGCCAATCGCTATCTGTAATCATAGTATTGGCTCCACAACGTACGCCATTGCCTAGTTTTATAGACAATGCAGCACCAATAACGGTTCCCGAAAAGCCACAATTGTCTCCAATATGGATTTCGGCCCCCCGCGCTATTGTGGAAATCATACACGGAGAAAAAACACCTATCAAATTCGACCGATGAGACGAATTGAAACAAGAGTTGTTTCCTATAGAAATTATAGAATCAGGTTCTGTTCGAAAAACAGTCTTTCCATAAAAACGGTTCTTTGAGCCCAAATTGACGCCCCACCACCAGGCTGTCAAGACATTGGGCAACAGCCAAAAATATTTAGAAAGCCTTTTCCAAGCGACATTGCAATAATGAGCTAGACTATTCGATTTATGCACCATAAACATTACCAATAGCAACCAGATTCAACAGATGACGCATTTTTTATTTTTTCAGATCCATCTGGATACACCCAATACTCATTAAACAAATCCCTGTAACAAGAGTTCGTGTATTGGGACTCCCAACGTTTTCCCTTAATTCCAAATAAAAGCTGTAGCCCACCCCCTAGGTGAAATCCCTTTTTTCCAATTTCTTTGCAATGTGCCGCCAAAGGTAAGCCATAGGCGCCACACCCAATAAGAGCCACATCAAAATCAACTTCGTCAATTTGCTTAATCATTGAATCCAAAGCTTCGAACCAGTTGACAAATTTACATTTTTCACCCGCTAAAGTTTGTACAGCCTTTATAACCGTAAGACTCTTAAAATCAGGGAGCCAGTCCTTTGAAGGGAATAAATGGGCTCTTTTTTCATACTGTTTTTCAATGGTTTCTTTAAAAGGGTGAATAACAAGGACCTTTTTTCCTTCTAAGGCCTTCATCCAGGAATGCTCAACAAAAAATGGATATAGCGATTCCAACTGAAAGAACTGACACTTGGAATTAAACGGCAAAAATTTTTCATAATAAGAAAAGCGCCCCGCCAAATCCATTGTCGGAATATATTTCAAATATAATTCTGCAAACTTTTCCAATTTTTTTAAATCACCACCAGGAAAAAAACCAGAAAATTGACACAAATCATTGTCTAATCTAGGAAAATCCCACCAAGGAAGTCTCGTTTTATCAGTAATGTAATTAAGCAATTTTTTGAAATAGCTTACATCACTATGAACCGTAATATAATTATGTATGACAGCCCCCTCAGTCGTTCCCATTCGTCCAATAAAGCAAGGCTTATCCGCATTTAATAAATCAAAAATGGCTCGATTGGCGTCTTCTCTCTCATTTTCGCTCGGCCAAGACTTTCCGACATATTTTTTTCTAAGAACATTTTTGTAGACATTGCTTAGCAGCTTCATTATTTTCGTCTTCATATCACACCCTCATATCATTTACGCGCTCATTCGACAAACAAATTGATTCATAGATACGTTTCAACTCTTGAGCGACATTTTGGGGATTATGCCTTTTCAAAGCATGTGCTCTCGCATTTTTCCCCATTTCAACATATTTAGCGTAATTTTTTTCACAATCCATTATAAGCCCAGCAAGAACATACGGTTCTCCTTCTTGGTACATATTCCCCTCAATCCCTTCTTTCATCATACTTGCAGTACCACCAACATAAGATGCTATTATGGGCATACCAAGTAACATAGCTTCGCATAATGTATTTGGACTGTTTTCAATTCTACTCACCTGAACAAATAAATTTGAAGACATCATCTGTTCAATCAACCGAGATGAATCCATACGGCCTAAAAATTTAACATTTAATGAATCTCTGTTGAAAGAAGTCATTTTTTCGGAATACAAAGCCTTTTCGTCATTGGCCGTTATGCCAATAACGTTCCATTCAAAATTGAATCCCGCCTCTTCTAAAATTTTGGCGGCCTGGAAAATCACTTCGACCCCTTTCCACAAGCCAAAACTTATCGTCGAAACAATCTTGAATTTTTCATTTGATGTAGGCGCCCACTCTTTTTTGAAAAAATCACTACGAAGAATTTCATTACAGGTATAATATTTTCTTTCCGGATTCAATGCCAAAGAACACATTTCATCCCACTTCGTACGACCAATAATATTATCTATTTTCCGATAAATTCTTTTTTCCCTTGACGTTTTTCTGCAAAAACGGCGAAACGATGCAATAGAATCGTCTAGCAACAACCTTTTTATAAAGGGAGAATTTTTTTCTACAACCTCTTTAGGAATCCCTGAAAAATATTTATTCTTATAAGGGCCCAAAATTCCTTGCACCGACATACAAATTTTCCGAGAATCAATATGTTCCGCAATTAGCCCAAAATTTTCCTCAGATCCATGAATATGGATTACATCAGGATTAGTACTAGATACGACATCAAGCAAACGAGGAATTTCAACGGCATCGTAACAATCGGAAAATTGGGACCGGAGCCTATAGATATACCTTCCAATCTTAGAGCCATTTCCAGAACGCAATACAGGGTGATAATATATGCCAGAATAGAGAAAAGGTTCCATCGGCACACCCCAATAAAAGGCGATATGCAGCTCTACCTGAGGATTTTTTTTCATTTCTTGAGAAAGAGCGTACAACCATCCACCACCGGTGACAGGCTTTCCAGTGAGCTTTTCTTCAGCCTCACAAGGCGTATTTGCAAACCAAAGAATTTTCATGATATTTTCCTTTCAAAGAAAAGTTCATATACCTGTTCATCATTCATATACCGAACTTGTGGATTCATACAAATAACTACACCCATCCAAATAATTAAAAATTTTAAATCAAACATCAACCATCCAAACGGATAAAGTTCAAGTAAACTCACAAATATAAAATAACCAGATGCTTTACATAGTAAATTATTAGACCTAAACATTCCTTTAAATGCAGGGATTATTAAGAGAGCTATATAAACAAAAGCCATCAAAAGGCCTCCCTTTAAAATCAAATTGAAAAAACCTGTTTCAGAGCCATATCTCCACCCCTTAAGGTAATCATCCTCACGTAATGGGTAGTAATATCTTCCATTTAAGCCCTTACCAAAAACAACTTCCCATGAATCCATTTGATCCATCAAAGCCACATCAACCCCTGAACGAGTGTCAGTCGTACCTCGAGATGTAATAAAAGACGTAAGTGATGTATTAAAAAGCAAAAATGTTAAGGCAACAGCACACATCAGGGCAAACAAGCCGACAAAAAATTTTCCCCTTCTAAATTTTTGAATCCACATATATATAGGAAACAACGAATAAAGAACCATTATAGCGCATCTACCTCTACGTCCCAACAACAGGCCACCAAGAAGAACTGAAATAAAGCCACCAAGAATCCAATTACGTTCCACTTTCGTTTGATATTTGCCTAAAAGAAAAAAGAATACAAACAAGTTAAATATTGTATAAGGCAATATCCAGCTACTTTCAGACACATTTCCAGAAAAGCTATCGCTTGATAAAAGACGCTGGCTAGATTCTTTTATTAAAAACGGAAATGCAACCACAAAAAGAAAAACTGAAATTTTTGCACATTTATATGCCAGTCTCATAAAATATCCATAATCGTAAAATCGATAATCGATATATGACACATAAGGCATAAGATAACAAAGAATATAAAAAGGTTGAAAAAAATGATAATTAATCATTCCTGCAGTACTAATCCATACGTATTGATAATCAATCATATAACCGCGAACAATCATTATTGCACAAATGATTTTATAAAGACTTAACAAATTACTGTAAGACGGAGAAAAAAGATAAATATTTCTATTTTTTATAGAAAAAAAACTCTTGAATATAAAAAATAAGCCTATAATTTTAAATCCAGCAATAACAATTTCACTTCCTTGGCTCAGCTTAAAAAAAACGTCAGATATAACGTTAAATAGGAAAAAACCTAAAATAATTGTATTAAATGGATTATTTGACGTTTTATTCATCATAACAAGAACATCTCTACAACACGTTTATTAACTTATCCCAATATTTTTCTTTAAAATAAGCCGGATTAGCAGTTACTTGTCTCGAATCTTGCAAAATTCGACAAGCTTTTTCATACGCATCCTCTAGATTTTCTGCATATTGGACATTTTCACCAAAAAAATCTTTTGGGAACCACTTAACGCCACTACTCAATTTATGATCAGCCGAATTAATTACAATCACAGGAGTATTGGCAATCGCAGAAAAAATAGTTCCATGATAACGATCTGTAATCACAACTTTATAGGTTGAAATTTTTTCAATAGTTTTATTTATCAATTCGTCACGATGCTTCCGCATTTCAACATTACTAACCTTTAGCGTTGTGTCAATCTTTTCTTTTCGAACATTTCCAAATCTGTTCATCAAATCATCAATACTACTTGCAGAATAAAAAGCTTCAACATCATCACGTATGCAAAAAAGCACCCCATCTCTCTCAACTTTATAAGATCGCGTACCAATCAAGCTGGTTACAATATCAGGGAAAAGCAATAATTTCGTTGACCCGAAAAGCTTTTTTGCATTTTCATAAGAAACTTCATCACGACACAATATTGCGAGATTTTCTCGATTCCCAAATTTCTTTGCAACAAGCTGTTTAACAAACGGAGCATAAAAATTAATTGTTTGCGGAAGTATTATAAACTGATTCCTCCAATGTTCCAACAAGAACTCAAAGGAAAACCAACCTCCATGATGATCTGTAAAGAAATATCCACTATGCCCAATAAAAATATCTTTCTTACGAACAGTTAACTTTAAAACAATAAAAACCCAAAACGTATAATTAAATAACAAGGATTTATTGTCATTAGCAAAAACCTGACAGATCAGTGGAAACTCGAACAACTTGTAATCACCATAATTCTTCTTAATCCACTTCTCAGTACACATCAACTGAGCCTGGTCTCCTAGATTCGGATGTTCAGGAACACAAAACAACAAGACCTTTTTTTTGAAAGTAAAAAAAGCTCTCAGAAAATATGTAATCAAATATAAGATATCAAAAAGTATACGTTTCATAGAGTTCCTATTATATTCGCTTCAAAATCTTTTTCAAATAAGCCGTACCCTTTTCACCAACAAGATTAGTAACCACACCCTTTAAATGATCCTGTGCAGACTGAATCCTATTTGATTCAACAAGATTTTTCATAGCTACAACCTCATCATCCTCTTTTGTAAACACCTCCAAAACAATCGGTTGTTCACAAGAAGATACAAATAAATCTCTTTGATTTTCAAATTCGTTTTTGGATGAAGCGGATAAATATTTAAAGCCGCAATTTTCAGCCCATCCCTTAGCGTTACCATTATGACCATTTGCAGAAATAAAATCATCAACACGAACATCATTTTTCCAATTACGAGTCATAATTTTAAATTCAGCACCGCCATTATTATTAATAAGCAAGATACGCACATTCTTTTTAAGATGACGAATACCTAAAGCATTCATATCATAGAAAAATGCCAAATCACCCGTAACAATAAAGCAAAGCTCATCCGTTTTCATGCTTTCACCAAAAAGCATGGAATTGCAGCCGTCTATACCAAACGCAGCCACATTAGCATACCCTTGAATACTTGGATCCAATTGGAAATAACTCCAACACCGCAAGCTATTAAGAATTGCAAAATTCATAACACTATTTGCAGGGATCTTAGCATGAAGCTGTTGTGCAACATAGCAATTAGAAAATGGCAGTTCTACATCATAGTTCATCGAATCACAAAGAGACTTCCATTCCTGGAAATAGGGATGAGCAGAAATCTCTTTTTTGACAAAACGTTCAAAGAAAAAATAATCAGGACATTCGAATATTTTTGTCAAATGGCAATATGTATCTACATAAGCACCATCTTCCGACACTCTCCAATGTTCAGCATTTCCAAGTCCGTTAAGAGCTCCATAAATCGCGTAATCTCCAGTCTGACCACCAATTGTGATAAGAACATCTGGCTTCAACTGATTAAAGCCACCACAAGAAACCATCAAATTGGCAGAAACCGAATATTTTCCATGATAATTAGACAAATGATTTACATAAACGCACACATTATATTTTTCACAGAAGCAATCTATTGCTTTTAATTGTCTATCAGTAAATGGTCGATGTTCTCCAACTACTATAAGAATTTTCTTGCCTTCTAAATCGACGTCAGACCACTCGTCCCATGCCATATAGCGAGTTAATGGACGAATTTTTGGTAGTTCAACATTTTCAAATTGACTTTGCAACGCATCTATAATTCGGATATTAAGCTGAATAGGTCCGGCACCCCGATGCGTCGTTTCCAAAATAGCTTCCTTTGCATTATGATAAACCTGTATCCGAGTGTTATCGTCAGTTACTGGAGGCAAATCAAAAGAAGCCTTCACAGAGTCTTTAGGCAAAGAGCACTGATCAGGAGCCTGCATGTATTCCTGATATTGAAAACGCTCCAATTTAGCTGTAGTTATTGCAAGAATCGGAACATGCTTGTAAAAAGCTTCAGTCAAGCCGGGAACATAATTTCGAGTTGCCTGAGCACTCGTACAAGAAGTCGCTATTATCTCACCTGTTTGCAAATATAGACCTATTGCAAAATACATTGCACTACGTTCATCGGGAATAGAATAGCAAATAAAGAACGGATCATCTTGAACTGCCTGAGAAATCGGAATATTTGTACCACCAGGGCTAACGACAATATGCCTGATATTGTACAATTTAAGAAGAGCAATGACTATTCGAACGTTTTCTTGAATTGTGTACATAATAAGCTATTTTTCCTTGTCAATTGTTTCTGAGCCGCCTGTTATAAAGAAAGTTTCTCCAATAATTTTTTTCGTTTCTATTTTCTTAAAATTTTCGATTTAACACCATTTTGAATAGCAATCCTTTCATTTTTCGAAAGACCTAAGAAGAAAGATAAAAAACTAGCAACAAGCACACAGACTATAGCATTAACGAAAAAACGAAAAATTGTTTGGTCCATCAATTGCGTTATAAGCAAGGGTAACGGTATAGCAAATATCGTAACCAAAGAAATTCGGAAAAACACATTTCGAACATATAAAGTCGGAGGAAATCCAAGCATTTGTTTCATCAAAAACAATCGAACAACATCAACTATCAAATACAAAAAAGCAAGAATAACATAGCATGATTCAACAGGAAATTCTAAATAAAAAGCCAGCCAAGATAAGGGGAAAGCCAAACAAGTTACAGAAGTTATTTTCAAAACATAATTTTTTATTTTTCCTGTCGCCATGCAGGCTGTATAACCAGTATTCCCCAATACATCAAGTACAGAGCAAATTATGGTAAGTCTAAAGAACGCAACAGTATGTTCAGGAACAACATTTAACCAAAGTTTAAGAACAGTTGGTGTTTCAAAAATAAATGGTAACGCGAAAATCAAAAAAAGCAAATACGAAAACCTCGAGCCCCTACAAATAAGCTTGTTCATTTCAGCAAACTTTCCCGCAGCATAATTCTTAGTTATTTGGGGGTTGATTGCTGTTGTAAAGTCATAAACAAATTTTTTTATAGCGGTTTCCATTTGAACAGCAATACCTCGTGCAGCATTTGAAGCAACCCCAAAGAAAACATTTATAAGAATATTGACTCCTTGAGTATTAAATATAAAAGCGCAATTAGTAAAAAAGCTCCAGCCTGCAAAACCAGTCATTTCATGCACAAGCTCTTTGTCATAGCAGAACTTATATCTCGTTTCTGAAAAATTCCGATGACAATAAATTCCATAAATCAATCGAATAATTACCGAAATCAGTACAAGCAAAACAGCATACGTAACTAATTTATCCCATGAAGATATGTACAAAAAATAAGCAACAAGCAATTTCAATACAGCTTCTAAAACTCCAATGTAAGCAAAAACTTTCATCTTTTCATGGGCAATAATCGCTGCATTATAAGGGACACTAACAAGATTAACAACAAAAGCAATTAATGAACACTGCAAAACCCAAACGGCAGCAATAAGACGTCCATCAGGAATATTTGCTTTATAATTCAAGAACCATAATCCAGCAATTTCACCTAATATAAAAACAACAGCACCAATTACTATTTGGATATTTACGCTTGTTGAAAAAATTCTATTAAGTTTTTCACCGCCTCCTTTACCAAGTTCAAACGTTAAAAACCTACTAATAGAGGAAGATAAGGCTCCTGAAATAACAGAGAACATCGCAACAAAGCCACCAACAACATTATACGTACCGAAATCTTCAACACCAAGAGCATTTAGAACTACCCTACTAGTAAAAAGAGATACAGCCATCACAAACATTGTGCGCACATAAAGCAACAATGTATTTTTCGCAATTCTCTTGTTATTTTCCTGTTCGGTAGCCATGATTTACATTAAACCTGATATTAACAATTATTATATAAAGACCATTAATTCTATCTACATCAATGTTAAATTAAGAAAAATCATTTACGTTTCCTTCCCCTTTCTATATAAAACCATAGTGGAAAAGAGCGTTTTTAACATTTTAGAGCATACACAAATGACGTACGCCAACACTACATCTAAAAGAACTATAAAAACGAAAGATTCAATACCGCGTTCAAAATAATGATAAACAACTACGGCAGCAACGATCTGCCCCAAATACAGTTCATAAGAAATTTTTGATAAAAAATCGACAATCTTATTTCGGAAAAGTTTTATAGAGCAAAAAAGCAAAATAAAACAAATAGGAAGCAAAAATGAATTAACAAATGTAAAGCCTTTAAGATGAATTAGCTCCAAAAGCATCAGGAATGAAAAACTAACTTTTATCACCCACATAGGAACTTTCTGAACTTTTTCGCCATATTTCGCAAAAAAAGCACCAGAAACAAAAGCCAAATCACTCATAAAATAAGTTCCTGACACGTTGCATAATTTTTGCGAAAGCATCAACAAGAGTACAAGTACCGTCAATACCAAAAGTTGTTTTTTTTCAAAAAATGAATGAGCTACAAAAAAAATAATGTTTAGATAGACTAAAGAAATAACAAACCAAGTAGTAGGGTGTACTACATAATTATTTTTTATATCTGATAACAAGTCTATATTAAGCGGTTTCTCTACGAATAACGAACAAAATCCAATATACATATAGACCGCAATCGCTAGAGGAATCAAGAGACAAATAACTTTATTTACAAGATAACTCAACTTCAGCCTATTTTTTTTCACCTTTACACTTAGACCGTATCCAGAAATAAAGAAAAAAATTGAAACAGAAAACCAACCCAATAACTGAATGTTTTTGGCTGGCGTAATAATACTAGGACAATAATGACTAGCAATTACAAGGAACGGCAAAAAAGCTTTTAAAAACAAAGTTTTTTCTTTTGAAAAATCACTTTGTTTTGCCCCTGAAAACAGCAGCATTATTAATAAGACTTCTATCATCCCGCCACCCTATACTCTGTCACCAACGGTTTGCAACATTCACGATTTTGCAAACCGTTGAATATACAAAAAACATTCCCGAACAAGTCGGGAATGACAAATAAGGCGGTTGCCTTGACTAAAATATATCGTTCAAAAGCAACCACCATTCCCTCTTACTTCACCAAACCTTTTTCCAAGTATTCGGCGAGGTTCGTGCGTACGCGGCTTGCGGCATCGTCGGCGGCGACCTTGCGCATGTCGTTTTCGACCATGAGTTTCACGAGTTGTTCGAACGTCGTCTTTTGCGGGTTCCAACCGAGTTCGGCCCTCGCCTTGGTCGGGTCGCCCCAGAGGTTCACCACGTCGGTCGGGCGGTAGAAATCTTCAGAGACTGCAACGACGGTCTTGCCTGTAGCAATATCGATTCCCTTTTCGTTCACGCCTTCGCCTTCCCAGCGGAGTTCAATGCCTGCGTGGTGGAAAGCGAGCGTCGCAAATTCACGGACGGTGTGCTGTACGCCGGTTGCGATCACGAAGTCTTCGGGCTTGTCGTGCTGCAAAATGAGCCACATGCATTCCACGTAGTCCTTGGCGTAGCCCCAGTCGCGAAGGCTGTCGAGGTTGCCGAGGTACAGGCAATCCTGCTTGCCCTGGGCAATGCGGGCTGCGGCGAGCGTAATCTTGCGGGTCACGAAGGTTTCGCCACGGCGTTCCGATTCATGGTTGAAGAGGATGCCGGAGCAGCAGAACATGTTGTAAGCTTCGCGGTATTCCTTGATGATCCAGAAACCGTAAAGCTTGGCAACTGCGTACGGGCTGTACGGGTGGAACGGGGTGTTCTCGTTCTGCGGGACTTCTTCGACCTTGCCGTAGAGTTCGCTAGTCGAAGCCTGATAAATGCGGCAAGTCTTTTCGAGGTGGTTGGTACGCACGGCTTCAAGCACACGGAGGACTCCGGTGGCATCCACGTCGGCAGTGAATTCCGGGGAGTCGAATGAGACCTGCACATGGCTCTGGGCCGCGAGGTTATAGATTTCGGTCGGCTGGACCTTGCCCACGACTTTCACGAGGCTCATGGAGTCGCCCATGTCGGCGTAGTGCAGGTGGAAATTCGGCCTGCCTTCGAGGTGGGCAATGCGTTCACGATAGTCCACCGAAGAGCGGCGGATGATGCCGTGGACTTCATAGCCCTTGGCGAGGAGAAATTCAGAAAGGTAGGAGCCGTCCTGTCCGGTGACGCCGGTGATGAGTGCTACGTTACGCTTATCCATTGAGGGATTCCTTGTACCAGTTGAAGAGTTTCTGTACACCTTCGTCGATTTCGACCTTGTGCATCCAGCCGAGGCTGTGGAGCTTGCTCACATCAATCAGCTTGCGCGGGGTGCCGTCGGGCTTGCTGGCGTCAAACACGACTTCGCCTTCAAAACCGACCGCCTTCACGACGAGTTCGCTGAGTTCGCGGATGGTGAGTTCCTTGCCCGTGCCCACATTGATGTGGCAATTGCGAATTTCACCGAGCTTCGGGATGGCTCCGCCACGGCCTGCACTGTGGTTACGGTCCACCGCGCCATCGACGCTTGCGCCATAATGTACGCTGGAATACTTTTCGATGCCGATGATGTCGCTGAAGTTCACGTTCAAGAGCACATGAACGGATGCGTCGGCCATGTCTTCGCTCCAGAGGAATTCGCGGAGCGGCTTGCCCGTGCCCCAGAGGGTCACCTTGTTGTTCTCGATGCCGTACTTGGCGAGGACCTTCAAAATTTCATCCTGCGTAGCGTTGCCGTTGATGCCTTCGACGGGGCGCTTGTCCATATCGACCTTAATGCTATTCCAGTCGTTGTCGTGGATGAGCTTCGCGAGATAGATCTTGCGCATCATGGCTGGCATCACGTGGCTGTTTTCCAGGTGGAAATTGTCGTTCGGGCCGTAAAGGTTCGTTGGCATCACGGCGAGGTAGTTAGTGCCGTATTGCAGGTTGTAGCTTTCACACATCTTGAGGCCCGCAATCTTTGCAATGGCGTATTCCTCGTTGGTGTATTCGAGTTCGCTCGTGAGGAGTGCATCTTCCTTCATGGGCTGCGGGGCGTTCTTCGGGTAGATGCAAGTAGAGCCGAGGAACAAGAACTTCTTCACGTTGTGGGCGTAGGCTTCGCTGAACACGTTGCACTGGATCTTCATGTTCATCATCATGAAGTCCGCGCGATAGAGCGAGTTTGCCATGATGCCCCCGACAAAGGCTGCGGCAAGAACCACTGCGTCGGGGCGTTCTTCGTCAAAGAACTTCTTGACAGCATACTGATCGGTAAGGTCGAGTTCCTTGTGGGTGCGACCGACAAGGTTATTGTACCCGCGGGATTTGAGGTTGTTCCAAATAGCAGAACCGACCAACCCATGGTGGCCAGCGACATAAATCTTTGAATTTTTATCTAACACGTTCATAAAGATTCTTTCACGGTATAAAGAAGTTTTTTTCAAAACGAGGCGTCGAATTTTTGAGGCAACAACTGAATTTTGAATGTTTTTTCGGTCTCATTGGATTAACGACTACATCTAAAAAGTGAGAAAAATATAACAAGAGAAAAAGAATGATACAAGTGGCATAGAAGAAAAAGTGATTATTTTCTGTTTTTTATTGACATGGACCGTTTAAAACACTTTCTATATTGCTTTCCATGAGTGAGCAGAAAGATATCGACCGTACCCGCTATTTTGAGTTAAAGAAACAACTGGAAGAAGCAAGCCGTCTGTATTACAAGGACGGAATCTCCCCCATGAGCGACCAGGATTTTGACTTTGGGATCAAGGAGATGGAAACGCTCGAAGCGAAGTATCCGGAACTGCGCGGGAAGGGTTCGCTCACGCAGAAGGTCGGTAGCGACCTTACGAATGATTTTGCGAAGGTCTCGCATGCGGTGCCGATGCTCAGCATTGCAAACGTGTACAGCGAAGAAGAAATGCGCGAGTTTGTGAAGGCCGCAGAAGAGGGGATTGCGAGTCTCGAGACTTCACTGGATCCTGCTCCTACGAACCTAAGAATTGTAAGGCATCAAGATGCCTACAATTCTATATCGCGCATTCGCGCTCAGGATGACGAGAAAAGCACCGCTCAGGATGACACAACAAGCAACGTCATTGCGAGCGAAGCGAAGCAATCTACACAATTGCCTAAAAAATGGATTTGCGAGCGCAAGATTGACGGAGTTAGCCTTTCGGTGGTTTATGAGAATGGTCGCTTGAAGCAGGCGGCAACTCGTGGCGACGGCGCCCAGGGCGACGATGTGACGTTGAATGCGCTTACGATTGCAGACATTCCAGAATTTTTTGACGCGAAGAAATTGAAGATTGACCCGAGCGAGATTCCGCAAGGGACGTTCGAAGTCCGCGGCGAAGTCTACATGGAACGCGAAGCGTTTGAACGCTTGAACGAACAGTTCATCTTGGAAAACAAGAAGACTTTCCAGAATTGCCGCAATACGGTTTCGGGTTCTCTCAAGCTCAAGAGCGTTGCCGAATGCAAGACGCGCCCGATGCGCTTTTTTGCCTACCACATTCCGCAGAGCAACAACAAAACTCACGAAGAAAACTTGAAGCAGCTCAAGCGTCTCGGATTCCACACGAACGATTACTGGACCGCTGACACGGTCGATGAAATCATGGCGATTTCCGAAAAGATTGGCGCAAGCCGCGACAGCCTCCCGTTCGACATTGACGGCATGGTCGTAAAGCTGAACGATTTGCAGCAACAGCGGGAACTCGGCAGCACGAGCAAGAGCCCGCGCTGGGCCATCGCCTACAAGTTCAAGGCGGAACGCGCTTACACGCCGCTTTTGTCTGTAGAATTTCAGGTCGGCCGCACCGGTGCAGTGACGCCGGTGGCAAATCTCGCACCCGTGCGCCTCGCCGGCACGACCGTCAAGCGCGCCACCCTCCACAACTTCGACGAAGTGGCAAGGCTTGACTTGCACTATGGCGACACCGTCGGCGTAGAGAAGGGTGGCGAGATCATCCCGAAAATCACCGACGTCAAGCGCGAGCTGCGCCCCGCCGGGGCCTCCCCCGTCCTGGCTCCCGAAAAATGCCCTGTGTGCGGCGAGCCACTGACGCACATCGACGGCGAAGTGATTTTGCGCTGCGAAAACTTGCATTGCAAGGCGCAAGTGCAATGTTTGTTCGAGCATTTCGTGAGCCGTGAAGCGATGAACATCGAGAATCTCGGGCCTGCACTTATTGCAAGCCTCCTTGCGACAGGCAAAATCAAGCGCATTCCAGACCTTTACCGCCTCACGCTCGAAGATCTGGAATCGCAGGATCGCATGGCGAAGAAGAGCGCGAAAAATGTCTACGATGCCATCCAAGCATCCAAGCAAAAGAGCCTCGAAAATTTGCTGCACGGTCTCGGCATCCGCTTTGTCGGCCGCACCAGCGCCCGCAATATCGCGAAGCATTTCCGTACGCTCGAAAAAATTCGTACGGCAACGGTCGAAGAACTGCAGAACGTGACCGACGTCGGCGAACGCATCGGAAAATCAGTCTACGAATTCTTCCACACGCCGCTTTACACAAATGAAATTGACGAACTCGTGGCACTCGGACTCCCGACGGAATTCAAGGGCGTTGTCAAGACTTTATTCCAAGGGCAAACCGCAGTCATCACGGGAACGCTTCCAAACATGGACCGCGACGAAGCCCGCAAGCTCATCGAAGAAAACGGCGGCAAGGTCTCCGGTTCCGTGAGCAAAAAGACGAGCTGGGTTTTGGCAGGCGAAGCAGCAGGTTCCAAGCTCACCAAGGCAAACGAACTCGGGATTCCCGTGCACGACGAAGCATGGCTTATGGCACAGATTGCAAACGCCGACGAATCTGGCGCAAGCACAGAAGAAGACAGCGCACCTGCTGAAAATGCAGCGAACAGTTCAACAAAGCCCGCGGAAGACCAGATGACACTGGACCTCTAAATTTTGTGTAATACAAGAAATAATGGGTCCCGTCGCTACGCTCCAGGATGACAAGGTCGAGGATGACTAGTGTGTAAGGCGATCCCGGAACGGAGTCCGGGATGACAACGTAAAAAGACGGGAGTGACAATGCAACGGGTTTAGTCCTTAATGCAGCGGATTGTGCAAGCGCTGTTCTTGGGAGATTCAACCCCTTCGAGATTGGGCAAATATTTCTGCATTTTATAAACGGTAAAGGAAGTGTCCGTATGATCCGTCGTGCAGAAATAAGCCGCTTCAAACTCATCCGCAAACGTGCCACTGCTATCGCGGACACCAGATGCAATCGCCGAGAAACCGACAAAGTCATCATTTCCGATATACCATTCGGTCCTCTTTTCCCAACCCTTCTTAGCGCCTAAAATACGTGTATAATGATCCCAATCAAAGACACCGTTGACATAAGATTTCAGAGTTTCCCAGTCTTTGCTCGATGGGACATGGAACCCTTCAGGGCAAATATTCTCACCCTTGGCTCCCACATTATTTTTCCACTGGTAAAGGCGGCCGAACATTCCACAATTAACGTCATCACCCTGATAGCACCAGCTAGAATCCGTCTTCAATTTCAAATTCTGAGCCATCCAGATTTGCGTTCCGATGCCAACAGTCTTGTACTTTGAATCATCCCGTTCATCGGTCACAGTTTCGGTCACCAGAGAATCCGAAGAATACTTCCATTGAACAGCATTGCAGTAAAACAAGGAATTCTGGTACTTGTAATATCCTTCAGAGCCACGGTTGCAGGCTTTTCCAAGGAACTTGTCCAGTTCACCCGCCATCTTCAATGCACCATGGTAGCAAGAATAGTAAATCGTCGTATCCACTTTTCCCTGACGCAAGTCGTCATCTTCGTCGCCACACGGATTTGCAGCCTTTTCTCTTTCAATCAAGTCAAGCCTTATGTCATCATCGGTCGCCTTGCGGAACCCGCCTTCTTCGCAAACAACATAAAAAGACGGATCTATAGTGAGTTTCTGGACGCGTCCTAAAGAATCACATTCCAAGCCCTTGGTTCCATACTCTATGTATTCTTCTTCTGAATCCGCGGAAGTCCAGTGATATTCACCATCCCTTAAAATGCACTTTTGGTACTTGGGCGCAAAAGCGTATGTAGCTTCACTCTTACGGACTGCCCCCAACTTCGACGACACGCACGCCACATCAATCGGGTCATCTAGAGAAGGAATCCATTTTCCTTGAAGCGAATCGTAAGCGTACCAGAACGGACTGAAGAAATCGCCCTTCCGCATTTCGCCATCATAGCCTTTTTCCCACTCATAAGTATCTTGGAAATAAGGTCCCGGATAAGTCCATCCCGAATCCTTTTTACAAACAAACGGTCTCTTGTAAAGATCGCTCATTTCATTGGTAACGCGCTTGGTTTCGCCATCATTTTTTGCGGAGCACTCGCCTATGCCTTGAATATTTCCAAAGATAGATGCACACAACCGAGCCATTCCAAAATCGTAATCTTTTGCATTAGGATACCCAAAGAAAAAATAAATTTGATCCACAAAATGAGTTTTCAAGGAATCGATTTCCCATGTTCCATCCGATTCGTACTTATAAGCGATTTTATCACGAAAAAGATATTTTGAATATATACGATGAATGGCTCTAGCAACAGAATCCGCCTCGTCATTTGAAAGCTGATTTGAAGGCTTAATGTCGTATATTTTCTGGAACAGATCCATCATGATTTCGTGCTGGGCTTGCTTTTCCGCAGAGTCCGTCGGCAAGCCATCTTTAACAAGCTTCATCACGCGTCGATATTCAAGGTTCACCATCGTATTCAAGTGAATGGAATCATTCTTACTCAAATCGACAAAACCCCACAGCGGAGGATAATAGCTAACGGCTTCGTATTTTAACAAAGCATAGGGCGACTGCAATTTCAAATTTTTAAAATCAAAAAATCCATTACTCGTATCCACCGCTTCCGTAAATTCTCGGCCCGTAAAGACAAGTCCCGAATCGAGTTCATACAATGTAACTGCAGAAACGCGACCGACATACTCAACATAACCGGTCAAATGGTCATATTCGGACAATGTCACGGAATCCAACTGCTGTTCCGAAACATCGGGCTTTTCCGAAACATCAGTTCCCAAGCCAGAGTTTTCTTCGCTACAGCCCATCAGGCAAAAACTGGATACGAGTCCACAAAGTAAAAGCGCCGAAACGAGCGCAAAAGAACGAGTGCAAGAAATATTGCGAAGGAACGTGTTCATTGCATATACCCAAAATTATTACGAACCAGCAGAAAATAAAAAATCTCAGGGGGAAATACAAGATAAAATAAAAGAAAGGCGCCCCGAAGGACGCCCAGAACTGTTTTGATTAAAAGATTTAGCACAGCGAAGCTACAATCTGCAACCCTCAAGGAAGGGTATTAAACCAAAGCAGCTCGTTTCGGAATAAAACTCGGCTCAAAAGCCCTCGCTTCAATCCCTAAAACCAAATGTATTAAAAATTTAAGAAAAAGGCAAGATGTTTAATAGTACAATTTGGAATGGCTTTTTAATCTGTAATCCGGGTCACATTGCCTAAAATTGCAATTTTTAGTAAATTTTAACGCATGAAATCTGTACCTATAACGCTCCTGACCGGTTACCTGGGAGCCGGCAAAACAACTCTCCTCAACTACGTTCTCAACAATCAGCAGGGCTATCACGTCGCCGTCATCGTCAATGACATTGGCGAAGTGAACATCGACCAGACCCTGATTGAAAAGGGCGGAAACATCACGAAGGAAGACTCGGGCAAGGTTGTTCCGCTGTCGAACGGCTGCATCTGCTGCTCGCTCAAGACGGATTTGCTCGAACAGATCGCCGAACTTTTGGAAATGGGCAAGTTCGACTACATCCTTATCGAAGCTAGCGGTATTTGCGAACCGATTCCTATAGCCCAGACCATTTGCGCAGCTGGAAGCCAGCTGATGGGCCGTAACGGCCAGCGCCTCGCCTGCCACCTCGACAACATTGTCGCCGTCGTAGATGTGATGCGCCTCGCCGATGAATTCGCCGGTGGCCAGAAGCTCCTCGATGAAGATCTCGAGGAAGACGATATTGCAAACCTCCTCATCCAGCAAATTGAATTCTGCAACACGATCCTTTTGAACAAGGTCGATAGCCTCAACAAGCAGGATCTGGAACACGTGAAGGCCGTCGTGAAGGCTTTGCAGCCGACCGCCAAGATGATCGAGACGAACTACGGCAAGGTCGATATGAAGGAAATTCTCGACACGAAGCAGTTCGATTTTGGCAAGGTCGCAGAATCCAGCGCCTGGGCCATCCGCCTCAACGGCATGGACCACGACAATCACAATGAAGATGACGACGAACACGACGAGCATCACCACGATCATGAGGAACACGAACACCATCATGACCATGACGATGATCACGACGAACACGAACATCATCACCATCACGACCACGATGACGATGACCACAGCCATTGCGACCACGAACATGGCATTTGCCACTGCGGCCACCATCACGACAAGGACCATCCGCATGGCGACGAATACGGCATCAGTACGTTCGTGTACGAGACTCACCGTCCGCTGAACCGCGAAAAGTTCGAAGAGTTCCTCGACGATTATCCGACCAGCATCATCCGCACCAAGGGTCTTGTATGGTTCAGCGACGATCGCGACAACAGCTTCTTATTCGAACAGGCCGGTAAGCAGGCCTCCGCCGAAAACTTCGGTCAGTGGTTTGCCGCCGAAAGCAAGGAAGAACAGGCCCGCATGCTCGCCGAAAATCCACAGCTCCAGAAAATCTGGGACGAAAAGTACGGCGACCGCATCATCCGCCTGGTGTTCATCGGCCAGCACATGGATAAAAAGAAGATTATCCAGGTCATGGACAGCTGCTTGGACGACTAACGCAATGTCATGTCCGTCTGATCCTATCGGCCTTTGGCCTCCAGGATGACAGGGCATCTCCTTTTATGATTCGAGAAATCCTGCGACATTAGTCGCGGGATTTTTTTTCATATTTAGTTTACTTTCTATTCAACCTTTATATATATTGATTACGTTACTTCAAACATTTGGAGGCATTTGTGCTTAAAAAATTTTCATTGATTGCAGCGGCTACTCTTTTATTTATCGCCTGCGACAATTCATCTTCAGATCCGGTTTCATCTAACCATGAAGGGACTTCACAAAATACCGTCATGGACGCACTTCCCTTCGATACAACAGGAATAAAGTCTCAGACAATTAGCTTCTTAAGGCCTGAAGAGGTTTTCAACGACTACGGATTGCGCCAACACAAAGAGAAACAGGGCGAATTTTGGGAGAATTACATTGCTCTAAAATTTTATTCCAAAGAATTCTGCAAGGATACACATATAGACGGAAACGGGATTATAACGATGGAGCCGGGTAGAAATGCCTACGAACAACCCAGCGTCTTTGTTGTTAGAGACGATTCGCTCATGCTTGGTCCGGCCACGTACTGTCGACAAATACACTCTTGGGGCGCATGCGATAGCACAGCATTCTACTCGGGAAAGATTACAGTCGGGAATAACGATTTTTATTACAACGAATCCGAAAAGCAGTTAATTCAGTTGAACGATTCATCGATTACCGTCTGGTACGCTGACGGCAGATTGTACATTCCATCAACAGAAGTAGACATGGATTCAGTTTACGAAACCCCTTCTTCATGGTCAACAGATACATTCGAAGGCGACTCCATGTTAACTATAATCGAAAACAAAAACAATTCTTACTACGTCGATACAATTATCGTTGAAAAGTACAATGTGAAAATAACAGATGATGGATACACATGGATTTTCGAAAACGAAACCTGCAAAGCATGGGGCTATAAAAACGATCCTTCAAAAACATCATCCGAAAACTGCGACGCCCGTGCGGAGCGTTATAACGAATCATTCGATTGCATTCGACGCAACATGGGCGCTCCCGAAGGCATCAGGGTGAGTTTATGCCGCCCCAATAAAACTAAATACCGTTCTATATGGTGCATCTTGGATGAAGACAAGCCTCAAAAGTAGATTTACAGAGAAAATTTATAGG
The DNA here is from genome assembly GCF_045112255.1 of Fibrobacter sp. Taxonomy (GTDB): domain Bacteria; phylum Fibrobacterota; class Fibrobacteria; order Fibrobacterales; family Fibrobacteraceae; genus Fibrobacter. Next base: position 85,830 of record NZ_JBGUHR010000086.1, read on the forward strand.
ATTCTGAAAAAATTTTGAACTTACCCCTTGCCATGTGCAATTTTGATTGATATTTTTGTGACATGATGAATTTCGTAACAAATGCAACTCTCAACCGTCGTTGGTGGCGCGGACTCTAACATAGAGCCCGGTAATTGTTACGAATCACCCAAGATTTTTTAGCAAAGGCTTCCGGACTCACGGAGGCCTTCCTTTTTTCCGAAAATTGACGAATTCCTCCGGGACATAAAGCCTTTGCGAAAGCAAACGAGTTTTAAAACTAGAGGATTAAAATGACTAAGATTACTCACATCACCGAACGCCCGGGTTACGCTCCGCGTACTGATAGCATTTACGTTGCTCTCCCCGGCGAACGTTACACCCCGTTTTCACTCGCCAAGAAGCTCGGCGCAAAGGCCATCTTCGAATCAGCAAGCTTTGACCACGGTCGCAGCCGCTATTCGACCTTGATGGTGGACGAAGGTTTCCGCCTGCGCCAGAACGACAAGAACGTAAGCATCGTCGTGGATGGCAAGGAAAGCGTGTTCCTGGACGAAGGTGATGGCGATATTCTCGACGCCTTGCTCAAGATTTCTGCCGAAAACACGGTGCCGCCCAACCAGATTCCTATCCCGTCTTCGGGCGTGGGCTACCTCGGCTACGAATTCTGCGCCCGCTGCGATACGATTCGCCTCGCCCCGCAGGTGGACGAACTCAACATTCCCGAAGCCGAATTTTTGGTCGGCCACATTTACATTGTGTTTGACCACTTCACCGAAAAGCTTCACTTGTTCGCCCTGAACTACGAAGAACACCAAATCGACCTGAAGGCCGCTATTGAAAAGGTCAAAGCTCGCCTTGCAGACCTCGACTTCAGCTACCTCGCTCCGGAAAAGCAGTACGGCAAGGGCATCACGATGACCGACCTCGAACAGTCCCGCAGGGAATATGTGGAAAAGGTCGCCGCATTGCAGAAGCACATCATCGCAGGCAACATTGTTCAGGCAGTTCCGTCTCGCCGCATCCAGTTTGCAAGCGACATTGAAGCCCTCGACATTTACCGTCGCCTCCGCACGGTGAACCCGTCTCCGTACATGTTCTTCCTGGATTACGGTACGCACCAGTTCATCGGCGCATCGCCGGAGAGCTTGATCCGCGTGCGTGAAGGCATCGCCACCATCCACCCGATTGCAGGTACCCGCCGCCGTGGTAAGGATGACATGGAAGACGAAGCTTTGATGAAGAACCTGAAGGGCGACCCGAAGGAACGCGCAGAACACTTGATGCTCGTGGACCTCGCCCGCAACGACCTTGGCCGCGTTTGCGAAGCCGGTACGGTCGAAACCACCAAGTACATGGAATGCGAAAAGTTCAGCCACGTGATCCACTTGGTCTCTGATGTGCAGGGTCGCGTCTCCAAGAACAAGAAGGCTATTGAAGTGTTGCGCTCCAGCTTCCCGGCAGGTACGGTGAGCGGCGCTCCGAAAATCAGCGCCATTGAAATTCTTTCTGGCCTCGAAAAGATCAAGCGTCGTTTCTACGCAGGCGCTGTGGGTTACATTGAATCGGACGGCGACCTGGATTTCTGCATCGCTATCCGTTGCTGCTTGAAGCAGGGCAAGACGATTAGCTTGCAGGCCGGTGGCGGCATTGTCGCGGCATCGAACGCCGACCGCGAATTTGAAGAAACGAATGAAAAGCTCGGAGCGATCAGGGCTGTATTGGAGGGGGAAAATTAAAAGTTAGATGGCGGATCAGGTCCACCATGACGCGAGAACGTCATTCCGGGCTTGACCCGGAATCTACTCGACCCCGAGCAACAAACATTTAAAAAAGTGGATAAAAGAATGATTATTATTATCGATAACTACGACTCTTTTACTTACAACGTCTACCAGGCGCTAGCCAAGATTACTACTGAAGAAATCCGCGTGCTCCGTAGCCGCGAATGCACCATCGCAGACATCGAAAAGTTGAATCCGAGCCGCCTTATTGTGAGCCCGGGTCCGGGTCGTCCGGAAGATGCCGGCATCTCTGTGGACGCCATCAAGCACTTTGCAGGCAAGCTCCCGATTTTGGGCGTGTGCCTCGGCCACCAGGCTATCGGTTACGCCTTCGGTGCAAAGATTGTGCAGGCCAAGTTCATCAAGCACGGCATCGCTGAAGAAATCGACCTCGACGGCAAGGGACTTTTCCGCACCATCGGAAAGAAGAACATCTTCACGCGTTACCACAGCTTGGTCATCGACGAATCTACGCTCCCGGGCGATTTCGAAGTGACCGCCCGCGCCACAGACGGCGACATCATGGGCATTCGCCACAAGACGCTCCCGATTGAAGGTGTGCAGTTCCACCCGGAATCCATCGCTAGCGGTCGCGCTGACGAATTCTTCAAGGCATTCCTCAACTACCGTCGTGAACCGCTCGACATTCGCGGAATTTTGAACACGCTCACCGCAGGCAAGGACTTGAGCCGCGAAACCGCCGAAATGTTCATGGAAGACCTGACCGACGGTATCATGGACGAACGTCAGATGGCTGCCATCCTTACCGCACTTTCTAGCAAGGGTCCTGTGACCGAAGAAATTGCAGGCTGCGCCAAGGTTTTGAGCAGCAAGAAGCGCAAGTTCCCGTACAGCGGTGACGAACTCACCGACATCGTGGGTACCGGTGGCGATGGCAAGGGTAGCTTCAACGTAAGCTCTCTCTCCGGCCTTATCGCAGCTAGCTGCGGCGCCAAGATTGCAAAGCATGGCAACCGCGCTGTTTCTAGCAAGTCTGGCGCTGCCGACTTCTACACGGCCGCTGGCTTCAAGCTCGACATGACTCCGGAAAAGGCTGCAAGCGTCATCGACAAGACAAACTTCGTGTTCCTCATGGCTCCGGTCTACCACAGCGCTATGCGTTTTGCAGGCCCTGTGCGTGGCGCTCTCGGCGTGAAGACTATCATGAACTTGCTTGGACCTCTCACGAACCCGGCAGAAGCCAAGTACCTCATGCTCGGCGTTTACAGCAAGTCTATTTTGGAACCGTTCACCAAGGCCGCAAAGTCCCTCGGTGCAAAGCGCGTGATGGTCGCCATCTCCGATGACGGCTACGATGAAATCTCTCCGTGCGTTCCGACGACGATTGCAGAAATCCTCGAAGACGGTCAGTATCGCGAATACCGGATCGACCCGAAGGATTTCGGCGTCCCGGCTGTGGATCCGGAAGACCTCGCCGGCGGCACGGGCGTGGACAACTTCAACCTCGCTCTCGATGTTCTGAACGGCAAGGGCCGTCCAGGCATCAAGTACGCTTGCGCTTTGAATGCAGGCGCTGCACTTTACATCAGCAATAAGGCAGCAAGCATCAAGGAAGGCTTTGATAAGGCAATCAAGGCGATGGAAGACGGCTCCGTCCTCAAGAAGATTGAGGAAGTGAAAGTCGCGACTAACGCATAAAGGAAATGCCCGCGAAAGCGGGCTATAGACGAAAGACGAGAAAGCGCTCCGAAAATTCGGAGCGCTTTTTTCATATGAAAAACAAGACTTTACAGAGTCCTTCCGCGGTAAGCGTCAGGATGACGTTTTTACGGTCTAAAAGTTTTTAGGGCGGCGATTGTTCTTGAAATGAGGTCGTTTAATTCCCATCCGAGGAGGTTCGCGCCGCGTTCAATCACTTCGCGGGAGCAGCCCGCTGCAAATTTCGGGGCCTTGTACTTTTTCAAGACCGATTTCAGTTCCAAATCCTGCACACTCTTGGACGGACGCATCAAAACTACAGCACCAATCAAGCCCGTAAGTTCATCAACAGCATAAAGCACTTTTTCCATTTCATGTTCCGGCTTGACATCCACCGTGATAGACCAGCCGTGGCTCGTTGTCGCATGAATCAGCTCTTCCGAAAGGCCCGCCTCTTGCATCAATTCACGTTCCTTGATGCAATGCTGTTCCGGCCACAATTCAAAATCAAGATCATGCAAGAGACCGACGATTCCCCAGAATTCTTCGTCTTCGCCGTAACCGAGTTCACGAGCAAAGTAACGCATCGTATTTTCTACGATTTCGCCATGTTCAAGGTGGAACGGATCCTTGTTGTACTTTTTAAGGAGTTCAAGCGCTCCTTCACGTGTAATATTTGCTGATAATGCCATGGCACGAAATATAAGAATTTTATGAGGACGATTGACAGCATTCGCCCACGAATTTTTGCGAGTCACTACGCAATATGTGGCGAGTTATAAATTTTTCTAATCACTGACAATTGCTTATTTCGATAGACGAGAAATCACTGGATTCCTCACTACGTTCGGAATGACGCGCAAGGTTAGACAGCACGAACGCTTGCATTCGTATTGGATAACCGCAGCATTCAAGCCCCGTTAGGGGAATGACGTACAAGGCTATAGTCCGCGCACATTTTACTACTAATAAATTAATTCTATTATACACGATATTAATTAAGTATTGGACAAGGTAATAGTTGCGTTCTATATTTTCGCCGTACAAATAGAATTATTCAAGAGCAATTATTTTGCTAGAGGAGTTTTTAAAATGACAAAGATTATATCGAAAAAGAAAATTGAATCCGCAAAGAATATCGCAAACGTTACCGATCCGAGCACATGGAATTTTGCAACAAAGTGTTTACAGGCTGGTTGGAAGCCCAAGATTGGCGAGCCTCGCGTGCTCCCGATTTTTCAATCCACAACGTACAAGTACGAAGACGTTGACGAAGTGGAGCGACTTTTCGCACTCAAGCAATCGGGCAATAAATACACCCGCACTGGGAACCCGACCGTTGCGGCATTTGAAAGCAAGATTACAGAACTTGAAGGCGGCGTGGGTGCAGTCGCAACAGCATCAGGCCAAGCCGCAGTCTTCCTCGCAATTTCGAACCTCGTGAAAGCAGGCGACCACATCGTTGCCAGCAAAACCATTTACGGAGGCACCTACACGTTGCTCAGCGTGAGACTTGCCAAGCTCGGCATTGAAACGACGTTCATCGACCCGGAAGACTCCATCGCAGAACTCCGCAAAGCATTCCGTCCGAACACCAAGCTCATTTTCGGCGAAACGATTGGCAACCCCGCCTTGGGCATTTTGGACTTTGAAAAGTTCTCCAAGCTCGCCAAGGAATTTGACGTTCCATTCCTCGTCGATAACACGCTTGCCACGCCATTCCTCGTGAAGCCTTTGAAACTCGGCGCAAACGTCGTCATCCACTCTGCCACAAAGTACATCGATGGTCACGCGGTTGCGCTCGGCGGTGTCGTCATTGATGGTGGTAATTACAACTGGGAAAACGGAAAGTTCCCGGACCTTGTGGAACCGGACGCACAATACGCAAACACTTCCTATACTCAAAAATTTGGACGTGCCGCATTCATCGCAAAGGCTCGCGCACAATTTTTGCGCGATTTCGGTGCCGCATTAAGCCCGTTCAACGCATTCCTTTTGAATTTGGGACTTGAAACGCTCCATTTGCGAATGCCTCAGCACAGCAACAACGCTCTCGCATTGGCTGAATTTTTGTCCAAACACCCGGCCGTGAATTGGGTCAGCTATCCGGGACTCAAATCTAGCCCGTACTTCAAGCGAATCCGCAAATACTTTGATTATCAGGGCGGTAGCGGCGTACTCACATTCGGGCTCAAGGGCGGCAGAGCAGCCATCCGTTCGTTTGTCAAAGCACTGAAAGTCGCCGCCTTGGTCGTTCACGTTGGCGATGCCCGCACAAGCGTTTTACACCCAGCCACAAGCACGCACTCGCAGCTTTCCCCGAAGGATAGACTCGCCGCAGGCATCCCCGAAGATATGATTCGCGTATCCGTCGGCATTGAAGACCCACGCGACATCATCGCTGATTTTGAACAAGCTATTGCAGCAAGCACCAAAGGTGGTAAGTAATGAGTATCGTTGTAGATGTCAATAAATACCTTGCATTAAATGGTGCGACAAAGCGCATCAAAGATTACCTCTCTATTGAAGTTGCCGATCACGCCTACCTGCCGAAAACAGAAGACATTAAAAGCGACTGGGTCGCCTACATTGCAGCCCCCGCATTCAAGCTGATTCGCGAAAAATTGGGTCACGACATTGATTCATTCGTTTCCATCGGCACAGGCTCCGGCATTGACGTGTTGACCGGCATTGAGCTTTTGGGAGCAAAGCGCGTAGGCTTCACGGATTTGCAAAGAAGCGTTGTCGCCGCCGCTGCACAGAACGTCAGGAACAACTTAAAAAGCAACAACATCGAATTTGAATTTGGCGATGGCGATCTTTTGCAACCCCTCAAAAACGGCAAAAGAAATTACGATGTGATTTACGAAAACCTCCCCAACGTGCCGCTTGCAAACAACACAAAGATTGAAGACAAACGCAATAGCGGTCATTACCTGGAAAAGCGCGAAGAAGAAATCCCCGAATTTGTACACGAGCAAATGCTTGACTTGCACTACCTCGCGCTCAAGCAAGCTCGCGATTACTTGGCAGAAAACGGGGCCGTCTATTCAACGCTCGGCGGGCGCGTTCCGCTCAGTGCATTCATCAAGCTCGGAGAATTGGCTGGGCTCCATTCCGAAATTTTCACCTATTCCTGGAAAGTCCAAGCCGAGCCTGAAGATGTGATTTCGGGATACGCCGCACAAGAAAAAGCAGGACTCGGGCCGTTCAGATTCTACCGCGCTGAAGATTTGCAAAAAGCATTCGCAAACGTATCCGTCAAGGATTCGGGAAATCGTGCGCTTGAAATTGAAAAATCACTAGACTCCGTAAAACTCACAGCAACCGCCGCATACGAAGCATTCAAAAAAGGCGAAGTCATCGGCCATACCGTCGCCGTGTTAAAATCAAGTTTAAAGTAGAGGTTCCATGAAAAACGTTATAAACAATCTAATCAAAGAATCTCAAAAGTTCCTTTTCAAGAGAGCCAAAATAGACGATAAAATCGGGCTTGAAGCCGCCAATTTCGCAGTCCGAGACATTCCCAAGCCAATCGGCAAATTTGAAAAAAGCGACTCGCCGTTAATCCGCTACATCGGAGAAGCCATCAAGCACGGGAATCCCGAAACCGCAGATTTGCTAAAAGCTTTGGAGCCCGCCCTCCCCTATTTGCCGTGGAAATACAATTACGAGCCGCGCCCCGACATGCCTGATTTAGCCGATCAAATGGGATGGGGCGAAATCCTTGGCCCCGAAGCGCCCTACCATGACGAGCATTTCTGTTTCGGCTTTACGCTCCTCGGTAAAAACACCTTTTACCCCTCCCACTTGCACCCCGCCACAGAACTGTATGTCATTCTGTCCGGACATGCCATCTGGACACTAGACGGAATCTCAAAAGTACGTGGCCCTGGTGAATTTGTACTGCATCCATCCAACCACGTACACTCCATGCAAACCGAACACGAGCCCATGCTCGCACTCTACACGTGGAGCGGGAAAGATGTCAAAACGCTTTCGAAATATGTGTAAAAAAATTACACTTTTTTTAGAGCGCTAGATATCAAAATTTTCAATAACACTTTTGCAAAATTCTTTTTGTACATTGCATTACGAGATGGAGAATAAGTCAAACCCATAACAAAAAGGATACAACATGTACTCTACTCACTATATGGATCTGCTGATGCAGAATTCTCCCTGGAACCTGATTCTATTCATGGCAATTCCCGTCATTCTCGCCGAGACCATCGCCATCACAGAATTGTTCCTGCTCAAATCGCCCAATGCGCACCCAACGCTTTCCAAAGTAAATCACATCGCAGGGATACTTGCGGGAGTCGCATTCGTCGGAATCATAATCTATTTCATTCCGAACGTCATTGCACCGCTTGCATCGGCAGGAGATTTCAGAACATGGATTGACGTCGTCGCCATATTCTCTTACATCCTTGCGGGCATCCCGATGATATTGCTCGCCCTTTTGAACTTGAAGATTTTATTCCGCAAAGCGGATGCTCCGAAAAAAACGACATACGCCATTCTCTTGCTGGCCGCATTCCTCATTCTTTCGCACATCGCGATGATTTTCGGAATGGTGGACCCAGGAATCGCAGGCTACAAAACCAAATCAAAATCGATTTCGGAAGTTCAAGCCCCCGCACACCACATGGAATCGATGCACGAAGGACACCACCATCATTAAGCATTCGGTTTCGTGAATAGCACCCCTACAAACCATAGTTTTTTTGTATTAGCCAAGTAGAAACTTGGCTTTTATATTTGTCACCAAAATTCAACAAGATCAATGACGGTAGTTTAGGAATGGCAATTACAGATTATTTGGCAAATGGTTGGGACGAAAGCAAGGTCCTCTCGCGTGAAGAATGTTTGCAGATTTTAAATTTTCCCGACGAAAAATTGCATTTGCTGATTGATGCTGCGTTCAAGTTGCGCACGAAATACAAAGGAAATCGCGTCAACATTCAGCTTTTGACGAATGTCCGTAGCGGCAATTGCACACAGAATTGTGCCTATTGCGCCCAATCTCGTGATTCTGAAGCCCCCATTGAAAAATACAAAAGCGTTTCGGACGAAAAGCTTTACGGTGACAACAATCTCGTTGATGAATTTCAACTGTCTAGGCATTGCATCGGACTTTCGGGCATGGGCTTTACGGACAAAGAAATTGAAGAACTCGCCGAGCGCATCGCCCACATGAAAAAATCGGGTACGCACATTTGCTGTTCCATCGGATTCCTAACGGAACACCAAGCCCGCATTTTAAAAGCAGCCGGCCTTGACCGCATCAATCACAACCTCAACACAAGCCGTCGCTTTTACCCCGAAATTTGCAGCACCCATACATACGAGCGTCGCATCCAAAACATCCGCATGTTGCAGAACATCGGTTTTGAAATTTGCTGTGGCGGCATCATTGGCATGGGAGAAACAAAAGAAGACGTGGTCGACATGCTTTTCGACTTGGTCGCCATCAATCCAGAATCCGTTCCCATAAACTTTTTGTTGCCGGTCAAAGGCACACGCCTCGCGAACCGCGACATTTCCGGACTCACATTCGAATACGGCATCAAGATTCTTAGCCTTGCCCGTTTGTTGCTCCCGAAATCGGACATCCGCTGCGCCGCCGGTCGCGAAGTCTATTTCAAAGGACACGAAAAGGAATTGTTCAAAGTCGCCGATTCCATTTTCGCCTCAGGGTATCTCACCGAAGGCGGCCAAAGCCTAGAAAATACATTCCGCCAAATCGAAAATGCGGGATTCACGTGGGCTGTAGAAAGCAAAGACGAATAACAATAGAACAGGTCGCTTAGTGACATTAGAAGTAACACTTTCTTTTTTGCTTTACGCATTCGTCTCGGGAATTACCCCGGGGCCCGCGAACCTCTGTTCTCTCTCGGTAGCGATGGGGAGCGGAAAAAGCGTCGCGATAAAGCAATGGTACGGACTTTTTACTGGATACACGATCGTTTCGCTAGCATCCGTCTTTATCGTTTATTTTATCAGCAGCGCCTTTGAAAATTTCATCAAAGTATTTTCATTCGTCGGTGCAATCTACATTGCATATTTGGCAATCAGCCTTATAATTCAAGCGTTCAAGCCCCTTGAAAAAATTCGCAACAGCTGCACAACCGGCAGTTTCCGCACTGGGCTATTTGTGCAGCTCACAAACGTCAAAATCATGGTGTTCTGCCTCACGGCAATCACGACCTACATGCTCCCCTACCACCAGGATTTTCCGCATTTATTATTTCTCGGATTGTTTTTGCCGCTTACAGGCCCCATCTGCAATTTGGCATGGCTTTTCGCAGGCGTTCTTTTGCAAGGACTATTCCAAAAGCATCACAGAATTTTCTACACGCTTATGGGAGTATCGCTACTGTATTGCGCCATTGGAATTGTGAGATGAGGGAAAACACATCTTTATTTACGCAGCAAAAGTCTTAATGTTTTTACTTATACAAGTCCAAGAATTTGTGACCATTGAAATGAATTAAATGCTCAGGATTTTCTGCAATCCAAACTTCTGTTTCCCAAGCAATTTTTTCACAATCTTTACGGAATGTTTTTTTATCAAGATAAGCAGTAAAGAAAACAACCTGCGCAATACAACCACTTTCCGTCAACAACCTTTTCAATTTCCTAATGCGAATTTCATCCATTGGGCCATGACTATGTACCGCCTCAATAAGATACAATAAGTTTTTTTGACTACAATATGCAACCACATCAGGCAATTCTTTATGTTTAATTTCAAAAAAATGGATTTTCTCCAACTTTTCTTTTTCAACATGAAGATATTTATCCGGTGAATCGCCAACATATAAAACTTCGGCACCAAATCCAAATAAAGGCAAGAACTGTTCTATAATAGCTTTCTGTAATTCATTATGTTCACCAGGAAAAAGATATAGCAGCTTACCATTTGGTAATTTGACTGGAATTTTTTCAAGATTACGTTTATGAGCAAGTTCCTCTTTTAAAGATTTATTTTCATGTTGATATTTTAATAAAGCTTCACCCCAATCTTTTTTACCATAATGAGAAACTAATTCTACAAAAAGACGACTCAGAACGTACCCTCGGCTCGGATCATTTGGATTTTGTTTACAAAAAGACGAAGTATTCAAGACAACATTTGCTTCCGTCAAAAGCGACAAATCCTTTCGACGAATATCATCGTAAGAACCAGGAGAAATATTCTCTCCAAAATACTCATTTTCGAATTTTATTATATCACGGGTTTTTAGTGCTTTTTCTTTCGGCAAGCAACAAATTTCACTTAATTCATTTCTGACATTTCCTACAGCAAGGCAAGCTCCAACCATTTTTTCTTTTGCTCTATCAGTCAAATTTTCAACTGGAATACCAATGCAGTCCAAAATGACAAGCATATCTTGGTAGAGACTTTGCAATTTGGGAGATTTATTTCCAGTAAACTTTTTAATCATGTTCCCACCTTAGCAAACAAATCATAAGAATAACATTCAGCTTCATTAATCAACTGTATTTCCGACAAAGATTTACACGGTTTATAGTAAGTCTCTTTTATCGCCAAAGCAATATGATGAGCCAACATAGGAGGTACAGCATTTCCTATTTGATAAAATTGTCTACTCTCATTGCCCGCAAAATCAAACCAATCTGGGAACGACTGTAATCTTGCAGCTTCACGAACAGAAATACGTTTGCGACGTCCATCTTTCAATTTTACGCGAAGCATATCGCTTGTGGCCCCAGCCAAATTACGACAAGTAACGGTTCTTGACGGCAACTCAGGATGCAAATCACGAGGACGAACACAATGCGATTTTTTTTCGTACGCAGCAATATATTCATCTTGCCGAGGAGTCAAGATCATCTTTTCATCAGTCACCGTTTCCATAATGTCTCCAAGAGCATCTCCAACAGTTACTGTTTTTTGTAATTCCTTCGGAAAAACAAACTGAGATTTGTGTCCAACAACAATAAGCCTTTCGCGATTCTGAGGAACACCAAATCTAGACGCATTCATCACTCTATACGAAATAATATATCCAAGATTTCTTAGTTCAGTCAGAATCATTTCCAAATAATCTTTATGCGAAAAAGCGAGATTTCGTACATTTTCGAACATAAAAACTTTTGGATTTATCCGTTTCACAGCATCAATGAATATTGGGAATCCATCTCGAACATCTTTCATCCCCAATTGATTTCCAAAAACACTAAAGGGTTGACACGGAGGACCACCTATCACAATATCTATTTTTTTATTTTGTGGATAATCAAATCCTGGAGAAAGCTTTTCACAGAAGCAGCGTCCTTTTAGATTCATGTTATATGTTTCAGCAGCCTCTGCAATCATTTCATAACCAATAGTTTCAAACCCAGCTGATTCAAAACCAAGAGAAAGACCACCACATCCAGCAAACAAATCCAAAACTACAGGTTTTTCTGTAATCTTGATTGCTAAAGTTTTATCTATATGTCGAGAATATGGAGTCATAGAATTTCATCCTTTTCTCTTTAAAATTTAGATTTTTTAGAATGGCATAAAATGACATGCTAAGAAAAATCATGAAAAAAAGGGCGCGTTGGGCGGGGCAAGCCAGGCGTTGCGGGGCGGCGTCTGAGCCCCGCAGAGGAGGTGGAGAGCAACGAAGTGCGAACCAGGGGGATTCTCCCCCCCTCCTTATTATAAAATAAATTCATATAAAATAGGCGCCCCCGTCCCCATTCGCGGATCATGACCACATAAGTACTAAAGTACAAGTGGTCAAAGAGAACAAGTCCGGGGTGACACTGCAAAAATATTACTATCATTCTCAGTAAGAAGGAATTTCACTATGAATCTGCATTTTTTCAAGACAGTTTTTGCGGGGGCGCTGGTGGCGGGCGCGGGTTGTTTTTTCGGTTGCTCTTCGGAGAAGGCTCCCGAGGTTGAGAACAACACGCTTGTCAATGTGTCTTACGATCCGACGCGTGAGTTCTATTCCAATTACAATCATATTTTCATGAAGCATTGGAAAGAGGTCAGCGGCAAAGATGTGAAGATTACGCAGTTTCATGGCGGTTCGGGCAAGCAGGCGCTTGAGGTGGTGAACGGGCTTGAAGCGGATGTGGTCACGCTCGCGCTGGAATACGACGTGAACATTATCCGTGATGCGGGGCTTATCGAAAACGGCTGGGTCAAGGAATTTCCGCACAACAGCGCACCTTACACTTCAACGATTGTGTTTCTCGTGCGCAAGGGGAATCCCAAGAAAATCAAGGATTGGAATGATCTCGTAAAAGACGGCATCGGCATCATCACGCCGGATCCGAAGACTTCGGGCGGTGCGCGCTGGAATTATCTCGCGGCTTGGGCTTACGCCGAAAAACAGTTCAACGGCGATGAAGAACAAGTCAAGAACTTCATGAAGAAGCTTTACAAGAACGTTCTCGACCTCGCTTCGGGCGCTCGCGGTTCTACGAATACGTTCATTGAAGAACGCAAGGGTGACGTGTTGCTTTCTTGGGAAAACGAGGCTTACCTTTCGCTCAAGGATTACCCCAAGGAATACGAAATCGTGATGCCGAGTGTGAGCGTTTTGGCAGAGCCTTCTGTCGCGATTGTAGATAAGATTGTAGACAAACGCAACACGCGCAAACTTGCGACGGAATACCTGAATTATCTATACTCTGACGAAGCGCAGCATGTTGCGGCAAAGCATCATTACCGTCCGACAAACAAGGCGATTCTTGACGAGTACAAAGAATTTGACCAGAATGTCAATCTGATTACGATTGAACACTTTGGCGGTTGGGACAAGGCGCAAGCCAAGCACTTTGCCGATGGAGCCATTTTTGACCAGATTCGCTAAATAAAGTAGGTCAAGTCCGATTTTTCGGTGGAGCCAAGCATTGTCGCGACCCCTCCGAGTTCTACGCCGTCAATCAGTTCTTCGGGAGCGATTCCCATCAGTTCCATCGACATTTGGCAAGCGACAAACTTTACGCCTTTTTGCCTTGCGCTTTCAATCAGTTCTTCGAGTGAAGAGACTCCGTTCTGTTTCATCACCGCACGAATCATCTTTGCGCCAAGACCGCCAAAATTCATGCGAGAAAGTCCAAGCTTTTTGGAACCGCGCGGGAGCATCAAACTGAACATTTTACCGATGAACGATTTTTTGACGCGAACCTTTTCAGGTCTACGCAAAAGGCTTACGCCCCAGAACGTAAAGAACATTGTCACCGGGCGGCCCATTGCGGCAGCGCCATTCGCCATGATGAACGAAGCAATAGCCTTATCTAAATCACCACTGAAAACGACAAAAGTCTTGGCGTGTTCAAATTCACTTTTTTCAGCGACGGGTGCGTTTTGCTTGACGATGGTTGCATAAATAACACCATCTTTTTCATTGAGCGATTTCAATTCATTTCCGGTACGTTCGCACCATGTTTTGACATCGAGAGCAAAAGCTTTTTCTGTCGCTTCAACTTGGATTTCATCGCCGACAAGGGCATCACGCACCACCTCGTCTACTTTCACAATCGGCCCCGGGCAGCAAAGATTTTTTGCATCTACAAAATGAGCCTTAGGAACCGCGTCAAGCCCGCCATCAACATTATACACGTCAAATTCACGATCGGCAAGAATTTCGGCAACCTGTTCGGAACGATCTCCCGTTGTGCAGAATACGTAAACAGGTTTATCTTTCGGGATAGAATCAATTTTCTTTGAAAGTTCAAAAAACGGAATCTGGATAGCGCCATTCACAGGCCGCACAAGGACTTCGCCTGGTTCGCGAACATCGAGCAGCGTCGAGTTTTTCAAATCAATCTTGTAAAAATCTTTCGCAGAAAAATTCTTCACTTCGGACATGGATAAGCCTTTTCGTTTCTATTTTCAAACGCAATTATAGAATTGATTAATAGTAATGTCCAATATAATTTTTTAATCACCAGTTATCGAGTTTTTCGATAATAAAAAATTAGGCTGCGCCGCATAATTACTAATAAATTAATATTATCGTAAGCGATATTAATTTAGTATTGGACACGAGAGCATCCCCGTTCTATATTTGAGAGCAAAAAAAATGGGAGACATTCTATGGCAGCAGATTATTCTACACTCAAGAAAGGCGGATTCATGCGCCAGAAGCAGAAAAATAATTTTTCGCTTCGCTTGCGCGTAGTCGGCGGAAACCTTACTGCAACGCAGCTTGCAAAAATCGCGGAAGTCGCTGACAAATACGGCGACGGCCACGTGCATTTGACCTCAAGACAGAGCGTCGAAATTCCGTTTATCAAGTTGGATCAAGTTGATGACGTAAAAAATGCGCTCGCCGAAGGCGGCGTAGAACCGGGCGTTTGCGGCGCTCGCGTGAGAACGGTAACTGCATGCCAGGGCGAAGCCATTTGCCCAAGCGGTTGCATTGACACCTACGCCATTGCAAAAGAACTGGACGACCGCTATTTCGCCCGGGAACTTCCGCACAAGTTCAAATTCGGCGTGACGGGTTGTCAAAACAACTGTCTCAAAGCCGAAGAAAATGACGTCGGCATCAAGGGCGCCATTAAGGTGGATTGGTTGCAAGACAAGTGTATCGGTTGTGGGCTCTGTGCAAAAGTTTGCCGCAGAAGCGCAATCAAAATCGAAAACAAGAAAGTCATTTTTGACAAAGAAAAATGCAACTACTGCGGTCGTTGTTACAAGTCCTGCCCCACTGATGCATGGAGCGATACACACGGATACATCGTATCGTTTGGCGGACTTTTCGGCAACAGCATCAACAAGGGCGAAACCATTATTCCGTTCATCGAAGACAAGCAAAAGCTTTTGGATATTTGCGATGCCGCCATCCAGTTCTTTGCGGACAACGCCAAGAGCGGCGAACGTTTCAAGTACACGATTGACCGTATCGGTCACGATGTTTTCGCAGAAAAAATACGAGAAGTTTATAACAAGTAATGAATATTGAAAAAATAAAAACAGACTTGCTGATTATCGGTGGCGGGACGGCAGGGTGTTACGCAGCCATTACAGCTGCACAAAAATTAGGCAAATCGAAGGACTTGAAAATTTTCATCGTCGAAAAGGCGAACATCAAGCGAAGCGGTTGCCTTGCAGCCGGCGTAAATGCACTGAACGCATACATCACCGAGGGTCGTACGCCAAAGGATTACGTGGAATACGCGAAGAAAGACGCCGATGGAATCGTGCGTGAAGATCTTCTGTATTCCATTTCCGAAAAATTCAATGAAGTCACGGCGCATTTGGAAAAACTTGGGCTTGTCATCTTGAAGGACAAGGACGGGAAATACGTCACGCGTGGGAATCGCAATATCAAGATTAACGGTGAAAACATCAAGCCGATTCTTGCCGCAGCGGTTTCAAAATTGCCCAATGTACAAGTGTTGAATCATGTGAACATCATTGATTTTTCCGTACACAACAACAGAATTGACGGAGCGTTCGGATTCGGCATTGAAAATGGAACGTTTTACGCCATTGAAGCAAAAGCGGTCATCATCGCAACCGGTGGCGCGGCAGGTCTTTACCTTCCGAACAATCCTGGATTTTCAAGGCATAAAATGTGGTACCCCCCGTTCAATACGGGTGCGGGCTACGCAATGGGAATCCGCCACGGCGCCGAAATGACAACATTCGAAATGCGATTCATTGCGCTCCGTTGCAAAGATACGATTGCCCCGACAGGAACGCTCGCGCAAGGCGTTGGCGCAAAGCAAGTGAATTCGCTTGGCGAAGTTTACGAAACGAAATACGGAATTTCAACATTCGAACGCGTTTACGGAACAGTCGCCGAAAATTTAGCGGGTCGCGGACCTTGCTATTTAAGGACTGTAGGAATTTCAGCCGAGCAAGAAGAATCGCTTTTGAAAGCGTACCTGAACATGGCTCCATCGCAAACGATTCGCTGGCTCGAAAACGAAACACCCTCCAAAGCGAATGTCGAAATTGAAGGAACGGAGCCCTACATTGTAGGCGGCCACACGGCAAGCGGTTACTGGGTGGATACCAAGCGAGCAACGACAATCAAGGGGCTTTATGCCGCTGGAGACGTAGCAGGCGGATGCCCGCAAAAGTATGTGACAGGCGCTCTTGCCGAAGGTGAAATTGCAGCGAAGTCGGCTGTGGAATATATCAGCGCGACCGTAGACGCAAAAGCAAACATTAAGGATGCAGAAATTGCCCGCCACGTCGCTGAAATTGAATCGTATTTATCGCAGAAAAATTCGCTGTACACGACCGAGCAACTTGAAGAAGCAATGCAAATCGCCATGAACGAACATGCAGGCGGAATCAAGACGGGCTACGGCTACAGCGAAAAGCAGCTCAATATCGCCAAAGAAAAAATCGACGAAATTGAAAGTCTTACGGATAAGCTCAGCGCTGCCGATTTGCAGGAAGTGATGTACATCTACGAACTCAAGGAACGTCTGACAGTTTGCAAGAGCGTTATAGCACACCTCAAGGCACGACACGAGACACGTTGGCACAGCTTTGCAGAAAATTTGGATTACCCCGAAAAAGACAACGCAAACTTCCGCAAATACGTGAATTCAAAGCTCGTCAACGGCAAAATCAAAATCATCTTGCGCGACCTCACCGCAGAAGGGCAAAAGAACTATGAGCATCAGCATTGATCAAAGCAAATGTATCGGCTGTAGGAGATGCCACGATGTATGCCCCGGTACGCTAATCAAGATAAATGAAAATAAAAAAGCATTTATCAAGTACCCCAAAGATTGCTGGGGTTGCACCTCGTGTATCAAGGAATGCCCTGTTCACGCCATTCAATTTTTCCTCGGCGAAGACATTGGCGGCAAGGGAAGCAAGGTACATACCGAAAAAGTAAACGGTCTAATTCGCTGGATTGTGGAATTCCCGGACGGGAGCGTCAAATCCATTGACATTGACCCCAAAGAATCAAATAAATACTAGGAGTTTCACAGTGAGCGAATTTTCACACCTCGACGAGCTGGAAGCCGAAGCCATCTACATCATCCGCGAAGTCGCCGCAGAATGCGAAAAGCCGGTGATGCTTTATTCCATTGGCAAGGACAGTTCCGTCATGTTGCATTTAGCCATCAAGGCATTCTACCCCGAAAAACCGCCTTTTCCGTTTTTGCATGTCAACACGACTTGGAAATTCCGTGAAATGATTGAATTTCGCGACAGAATTGCCAAAAAGTACGGCATTGAAATGTTGGAACACATCAACCAGGATGGCGTAAAACAGGGCATCAATCCGTTCGATCACGGCTCCGCCTATACCGACATCATGAAGACGCAAGCGTTAAAGCAGGCGCTCAACAAGTACGGTTTTACAGCTGCATTTGGCGGTGGCCGCCGCGATGAAGAAAAATCCCGCGCCAAGGAACGCATTTTCTCGTTCCGCAATTCCGCACATGCCTGGGACCCGAAAAACCAGCGCCCGGAAATGTGGAAACTGTACAACACAAAAATCAACAAGGGCGAAAGCATTCGCGTTTTCCCGATTTCGAACTGGACTGAAAAAGATATCTGGCAGTACATCAAGCGCGAAAACATCGACATCGTACCGCTTTACTTTGCTGCCCCGCGCCCAGTCGTTGTGCGTGACGGCAACATCATCATGGTGGACGACGAACGATTCCCTTTGCGTGAAGGCGAAAAGCCAGAAATCAAGTCGGTGCGTTTCCGAACGCTCGGTTGCTACCCGCTCACTGGCGGCGTAGAATCGACAGCCACAACACTTGACGAAATCATTGACGAAACTTTGAGCGCCGTATCTTCGGAAAGAACATCGCGCGTGATTGACAACGAAGCCGCCGGCAGCATGGAACGCCGCAAGAGGGAGGGCTATTTCTAATGAAAGGTTTATTGAAGTTTATTACTTGCGGTAGCGTTGACGACGGAAAATCAACCCTTATCGGTCATATTCTTTACGATTCCAAGTTGCTTTACACCGATCAGGAAAAGGCACTGGAATTGGACAGTAAAGTCGGTAGCCGCAGCGGAAAGATTGACTACTCACTTTTGCTCGACGGCCTGATGGCAGAACGCGAACAAGGCATCACCATCGACGTTGCCTATCGCTATTTCACGACGGACAACCGCAGTTTTATTGTTGCCGATACGCCGGGGCATGAAGAATACACACGCAATATGGCGGTGGGAGCATCCTTTGCCGACCTCGCCGTGATTCTCGTGGACGCCTCTCAGGGTGTTCTCGTACAGACTCGCAGACACGCACGCATTTGCAGGCTGATGGGCATTCGCCACTTTGTATTTGCCGTAAACAAGATGGATCTTGTCAATTACAGCGAAGATGTTTTCAACAAAATCAAGGTACAAATTGCAGAACTTGCACAGACTCATTCCCTGAGCAACATACAAGTCATTCCGCTTTCGGCAACAGAAGGCGACAATGTCACTGTAAAATCGAAAAATATTTCTTGGTACAAAGGCCCCGCGTTGCTCGAATACCTTGAAAATGTCGACACATCAAGCTCTGCGCAAGAAAAGGGATTTTACATGCCCGTTCAGCGCGTGAGCCGCCCCGACCGCACATTCCGTGGATTCCAAGGACAGATTGAATCGGGAACGGTTCGCGTTGGCGATGTCATCAAGTCACTTCCGAGCTACGAGAAAGCATCCGTCAAAAGCATTCTCTACACAAACAAGAATGTCGAGGAAGCCCACGCCGGCGAACCAGTCACGATTACGCTAGACCGCGAAGTTGATGTATCAAGAGGTTGCGTTCTCGCGAGAGACGCAAGCATCGGTAGCTACAAGAGAATCAAGGCTTCGCTCTTGTGGATGGATGACGAACCACTTTCGCTCGGTAAAGATTATCTCGTCAAAATCGGGACAAAGATTATTCCTGGAACACTCACGAAAATAGACTACGCCATTGACGTGAACACGGGCATACATTTGGAAGTAGAAAGTATTTCCAAGAATGGAATCGCCCTCTGTGAACTCGTTTTTGCCGAAGCCATTGTCGTTGATCTTTTTGAAAAGCACAAGACGCTCGGCGAGCTCATTCTCATTGACATCGTAACACATGCTACAGCCGCCTGCGGCGTTGTCGAAGCGCTTTACGAAAAACAATTACAATCTCAGGAAAAAGCGGCATTTGTGAAAGGCGAGCGCCATGGTCGCGGAGAAATCTTTGAAGAATTTTTCTACGATACGGCAACGCTCTCTGTCGTGAAACAGCAACCCGTAAAGCAGCACTACACCGTCGGTGATGAAATCCCCACCGCAGGCGAAAGCTACCACTACCCCGATGATTTTGACATCATCATCTTGCGTGACAGTGTCGCCGTCAAGGTGCGTAACAAGCGCATCGCAGAAATCACCACGACAGAAGAATACCGCTATGGGAATGTTCCCGTCATCAACGGACGCGGCTTTGAAATCAAGGTCCATTCCGATGAAGACGTGAAAAAGTTGCTCAAAGAATACGAGAAAGCAGGTATCGCTGGTCGCGAAGATTTTTTCCGCAAATGGGCTTCGTTCAACACGTACCGCAAAGTAGTTTTACACTAATAATCAATCTTACTTCTTCATCAACACAAAGCTCGGCTCACGCCGAGCATTTATTTTTAATAAAGTAATTTTAAATTACAAACAAATTTACGATAGTAAAAATTGATATCTCCGCATAAAAATTTAGTATTGGACAAAGTGAAAATTGCGTTCTATATTTTGCCGCACAAAAAAAAAAACAATAAACCATACAACAACAAGGAGTCTACGAATGAACCAGACAATTTCTAAGATTTTGATTTCAACAGCACTGGTATCATCCATTTGCTCTGCTGCAGAATCTGCTAAAGAAAGCACATTTAAGCTGACAGGAAATGTCCAGGCACAAGCCATTAAGTCGCTCTACGATAACGATGCAGACAACACGCTTGACAATTCTTTCCTGCGCGCAAATATTGGCGCAAAGTACGACTCTGAAAAACTCAGCGCCGTAATTAATTTGCGTATTTTCAGTCCTGCTTTCGGCAACACGATTGAAGACAAGAACTACGACAAAATTTCCGCAGATACCTACTACGCCAACTACAAGTGGGATACAGAACATGGCAAATTCAATTTGCAGTTCGGTCGATTCCGTACCGACTGGAGTGTTGGCGGAAACTTCGGTACTTATGTCGACGTAGCCCTCAACAAGCGTGGATTCCTCGCTCGCGATTACCAGCATGATGCAGTAGAATTCGGTTACGAAAACGGAATTTCGACATTCAAAGCATTGCTCGGTACTTATGATGCCAAGTTCAATACAGGTTATGTCCGCCTTGAAGAAACGCTTAAGTTTGGCGAAGCCAAAGTAAGTGCCGCTTACCGCGTGAACGCACTCGATCCGATCCAGCATACAGCTCAGTTAACGCACCGTGTTGCAGGCCGTGCAAGCTACAACTTCCAAAAGAACTTTGGCCTTTATGGTGAAGTCGCATTGATCGCTACCGGCGATGGGGAAAACCTTAAGGCATCAAACGCCATCAAGTCTGAATACGCACAGGATTCACGATACATTCCGTTCTTCGTCGGCTTGGAAATTCCCACTGGAGGTTTCTTGAGCAATCTGTACGCCGAACTGGAATACCTCTCTAACCGTGACAAATTGCAGGCAGGTGCAAACGGAATTGCATGGACGTTAAGCTTCATCAAGAAATTAAACGATTATTCCAAGATTCAAGTGAACGTCTATAGCGAAAAGAAGGCCTCTGAAGTCGCTCTTGCCGCACGATTCACGGCATCACTCAAATAAGACTTAGCATATCCCGAGCGCCCTCAGCACAGCATAACAGCTTCTTTGATCCATTTCGCTGAGGGCGTTTCTCCCCAAAAACAAACCAAAACATTTAACAAAAAGAGGTTTTAAACATGAATTTCAAAAAACTTACCATAGCATCTATTGCTCTCCTCGCCCTCGCTTTCACGGCATGCTCTTCTTCCGAAGAAAAGCACGAACACGGCAAGCAGACTCTCACCAACGTGTCTTACGACCCGACGCGTGAACTCTACGCCAACTACAACAAGGTTTTCGCCAAGCATTGGAAAGAAAAGACCGGCAAGGACGTAGAAATTACGCAGTCTCATGGCGGTTCCGGCAAGCAGGCGCTTGAAGTGGCTAACGGCCTCGAAGCCGATGTTGTAACGCTCGCCTTGGAATACGACGTAAACGCAGTCCGCGATGCAGGTCTTATCGAAGATGGCTGGGTCAAGGAATTTCCGCTGAATAGCGCCCCGTACA
Organism: Fibrobacter sp.; assembly: GCF_045112255.1. Classification (GTDB taxonomy): domain Bacteria; phylum Fibrobacterota; class Fibrobacteria; order Fibrobacterales; family Fibrobacteraceae; genus Fibrobacter. The sequence goes on from NZ_JBGUHR010000086.1 coordinate 107,497, forward strand.
CCTCCACCATCGTATTCCTTGTCCGCAAGGGCAACCCGAAGGGTCTCAAGGACTGGGGCGATCTCGTGAAGCCAGGCATCGGCATCATTACACCGAACCCGAAAACTTCTGGTGGCGCGCGCTGGAATTACCTCGCCGCTTGGGCCTGGGCCGAAAAACAGTATAACGGAGACGAAGCCAAGACCAAGGATTTCGTGAAGAAACTTTACCAGAACGTTCTCGTGCTTGCCTCAGGCGCACGCGGCTCTACGACCACATTTATCGAAAATGGCCAGGGCGACGTTTTGCTTTCATGGGAAAACGAAGCTTTCCTTTCGCTTAAGGACTACCCGAACGATTACGAAATCGTCATCCCGAGCGTGAGCATTTTGGCAGAACCTTCTGTCGCCATTGTAGACAAGGTTGTGGATAAGCGCGGCACCCGCGAACTCGCCACTGAATACCTGAACTACCTCTATTCTGACGAAGGCCAGCACATCGCCGCCAAGAATCATTATCGTCCGTCTAACAAGTCCATCCTTGATCAATACAAGGAATTCGACCAGAACGTGAATTTGATTGACATCAGCTATTTTGGCGGTTGGGATAAGGCTCAAAACAAGCACTTCTCCAACGGCGGTATTTTCGACCAGATTTACGAAAAGAAATAATACATATCCAAACAACAAAAGCTCCATCCTCGCCCACAAACGGGCGAGGATTTTTCTAACAAAATTACTTTATCTATTATAAAAAATTCCGATAATCCCGCATAAAAATTAAGTATTGGACACAAGCTAAATCGCGTTCTATATTTGACCTCACATATGAAAAGAACAAACAGAAGTGTTATACCAGGTTTTGGCCTTACAACAGGCATCACGCTTGCCATCTTGAGCGTGGTCGTACTTATTCCGCTTGCATCGCTTGTGGTATTTTCGGCGCAGATGAGTCTTGACGAAATTATCGCAACAATTACACGCGATCGTGTACTTTCAAGTTTCAAGGTAAGCTTTGTGACAGCATTTGTCGCATCATTAATCAACGCCGTCATGGGCATTGTACTGGCGTGGGTTCTTGTGAAATACACATTCCCGTTTAAGCGCCTGATTGACGGCATGATAGAACTTCCGTTTGCGCTCCCGACAGCCGTGGCGGGCATCGCATTGACCGCACTTACCGCAGACACGGGGCTAATCGGCGGCTTTTTCGCCAAGTTCGGCGTGAAGATAGCCTTTACGCAAATCGGCATTACGGTCGCACTCGTCTTTATCGGCATCCCGTTTGTCGTTCGCGCCGTGCAGCCGGTTCTTGAAAAACTCGACCCCGCTTACGAAGAAGCAGCAGGCGTTCTCGGAGCATCACGCAGCCGCATTTTTTGGAAGATTATCTTCCCGGAAATCATTCCCGCCGCATTGACAGGTTTTGGTCTTGCATTCGGGCGTTGCCTCGGCGAATATGGAAGTGTCGTTTTTATCGCAGGCAACAAGCCTTTCGAAACAGAAATTGTACCGCTTATCATCATGTCTGAATTGCAGGAATACGATTATGCGAGCGCCACAACAATCGCACTTGTCATGCTCATTGCATCGTTCGTCACGCTTTTCCTCGTAAACTTGGTACAAACTAGAAATACAAAAATTTTGAAAGGAGGCGCTTGATGAACAAAGAGACGACATCATCTAAAATTATCAAGTGGTTCTTGATAAGCATCAGCATTATTTTTGTCGTGCTTATGCTCTTGCTCCCGCTAATCACGGTCATCACCGAAGCATTCAAGCAGGGCGCCGCCGTATACGCAAAAGCTGTAGCAGACGATTACACGGTCAAGGCAATTTGGCTCACGCTCGAAGCAACTCTGCTTGCAGTTCTTATCAACACAGTATTCGGACTGAGCGCCGCATGGTCCATTACAAAGTATCAGTTCAAGGGCAAAAAGATTCTCACAACGCTGATTGACTTGCCCGTGACGGTTTCGCCGATTATCGCAGGTCTCATTTTCTTACTCACGTTTGGCCGACAAAGCCCAATTTTTCCGCTATTGCAAGATTTGGACATCAAAATCGTTTTTGCAGTGCCGGGAATTGTACTCGCCACTATTTTCGTAACGTTCCCATTCATTTCGCGCGAGCTGATTCCCGTTCTAGAAGCACGAGGCAACGATGAAGAAGAGGCTGCAGCGCTGATGGGTGCAAAAGGCTGGACGATTTTCAGCAAGATTACATTTCCACACATCAAGTGGGCTTTCTTGTACGGCGTAGTCCTTTGTGCAGCACGTGCGATGGGCGAATTCGGAGCCGTCTCGGTCATCTCGGGACATTTACGCGGCAAGACAAACACACTCCCCTTGCACGTTGAAATCTTGTTTAACGAATTTCAGTACGTGCCTGCATTTGCGGTATCGTCAATATTAGTGATGTTAGCCATCATCATCTTGATTGCGAGAAGCGTTATTGAATACAACGGAAAGAAGAAAAATAAAGTTGAGCCATAGGAGACATTATGTACGTAGAATTGAAAAATATCAATAAGCATTTCGGAAATTTCAAGGCATCGGACAATGTTTCCTTTGGCATTGAAAAGGGCAAACTCATCGGACTTCTCGGCCCTAGCGGTTCTGGCAAGACAACAATCCTCCGCATGATCGCCGGGCTTGAATCGCCCGACAGTGGCGAAATCATCATCGACGGGAAAGTCATCAACAACGTCCCTGCAAGTAAGCGCGGCATTGGATTCGTTTTCCAGAGTTACGCCTTATTCCGCTACATGACCGTTTTCGAAAACATCGCATTTGGTCTCCGCGTTTTAAAGAAATCCGAAAAAGAAATCAAGGAACGCGTTGCAGAACTCGTGAAGCTCATTGGCCTTGAAGGTCTCGAGAACCGCTATCCGAGCCAGCTTTCGGGCGGCCAACGCCAGCGTGTCGCATTCGCCCGCGCACTCGCCCCTAACCCACAATTACTTTTACTTGACGAACCCTTCGCCGCCATCGATGCCAAAGTCCGCCAGGAACTCCGTCATTGGCTCAAGGAGATGATCGCAAAACTCGGTGTCACAAGCATCTTCGTCACCCACGACCAAGACGAAGCCATCGAAGTCGCCGACGAAATCATCATTACAAACAAAGGACGTATTGACCAAATCGGGAAACCGCTTGACGTCTACAACAAGCCCAAAACAGCCTTTGTCGCATCATTCTTCGGGCAACCTTCTATTTTCAGGGACTATAGCAAATTCCATAGCTTTGAAGAAATTGAAAACGTAGAACAGGCGATTGTACGACCCGAATTCGTCAAGGTCACCAAGAAAAGCGAAATTCAGCAATACAAAAATTCCGCCGAAGAAGGTGTAGTCACCGACATTGCATTCCGTGGCAGCGGCATCGAAGTCACTGTTCTTGTAAACGGCGAATCGCTCACAGCAAGGCGCGGCTTTGACGAAGCAAATGTCAGCATCGGCGAAAAGGTGGATGTATTCATTTACCGCATTTTTGCGACCGTTGGCGAGAACGCCTACCTGTTGCAAAACAAGTCCATCAGCGAACCAATTGTCGTGATTTAAAGGCCATTTCTATAGATTTTTCCTATTAAAAGCCATATAAAATTAGTATTTGACAATCACAAATTCGCGTTCTATATTTGCCTACGAAATTTATAGGATTATGTACGGAGAACCTAATGGATTTTAATACTACTTTATTGCATCATAATTTTGAAAGTGAACGAAGTACCGGCTCTACGCTTACCCCTATTTATCAAGTCAGTGCATTTTCGCAAGAATCCGCAGAAAAACTCGAAGCTGTTTTTAACAATAGGGCCCCGGGTTTTGCATATACACGCATTGGAAACCCTACGACAGATTCTTTCGAAAGGCGCATTGCATCTCTTGAAAAGGGCATTGGTGCCATAGCTTGTTCTTCGGGCATGGCTGCCGTGACGATGTCGCTTTTGAACATTTTGCAGTCCGGCGACGAAGTCATTGCAAGCACGGCGCTGTTTGGCGGCACGATTGACTTGTTCCATGATTTGGAAGCATTCGGCATCACCACGCGCTACGTCACAGAAGTCACCGCCGAGAGCGTCCGCTCGCAGCTGAGCGAAAAGACCAAGGCCGTTTTTACAGAACTTATCGGTAACCCGAAACTCAATGTCGTTGATCTTCAAAGCGTTGCAGATGTCGCACACGAAGCAGGCGTCCCGCTGATTGTCGATAGCACGACCGCAACACCTTACCTTGTCCATCCTTTTGACTTTGGCGCAGACATCGTTGTCCATTCCTCTTCCAAGTACATCAACGGAAACGGCAGCGCCATCAGCGGCATCATCGTCGATAGCGGCAAGTTCAAGTGGGATTACGCAAAATACAAGGGTTTGGAAGAATACAAGCGCTTTAGCAAGTTCGCCTACCTCGCAAAGCTCCGTAACGGCGTCTGGCGCAACATTGGCTGTTGTCTCGCACCCGCTACAGCATTCCTCAACTCGCTCGGTCTTGAAACTCTCGGACTCCGCATGGAACGCCTTTGCGACAACGCCTTGCAGCTCGCTGAATTTTTGCAGGGTTTCGAAGGCATCAAGGTCAACTACCCCGCATTGAAGGGCAATCCCTATTACGATCTCGTTCAAAAGCAGTTCAAAGGCAAGGGCGGCGCCATCATTTCCATTGACGCAGGCACCAAGGAAAAGGCTTTCAAGCTCATCAATAACTTGAAATACGCCACGATTGCCACGAACATTGGCGACTTGCGCACGCTCGTCATCCACCCGGATAGCACGATTTTCACGCACGCCACCAAGGAACAGAAGGAAAACGCCGGCGTATTCGAAGGATCTATCCGCATCAGCGTGGGCATCGAAGATATTGCCGACCTCAAGGAAGATTTTGAGCAAGCGATAAAGCAGATTTCGTAGAAGGTGCTAGCCAGATGGCGGATCAAGTCCGCCATGACGGGGTCTGAGGTGCAAAAAAAACAAAACAAACGATGCGTCATGACGATGTAACCGCCGAAGCAAAAAAATGACCATATAGAAAAATTCAATAACTCAGCATAAAAATTAAGTATTGGACAAAGTAAAAAACGCGTTCTATATTTAGCAACAAAATTAAAGTACGGAGATAAATAAATGTCAGAAGAATTCAAAGTAGACGATACCGTCGACGTCACCGACGTCAAGTGCCCCACTACATTTGTCAAGGCAAAAGTCGCCATCGAAGAACTTGATGAAGGCCAAATTCTCGCTGTGCGCCTGAATGACGGCGAACCGGTGCAGAATGTGCCGCGCAGCCTCAAGGAAGAAGGCCACGAAATCCTCAAGCTCAACGACAACCAGGACGGAACCTTTACACTGTTTGTCAAAAAAGTAGGCGATTAAGGAGATTCCCGCTCGGAGGCGGGAATGACAAAATCAAAAAATTTCAACCGAAAAGGAATTTCAAACATGTTTATTACTGTTGCAGGAAACAAGAAAGAAGTTAAAGACGGCCTCACCGTTGCAGAACTCATTGAACAAGAAAAGGTAGAAACGCCGCAGTACGTGACCGTTTCCCTGAACGACGAATTTGTCGAAAACGACAAGTTTGCAACGACCGCCCTCAAGGACGGCGACACCGTCGAATTCCTCTACTTCATGGGAGGTGGTCAGTAATGGCTTTTACTAACGAACAACTCGAACGCTATTCCCGCCACATCATCCTCAAGGAAGTGGGTGCAAAGGGCCAGAAGAAGCTCCTGAACGCCAAGGTGCTCGTCATTGGAGCAGGTGGCCTCGGCGCTCCTGTCGCCATGTACCTCGCAGCCGCTGGCGTTGGCACCATCGGCATTGCCGATGCAGACGTCGTTGACCTTTCCAATTTGCAGCGCCAGATTATCCACGCTACAAAGGATGTGGGCAAGCCCAAGGTGCAGTCCGCTAAGGAAACGATGGAAGCGATGAACCCGGATGTCAAGGTGATTACGTACCACACGTTCGTCACCAGCGAAAACATCATGGATCTCATCAAGGATTACGATTTTATCATTGATGGAACCGACAACTTCCCGGCAAAGTTCCTCATCAACGACGCTTGCGTCATGGCTAAAAAACCGTTCTCTCATGCGGGTATTATCCGCTTCCAGGGTCAGCTCATGACGTACGTTCCGGGCCAGGGACCATGCTACCGCTGCGTCTTCAAGGAACCCCCTCCGAAAGATGCCGTGCCGACCTGCAAGCAGGCAGGCGTGATTGGCGCTATGGGCGGTGTTATCGGTAGTTTGCAGGCTATGGAAGCCGTCAAGTACATTCTCGGTGTCGGCAATTTGCTCACGGGTTACTTGCTCACCTACAATGCGCTCACGATGGAATTCCGCAAGATCAAGCTCCCGACCCACACGAAGGATTGCGCAGTCTGCGGTGACCACCCGACGATTGACCACCTGATTGACTACGAACAGGCCGTCTGCGAAATGAAGCACTAGGCGAGTCGGAAGTAGGAAGTAGACAGTAGGAAGTGACACGAATGTGTCATCCTCGAAGCAAAGCGTAGGGGATCCATAATTTCTCGATTTACAATTGAAACGAGAACAAGCACTGGATTCCCTCCCTTCGGTCGAGAACAACTGTGTCAACAGATCCAAAAGAGGAATTTCAATGATTACATTACCAAAAGCTGAATATCAAAAGATCCTGGAGCATGCCCAGAAGAACCTCCCCGAAGAGGCTTGCGGGCTGATTGCCGGGAAAATCGAGGGGAACGACAAGCATATTGAAAAGGTTTACCTGCTCACGAATATTGACCATTCCAATGAGCACTTTTCGCTTGACCCCAAGGAACACTTGGCCGCCATCAAGGATATGCGCCAAAACGGCCTATCCCCACTTGGTAACTGGCATTCTCATCCCGAGTCCCCGTCGCGCCCTTCACAAGAAGACAAGCGCCTCGCTTTTGACAGCAAGGCAAGCTACTTGATTCTTTCGCTGATGGATCGTGAAAACCCGGTGCTCAATTCGTTCCACATTGAAGGCGACAACGCCACGAACGAAGGCTTGGTGATCGAGTAAAAGGTCTCCGTACAAACGGCGCCCCTGGGATCCTTCTGAAATTCCGATTCCGGGGGCGCTTTTTATAGGGGAAATTTTAATGATGGCCAAATATAGTAAAAACATTTCAGAACAAATGGCCTTAGCTGCCCAAAAAGCATATCCGAACGAATGCTGTGGCATTTTGGTGGGTAAAAAGTCCGAACAGAGCGAAATCGAAATCACCGAAATTCGCGAAGCCCCCAACCAGTTTCAAGGGCAAAAAGCCGCCCATTTCAAAATAGACCCACTATATCTTTACCACGTGGAGCAAGAAATTGAGCCGCGCGGCCTAGAGATTGTCGGCGTTTACCATTCGCACCCCGACTGCCCCGCCATCCTCTCCAAAGAGGATTACGAGTACATGGTACCCGGCCTCGAATACGTCATCATGTCCGTGCAAAACGGCGAAGTCGTGGACGTGAAGAGCTACAAGAAGGCGATGCCGGATCGGCGTTCGGCATGACATCGCGAAAAGAACGTCACTGGATCCTTCGACTCCACTACGTTTCGCTCAGGATGACATCCAATTTCCTACAACCTACTGTCTACTGCGGCGAAGTTCCCCGCGCAATCCACAATAGCAATAACCAAAGATAACTAAACGTCGTCAGCTATAGAAAAAATCAATAAGAGCGCATAAAAATTAAGTATTGGACAAATTACAATTTGCGTTCTATATTTCGGCATGAAAAAAATCCTACAAGTATTGTGGGAAAATTTGTACGGAACAACCACTTTTTAATGTACGGAGAAAAAAGTGAGAATATATATATCAGCAACTCTTAGGAATTTCTTCGGGAAAAACGCCCAGGTTAGCGTTCCCGAAAACACGGTCAGAAAGGCGCTCGCCAATTTAACAAGTACTTATCCAGAAGGAGAAAAAGTCCTTTTTGATGAAAACAACAAGCTCAGAAGTTTCATCAAGATCTACCTCAACGGCAAGAACTTGAACGTCGATACACTCTGGGACGCCACACTTGAAGACGATTCCGAAATCCTGCTCTTGCCCGCCATCGCAGGCGGCGCACCGGTCGAAGAATCGCAAAGCGCACCTGTCGAAAGTTTGATTTCTGACGAAAGACGCAAGGCGATCGCTTTTGAAGATAGCGAAATCGAACGCTTCGGCAAGCACCTGATGCTTAAAGACATCGGCGTCAAGGGCCAAAAGCGCATCAAGGCAGCAAAAGTCGTCGTCATTGGCGTTGGCGCACTCGGATCCCCAGTGATCCAGTATCTCGCCGCCGCAGGCGTTGGCACCATCAAAGCCATCGACTTTGACGAAGTCTCACTCGAAAACTTGCAAAGCCAGGTATTGCACGGTTCACGCGACGTCAAGCGTCCGAAAGTCGCCTCTGCAAAGGACAAAGTCAAAAACATCAACAAGAATATCGTCTTCGAAGCCGTCAAGGAACAGCTCGACGCATCGAACATCGAAGCCGAAATTGAAGGCTACGATCTCGTCATCGACTGCACGGACAACTACAAGGCTCGCTACCTGATCAACGATGCTTGCGCTCTGCATGGCATTCCGCTTGTGTTCGGCGCGATTTACCAGTTCGAAGGTCAAGTCGGCATTTTCAACCTGGATGGTGGTCCGTGCTTGCGTTGCCAATACCCGTCTCCTCCACCAGCAGGGCTCATCCCCTCTTGCGCAGAAGGTGGCGCCATCAGCCCGCTCCCGGGCATCATCGGCAGCATCCAGGCAAACGAAGCGCTCAAGCTCATCTTGGGCATCGGCGAACACCTGAACGGCAAAATTCTCCACGTGGATAGCTTGTACCTGACATCAAGAATTCTCAAAGTTCATCGCGATTGCCACTGCCCGATTTGCGGTAACAACCCGACAATCACGAACGTCGAAGACATCGACTACGAAGAACTTTGCGGATTGAAAACCACAAACGAAACTCCTGTGGAAGGATTCACCCCTGAAGAACTCGCCAAGCGCATTGAAAATGGCGACGATATGACCATCGTGGATGTCCGCGAACCGCACGAACGCGCGATTTTGCGCTTCCCGAACGCCATCGTGATTCCGATTGGACAGCTCGTCCGCAGGCAAAAGGAACTCGACCCGAACAAGGATACCATCTTCGTCTGCAAGCAGGGCAAGCGCAGCGAACTTGCCATCAACACCTTGCGCGAAGCGGGTTACACCGGCCCTCTGTACAACCTGAAGGGCGGCATCGACGCGATGAAGGACATCATGTTCTCGCACGAAGGCGCTTGGTTATAACGTTGGGCTTTGAATAGGGAAAAGCTATGTCAAAAAATTTTTTCGGCAACGTGAGATTCTCGTAACAACAAGATAAGCTTATTTTTTTCTAACTTTCTATACCTAACTACTAGGGAAATAGAGTTATTGGACTTAAACACAACAAACAATAAGAGGTAAACCATTATGGCAAATGAAGCAGAAAAGAACACGGGCATTAATGCCCTCGGCGCCAAGGCCGCTTACAACCTGGCGAACGTCACCAAGACCAAGCCGCAATTTGGCGCGCTCACTCCCAAGTGGCTCACCAAGTTCCTTGAATTCAAGGGTCTCGAAACCGGTCTTTTCCGCGTGAACAAGGTCGTCGAAGGCCAGACACCGCTCGACGTTCTCTGCAGCGCAACCAAGAAGTCTGACATTATCCCGGAAGGCTACGTTGAATACGAAACCGAACCGCGTGAATACAAGCTCAACTCCATCTCCACGATCATCAACGTCAACACCGCTATCGAAGACGTTTACAGTTCCCCGTATGATCAGGTTCAGGAACAGCTCGGTCTCGCTATCGAATCTCTCCGCGAACGCCAGGAAAGCCAGCTCATCAACAACGATGACTACGGTCTCTTGAAGAACATCGCTGACTCCCAGCGCATCCAGCCGCTCCGTGCCGACGGCCGCCCGACTCCGGACGATCTCGACGAACTCATCTCCAAGGTTTGGAAGGAACCGTCCTTCTTCCTCGCCCACCCGCGTGCTATCGCCGCTTTCGAACGCGAATGCACCCGCCGTGGCGTGCCGCCTGTCGTCGTTGACATCGCCGGTGGCAAGTTCCTCACCTGGCGCGGCATTCCTCTCGTCCCGACCGACAAGCTCCTTGTCGATGGCGTGAAGAATCCGAAGTCCCAGGGTGGCAAGACCAACATTCTCCTCGTCCGTACTGGCGAAGCCAAGCGCGGCGTTATCGGTCTCTTCCAGGCCGGTCTCAAGAACGAACACTCCCGTGGCCTCTCTGTGCGCTTCCGCGGTATCGACAACAAGGGCGTTGCATCCTACCTCTTGTCTCTGTACTGCTCTGCCGCAATTCTCGCAGACGACGCTATCGCCGTGTTAGAAGATGTCGAGGTTGGCGAATACTATGACTACGAATAATCCAGAAACCAGATCGCTGGAAGAACTCGCCGGAGTTCCCAATGCGGCTGAACTGGAGCAATTGGCTAACGCGTACTTTCCAGATTTGACGGACAGTGCCTACGCAGCAACCCCCGCCGCTCCCGAAGCGCAGAACGCTTCTGCAGCCCAGGGTGTGAGCGCCGCACAAGGTGCCGCTGCCATTAGCCAAACTCCAGCCTTCGACTGGGAACATCCCTTTGCGACCTATGGCGACCAGCCGACATCTTCGGCTCCGTTTGCCTACGGCGGAAGTTCTACAGACACCTGGCTCAATACAGTTGAAGCCCCTGCGGTTCCTGAATCGCAGTTTGCATCGCAGCTGAGCGACATCCCGACAGCCCCCGCACCGGCCCAGGGTTACTCCCCGAAGGTCGTGTCCAAGACGCAGGCCGCCCAAACTAGCCGCCAGATCGATGCACCGACTTCCCTCGGTGGCGATTCCGTGAAGACCGGTTCTGCAAACAGCGGTGCAAATTCTCGCAACGATTCCATCCGCATCGGTTCCAAGACACTCGCCCAGATTCGTTCTGACTTCCCGATTCTCTCGAAGCAGATCAACGGTCATCCGCTTGTCTGGCTCGATAACGGTGCAACGACGCAGCGTCCGCAGGTAGTCATTGACCGCCTCAAGTACTACTACGAAAACGAAAACTCGAACGTTCACCGTGGCGCACACACGCTCGCGGCCGCATCGACAGACGCATACGAAAATGCACGTAACATTGTTCGTGACTTTATCGGTGCTCCGTCCTCGCAGGAAGTTGTTTTCGTTCGCGGTACGACCGAAGCTATTAACTTGGTTGCAAACGCCTACGTGAAGCCGACGCTCCAGCCGGGTGACGAAATCATCGTCTCCATCCTGGAACATCACGCCAACATCGTTCCTTGGCAGCTCATTGCCGAAGAAACAGGCGCAATCATCAAGGTGATTCCGTGCGATTCTACCGGTCAGCTCAAGCTCCACGATTACGAAGCTTTGTTCACGAAGCGCACCAAGTTCGTTTCCGTGACGCATGTTTCGAACGTGCTTGGCACTGTGACCCCGATTGAAGAACTCATCGCCATCGCTCATAGACACGGCGTGAGAATCCTCATTGACGGCGCTCAGTCCATCGCTCACATTCCGGTGAACGTTGCAGCCCTCGACGCAGACTTCTTCGTATTCTCTGGACACAAGGTGTTTGCTCCGACCGGTATCGGTGTCGTGTATGGCAAGAAGGAATTGCTCGAAGCAGCAAGACCTTACCATGGCGGCGGCAACATGATTGCAGACGTCACTTTCGAACGCACGATTTACAACGGAATTCCAAACAAGTTCGAAGCAGGAACCGGAAGCATCGCCGACGCTGTTGGCCTCGGTGCAGCCCTCCAGTACCTCTCCGAAATCGGTATGCCGTGTGTATTCCGCTGGGAACATGAACTGTTGCAGTACGGCCTTAAGGAATTGAAGACTGTCAAGGGTCTCCACCTTGTTGGAACCGCACTCAACAAAGCTTCTGCGCTTGCCTTCAAGCTCGACGGTTACTCCGACGAAGAAGTGGGCAAGAGACTCGACGCTTACGGCGTTGCCGTTCGCACCGGGCATCACTGCGCTCAGCCGGTTCTCCGCCATTTCGGCTACGAAAGTACCGTGCGACCCACTCTCGCATTGTACAACTCACCGGATGACATCGACGCCCTCGTAAGAGCGTTGAAGACATTCGCGTAGGTTAGACAACAGGTGTTAGGTTTTAGATAAGACCTAACACCTTGTCATCCCCGGCTTGACCGGGGATCTCCTTATACTTTTTTTACTTAGAATCAAAGACCTTATGCACGAACTTATCCAAGAATCTGAAGTTGAAAAAGCCGTACAAATTATTTTCGAAGATTACAATCGCGGCAAGCATATCGACAATATCGATATTTACAATCGACCCGACCAGGCCGAAATCCAGACGATTTTGCAAAATCTGATTCGAGTTGTTTATCCGGGGCACTTCAGAGATCGTACGCATAAGATTTACAATCCCAAGAACAGCTTCGCAGTCATTATCGAAGACACGTTCTATCACCTTCATAAGCAGGTGTCAATCGCGCTGGATTACTGTAAACTCCGCGGCACCATGACCTCGGACGAGCGCAAAATCGAAAGCTATAGAATTTGTAAGGAATTCTTCGCCAAGATTCCGCAAATTCGCGAATTCCTGGAAACTGATTTACACGCCGCATTTGACGGCGACCCCGCTGCCGGCTGCCTCGACGAGATTATTCTTGCCTACCCCGGCCTCATGGCGACAACAATTTACCGCATCGCCCACGAACTTTACCTTTTGCACGTTCCGGTTCTCCCGAGACTCATGACCGAATACGCACACTCTAAAACGGGCATTGACATTCATCCGGGTGCAACCATTGGCAAATATTTCTTTATCGATCACGGCACAGGCATTGTGATTGGCGAAACAGCTGTCATCGGCAAGAACGTCAAGATTTACCAAGGCGTCACACTCGGCGCACTTTCAACTCGAGGCGGACAGAAACTCTCCGGCAAAAAGCGCCACCCGACAATTTTGGATAACGTCACTATTTACGCAGGAGCCTCCATTCTCGGCGGCGATACTGTTGTTGGCGAAAACGCGATTATCGGCGGTAACGCCTTCATTACAAGATCCATTGATGCCAACACTCGCGTAAGCCTCAAGAATCTTGAAATGGATTACGTTTCTACCACCAATAGCAAGCACAAGACCGAAGAACTCCAACAAAGCGACGAGTGGTACTATATTATTTAGCAGGAAGAAGACTATAGGATGAGTCACGCCCCGCCTCGACGGGGCGTCTCTTTTTTCTATCATTGTAAAAGAATAAGCAATCGTCCCTTGAACCGAACGTAAGGAACTAGTATGAGCGAAGATATTTTGTCGAAAATCGTGCGTATGCGTCGCGAAGACATTGAACGACTTGGATTGAATTTCGATATTGAAATTCCTGAAGTACGCCGCGTCGGTCATACAGAATTTCTCGGTAACGCAGGAGCCATTCTCGAAGTCAAACGAGCATCGCCATCTAAGGGAGACATTGCTCCGAATCTGAATCCGGTGGAACTCGCAACAACTTACGCCGAAGCACACGCTCAAGCGGTCTCTGTGCTAACCGAAATGAACTTTTTCAAAGGTTCACTCCGTGACCTGATTGCCGTGGCAGACTTGATGGAACGCCGCCGTCAGCAGGGTTTGCACACTTGCGCTGTTCTCCGCAAAGATTTCCTTTTATTCGAAGACGAAATTGACATAGCCTACCGCTGCGGTGCCGACGCCGTACTTTTGATTGCAAGAATTTTGGATGACGCTCAGCTCGTAAGGATGGCCGAGCGCGCTCAGAAATTTGGCATTCAGGCTTTCGTTGAAGTCCGCGAAGAAGACGATTTCCGCAAGCTCTCCGTCGTGACAGCCGCACTCGGTGACGCTGCCGCCAAGACGATTGTCGCAGGCGTCAATTCTCGCGATCTCGCCACATTCCACACGGACCCGCTGATACCCGCAAGCGTCCGCAGCAAGCTTCCTGCCAAAGCCGTTTTTGAATCGGGCATTCTGAGCGCCGCCGACGCGACATACGCCCGCAATCTCGGATTCACGGGAATTCTTGTCGGTGAAGCCGTTGCCAAGAATCCGCCGCTCGCAAAAGACGTGGTCAGCGCATTCGAAAGCGGCTGCGAAAACGCCCGCGGGCAGTTCTGGAAAAAATTCGCCGAGCGCAAATTTGCTCATAACGAGACTCGCGCAGCCTCATCGCAAAATGCGCACCGCCCGCTCGTAAAAATCTGCGGCATCACCCGTAAAGAAGACGGTCTCCTCGCCGCCGAACTCGGCGCCGACATGCTCGGATTCGTGTTCAGCACCACCAAGCGACTCACCACCGAAGAATTCGTAACGTCATTCTCGACCAAGCTCCGCGCAGTTCGCAAGGACGGATCTCCGCTTCTCGTAGGCGTGATTACCGACCCGAATTCTGTCGAAGGCAAAACCGCCATCAAGCTCACCCAAGAAGGCATCCTCGACGCAGTACAGTTCCACGGCGTTGACCCGCACAATTCCGACGCAGCCGCATCCTGCAACGCCCTTCCCTATTACTGCGCGGCCCGCGTAGGCGCCCCCGAAGATTTCGATTACGTCGCAGGTCTCCGCAAAAACGGCGAACCTCGCATCTTGCTGGACGCTAAGGTCGAAGGCATTCCCGGCGGAACCGGCAAGACTATCCCCGAATCGCTTCTCCGCGAAAAAGCAAGCGGCACCCCGCTCTGGCTCGCCGGCGGAGTCAATCCCGAAAATGTCGCCACAATCTGCGAAAAGTTCCACCCCGAACTCATCGACGTTTCTAGCGGCATCGAAGACGCCCCCGGCATCAAGAATCACGACAAGATGAAAGCTCTGTTTGCAGCAATCGCCGCAAAATAGCAATCAGGAAATCGCAATTAAGCATAAAGCCTATCCGCAGAGATAGGCTTTTTCATAATTTTTTTTATTTTCATCACTTTCGATCAAGGGACGCCTTGATTTCAAGAATTTCTGATTCTGGAAGCCCCGAAAACTCAACAACTTCAGCTAAGGGCTTGTTTTTCAACAGCATCTTCGTTGCCATTTCACGAGCCTTATCTTGAGCACCATCGAGAAAGCCCTCATACCTGAGGACAGCATCATCATAATCTTTCATCCATGAATTCGACATATATCTAGGACTAAAATTACTCAATTTCACTTCGTTTTGCAACACATTGAACACCGGGTCGCCCACAAACCTACTGAAATCGGCTTCGCGATTCAGCGCATCAATCGCGCGGAGCCACAGTGCTATGCGGCAATTGTCGCTTGCGAACTTCTCCGACAGCCTCAAGAACTTGCTCACCTCAACTAAAGTGACCGTTTGGCGGTCAAAATAAACCATATGCTCCTGATTGCGCAACTGAACCGTATGACGGTAATTCGGTGAATCCTTGAAAGTGTCGAAAAACTGAAAACTAATCACATGCAAGTTCTCCAATTGAGGAACAGCCCCTTTTGACACCATGTTATTCGTAAGGCGGGCAACGCAGAAAACCAAACGATCGCTGTACAAAGATTTGTGATTTTCATGCTGGATTTCAATCGAAATACGGTCACGCGGGATTTCACCCCCCCGCTCATTCGTCAGCAACAAGTCAGGTTCAATACTCCGACGCCCTAGTTCGCCCGGAACATATGGGTTCACGAGCTTCGGATTTTCAATACGGTCTGAACCGACAAGGTTCAACGCCGCATTAATCAGGTCCGTCGTCAGCATAAGATTTTTCTCGCTCGCTAGAATTTTCTTGATACAGGCGTCATTATAAAAGTAAACGTTCCGATTTTCATACTGCTTTATATAAGCATCTACGTCACCACCTTTATTCAGAACATTCTTGAGTCCATTAAGAAAAAGCGCATATTCTTCTCTTATCATTTTAAGTCCTTATATAATGGTAAGGAAGCATTTCCCCACCTATTACATTAACACGCTTTTTTAAAGAAATTATTCCACTATTTTTGCGTAAAATTTTTTTAAACCACAAGATAGGCTTTTTCTATACAGTCCCAAATTCATACTAAAAATTTACAAAAAAGTTATCGTAACCTATTGACAATCAACAACTTACATTATATATTGATATACGTAAAGGTGAAATCGGTAATCCACTCAGACCGCTTGCGGGAGGGGTTCCCGTAAAACGGAACGGATTCGCTGGTTTCATCAAGTGTTTGCTAAAATGGCTTCCGTGCGTTATCGGAAGCCTATTTTTTATAGCAATTTTTCCATATTCCCTTGCCAAATTTATATTGGCTTCCTAAATTTTATGACATGAAGATGAACGCAGTAATCCGTTTCAACCGTTGGTGGTGGGGCTCTACGAAATAGAGTCCGGTTTGCTGATTTCATCAAGTGTTTGTAAAAGGCTTTCGGGACTCTCCGGAAGCCGATTTTTTTTGGTTTCTGGATTGCGGCGAAAGCCAAAGCCTCGAATTTTAAACCTAAACCCAGAACCTACTATGATTACTTCTAATAACGGTTTCTTTGACAAGTTCGGCGGCAAGTACGTTGCCGAAATCATCCGCCGCCCGCTCGACGACCTCGAAGCGGCATTCAACAAGTACATCCACGATCCGGAATTCCTCGAAGAACTCCGCATCATCCAGCGCGACTACATTGGCCGCGAAACGCCGCTGTACTTTGCCCCGACGGCAACCAAGCTTCTGGGCGGTGCGCAGATTTACATCAAGCTCGAAGGTCTCGCCAACACGGGCGCCCACAAGATTAACAACGCTATCGGTCAGTGCCTTTTGGCCAAGAAGATGGGCAAGACACGCATCATCGCCGAAACGGGCGCCGGTCAGCACGGTCTCGCCACTGCAGCCGCTTGCGCTAAGCTCGGCCTCGAATGCGTCGTGTACATGGGCGAAGTCGATGTTCGTCGTCAGCAGCCGAACGTAGCAACGATGGAAATGTACGGTGCAAAGGTCGTGCCGGTCACGAGCGGTAGCCGCACGCTCAAGGATGCCGTGAACGAAGCCATGCGCGACTGGGCCACAAACTTCCAGAACACGCACTATGTGCTCGGTTCTGCACTCGGCCCTGCCCCGTTCCCGGATATCGTTCGTACATTCCAGTCCATCATCGGTGAAGAAGTCAAGCGCCAGGCCGCAGAACGCAACATCGACATCGCAGCCGTTGTCGCTTGCGTGGGTGGCGGTAGCAACTCCATCGGCGTGTTCACTCCGTTTATCGAAGACAAGAACGTACGCCTGATCGGAGCAGAAGCAGGCGGCATTGGCCCGAACGTCGGCGAAAACGCAGCCCGCATGACGGGTAACGCAAGCCGCGAAGGCATCGTGCAGGGTTACAAGAGCCGCTTCCTCATTGACGAAGACGGTCAATCCATGCCGACGCGCTCCATTTCGGCAGGTCTCGACTACATGGGCATTGGCCCGCAACTCGCCGCCCTCGGCGAATCCGGCCGCGTGGAATTCACGGCAATTCTCGACAAGGAAGCTTTGGAAGCCGTCAAGTTCTTTGCACGTAACGAAGGCATTTTGTTCGCACTCGAAAGCGCTCACGCCGGTGCCGCCGCCATGAAGATTGCAAAGGAACTCCCGAAGGACAAGGCGCTCGTCATCAACATGAGTGGTCGCGGTGACAAGGACATCTTTATCACAAGCCCGGTGTTCCGTCCCGAAAAGTGGAAGGAATTCCTCAAGGCAGAACTCAAGCGCCTTGACAACAACGAAGACATCCACGACGCCGAAATTATGACAAGGAAGTAATCACCATGAATTTAATGTCTCATCTTATTGCGGGTTTTCCTGACGCTGAAACTTCTATCGCCATCGCCGACGCTCTTGTGAAGGGTGGCGCCAACATCCTCGAAATCCAGCTTGCCTTTAGCGACCCGAGCGCAGACGGTCCGGCCATCCAGACCGCCTCCACCATCGCCCTCGAAAAAGGCTATTCCACCAAGCAGGGCCTCGCCATCGTGAAGCAGATTCACGAACGCCACCCCGAAACGCCGATTTACATCATGACCTACGGCTCACTCGCCTTTACACCGGGCGTCGAAAATTTCGTCAAGATGTGCAAGGACGCAGGTGTTTCTGCATGCATCATTCCGGACTTGCCGTTTGACCATGACGAAGGCCTCACCGAAGCTTGCAAGAAGCACGGTCTCGAAAACATTCCAGTTGCCGCTCCGAGCATGACCAAGGAACGCCTCGAAACAATGGCTTCCGCCGGTTTCAAGTACATCTATGCCGCACTCCGCGCTGGTACCACCGGTAGCGAAACGACGATTGACCAGGACACGCTCGACTTTATCGACACGGTCGGCAAGCATGGCGCCAAGGTTCTCGGCGGATTCGGTATTCGCAATGGCGAACAGTCCAAGGTGCTTTCGAAGCACGTGTATGCTGTGGTCGCGGGTTCCGTGTTCGTAAACATCGTGCTTGCTAACGCAGACACCGCCGAAGGCCGCGCAAAGGCTATCGCCGAAATCGAAGCAAAAGCCAAAGAAATCGCCGGGAAGTAAAGCCCCGCGCAACCCCTCTTGGGATTGAAATTTGTCGTATGGAATTTATCCATACGACATTTTTTATTTGAATTTTACGGCAGTTCCGTAGGCGATGATTTCTGCGGAACCAGCCATCACCGAGGCTGTTGCAAAACGAACGTTGACGATTGCGTCGGCACCGATAGCAGTTGCTTCGCTGACCATACGTCCAATAGCGATATTACGAGCATCGTTAAGCATTTCAGTATAGCCTGCGATTTCACCACCCACAAGAGTCTTGAGTCCCGCAAATATATCACGCACAACATTTTTGCTAAAAACCACGCTCCCTCTTACCATTTGAAGCGTTTCGATTTCTTTGCCCGTGATATAATCTGTTGTATAAAGTTTCATACGTCCTCCAATTATAGGTCTAAATATAAAATCAATTTTTCACGCAACGGACAGAAAAAGCAATATCCTTGTTCTCACCAAGGATATCAGCAGAGTTGTTGCGGAAATACATGTCCATAAAGTACGAATTAGCGAAATAGACTTCAGTCGTGCTCCAAAAATACGCACTGCTATCCTGAAAACCGAAATGCCCATCGGCATCCCTGTAACCAGCCGGCAACGCCGCAAATCCGAAAGTATCCGCACCGTTGCCATTCTCCGTCCAGCCGCTAGTCGCTTTCAGCTTTAACGCAGCGATAGAACTGCCGCCCACCGCTTTTAGCAAAGCTTCAAATTCTTCCATGCTAGGGAGGTGCCAACCTTTCGGGCATACACCGCGAACGACCTCGCTTGCCTTGCAGTCCCTCGTATAACCGCAACCTTTGCCATCGGTACTGAACAATGCAGCGCTATCCATGGCGGCAGGCCAAGTATAAAGCCTCCCCAGCGTTTTGCATTTTTCCGGATCGTTATAGACGCAATAACTAGACGTATCGGCAACGCCTCCATTGAAAGACTTCAGATTATAGCGGTAATTCAGATTTTGCGCCATCCATACTTTGGAATAGCCCGTTCCTTCGGGAGCGATTGTCGTTGTACGATAAACTTGCCCATCGCGAAGATCGGTCAAAGTATTTTTTTCGGCATCGTAAATGCTTTCATCGCTGAAGGATATAGAAGAATTACCGCCACAGGTAACGCAAGCAAAAGCTGCGGCACCAAGAAACCAATTCAGGAGCTTAAAAAGCACCTTTGGGGGCGTAGATATTACAGACATGGTTACATTGAAAATACAAAATTGTACGCATCCCGCTTTTACACATTCTCCCCTTTCCCCAGTTTTTAAAATTTCTATCTTTTCGCTCGAAAAATTCATGAGGTAACTATGCTTTTTAATTTCGACATGATCCAGGCCACATACGCCCGCATTCCTGCACGCGTCGCTGTTGCCCGCAAGCAGCTTGGCCGCCCGCTCACTCTCGCCGAGAAGATTCTCTACAGCCACCTGATCGATGGCGCAGAAAACAGAACCTACAAGCGCGGCGCTGATTTTGCCGAATTCCACCCGGACCGCGTAGCCATGCAAGACGCAACCGCCCAGATGGCCCTCCTCCAGTTCACGACTGCAGGCAAGTCCCGCGTGGCTGTACCGAGTTCTGTGCACTGTGACCACTTGATTATCGCTCGCGAAGGTGTCGAAAAGGACCTCCCGCGCGCCAAGGAAGAAAGCAAGGAAGTGTACGACTTCTTGCAGTCCGTCTCCGCCAAGTACGGCATTGACTGCTGGCTCCCGGGTGCAGGCATCATCCACCAGGTGGTGCTCGAAAACTATGCATTCCCGGGCGGAATGATGATTGGTACCGACTCTCACACTGTGAACGCTGGCGGCCTCGGTATGCTCGCGATTGGCGTGGGCGGTGCAGACGCTGTGGACGCCATGGTCGGCCTCCCATGGGAACTCAAGTACCCGAAGATGATCGGCGTGAAGCTTACCGGCAAGCTCCAGGGCTTTGCAACGGCTAAGGACATCATTCTCAAGCTCGCCGGCATCCTCACAGTTAAGGGTGGCACGAACGCTATTATCGAATACTTTGGCGAAGGCGCTCGCAGCCTCTCCGCTACCGGCAAGGCAACAATTGCCAACATGGGTGCCGAAGTGGGCGCCACCTGCTCCACCTTCAGCTACGACGATTCCATGAGCCGCTACCTCCGCGCCACAGGCCGTGCCGACGTCGCTGACGCCGCCGACAAGATTGCCGCCGACCTCAAGGCCGACCCGGAAGTTGAAGCCGAACCGGAAAAGTACTTTGACCGCGTTGTGGAAATCGACCTCAACACGCTCGTTCCGCATTACAATGGCCCGTTCAGCCCGGACCGCGCATTTGCCGTGACCGACATGGCAGAAAGCCTCAAGGCTACCGAAACGAAGCCGGAATCTACTCCGGTCGTGAGTGCCGCCCTCATCGGTTCTTGCACGAACTCCAGCTACGAAGACCTTTACATGGCTGCCAACATGATCAAGCAGGCTCTCGCCAAGGGTCTTACCCCGAAGTGCCCGCTCCTCATCAACCCGGGTTCCGAACAAGTTCGCTACACTGCTGAACGCGATGGCCTCATCGACTTGTTCAAGCAGTTCGGTGCAACAATTATGACAAACGCTTGCGGTCCTTGCATTGGCCGCTGGGACCGTGCCGGTGCCGACAAGAAGGAACTCAACACGATCGTCCACAGCTTCAACCGCAACTTCGCCAAGCGCGCTGACGGTAACCCGAACACGCACGCCTTCGTCGCCTCCCCGCTCATGGCCGTGATTGCCGCCCTCTCTGGCGATATTCGCTTCAACCCGATGACCGACACCCTCGTGAATAACGAAGGCAAGGCCGTGAAGCTCGACCCGCCGGAACAGTGCGAACTTCCGCCGAAGGGCTTCGACGTGAAGGACGCTGGCTACCAGGCTCCGGCAGCTGACGGTTCCAACATCACCGTTTCCATCAACCCGACCAGCAAGCGCCTCCAGGCTCTCGCCCCGTTCGGTGCTTGGGACGGCAAGGACATCGCAGGCGCCCCGATCCTCATCAAGGCCAAGGGCAAGTGCACCACCGACCACATTTCTATGGCTGGTCCGTGGCTCAACTACCGCGGTCACTTGGAAAACATTTCGAACAACATGCTCATCGGCGCCGTGAACGCCTTCAACGGCGAAACCAACAAGGTGCTCAGCAACGACGGCAGCTACAAGGAAGTTCCGGAACTCGCCAAGCAGTACAAGGCAGCAGGTGTCGGCTCCATCGTAATCGGTGATGAAAACTACGGTGAAGGCTCCAGCCGCGAACACGCCGCCATGGAACCGCGCTTCCTCGGCGTGAAGGCCGTGATCGTGAAGAGCTTCGCCCGCATTCACGAAACGAACCTCAAGAAGCAGGGCATGCTCGCCCTCACCTTCAAGAACGCCGCCGACTACGACAAGATTCAGGAACAGGATGTGTTCGACATCGTTGGTCTCACCAAGTTCGCTCCGGGTTCCGAGTTCACGCTCGTTGCACACCACAAGGATGGCTCGGTCGATAACATCGCCCTCAACCACACCTACAACGAACAGCAGTGGGCATGGTTCAAGGCAGGCTCCGCCCTCAACTTGATCCGCGCCAACAACAAGTAAGCGATCCGGCGCATTCCCATCAACAGCATAGGCCATCGCGAGTGCGCCGCTCATCATCCTAAGCATTAAAAATCCATCGGAAAATTCGATGGATTTTTTTAGAATTTCGAAATTTTCAACTAATCCACAGAAACTTTAAGCCACTCTGTCACTTGATTGGCAATAGAGCGAACTTCGTCAAGAGAAAGCGATTCCTTTGCATTCGTAAAAAATTTTGGGAAACCGCTTTCATTTAAAATCCAATACTTTGAAAAATCCCTCGCAGGGTTCTCAATATACGCCCCAATAATAATCGCAACTTTTTGAACAGGATAATTCCGTCCACATAGCGACTCAAGTTTTTCAGAAATAAAGTTTGCTTCGCCATCCATTTGATTCAAAAGAGTTTTGCAAACACGCCCATTAAACAACAATCTACCATCTTGATACAAAAACTTATACCCCCTTTTTCTATCGTAATGTTTCGTCTCTATGGTAAAAATTCCACGAGTACTAATAATCAGATGATCGACATTGAAACAATCGCCACAAACATCGTGGAACACACGGACAGAATCACAGCTCAACTTATTTAACATTTCACCAACCAAACGCTCGCCTTCCATGCCCTTATAACAATTACGCATATGTTTAACAAGCTTTAAAGTCTTGCGAACAGAATAGATAATCAGGAGAACCGTGAATACAGAAAATGTTATCGCAAGCCCCAGTGTTATATCCCAAACGCCTAAGTAAAACAACCATATATACAACGTCAATAAAAAGAATGCTAAACACATTGTCAAAAGGCCATAAAACGATTCATAATCAGCATCAATTTTCTTTTGAAGCGATTCGCCTTGAACATGCGTACGAAATTTTTTTCCCATAATTACTCTTTTTCCCAGCTAAAGACAGGATAGCCGTCATTTAGGCCGGATTCATAGACAAATTCATCTCCGAGAAGTTTGGCAAAGTCTTTAGATTTCATTTCGTCCTCAGTTTTTGGCGTTGCGACTCCACCGCCGTTATTGAGGCCAAAAGGTTCCTGCTTGCCACGTTCTAGGTAGTAGTAATCAGCCATCGTGGTATTGTAGTTGTAGCCAATCATCAAACCAACTAGGGAATCTCCATCGACTTTACCGGTGGAATATGCAGAACTTGTAACGCCCTCCTGATTATACCCAACGATTCCACCAACATTCTGAGAGCCTGAGATATTACCTGTATTGTAAATCAAGTTGGTTGTTGAAAAATCAGCATTGCCAAACAATCCACCAACGTAATTTGTTCCTAAAATCGAAGCTACATTACTTATTGAACTTGCTTTTCCACCAAATGAGCCTGCAATACCACCAACATACGTCTCCCCCTGTACAGAGCCTTCATTTCTCAAATTTTTGAGGGTTCCACATTTGGCTGAATATTTGGAGCCTAGACCATAATGCCCACAATAACCAGCTAATCCACCTGTATTTATCCGCCCAATAATTTTACCATAATTAACCAAATAAGAAGCATCGATAGTAGTTGATTGAGCCCCCCCCCAAATACCACCCGTATATTTTTCACCTTCAACCAAACCATAATTTTTCGAATAAGACAACTTTATTCTATCAACAAATCCCAAAACACCACCAACATCAGTTTTTCCTTTTATGACGCCCCAATTACTTAAAC
This sequence comes from Fibrobacter sp., assembly GCF_045112255.1. GTDB lineage: Bacteria > Fibrobacterota > Fibrobacteria > Fibrobacterales > Fibrobacteraceae > Fibrobacter. The sequence continues at coordinate 131,220 of NZ_JBGUHR010000086.1, forward strand.
TATCTAATACGTTTACATTGCCATAAGAGTCTTCTGTTCCACCAACAATTCCACCAACAGGACCATTTAAACTTGTAATACTTGCATAATTAGAGATTATTTTTACCGTACCTCTATTGTAACCCACAACTCCTGCTGTATATTTACCACCATACACCCAAGAATTGTCCACGGTCAAATTTTGCACGGTTCCCTGGCTATTTCCGAACAGCCCATTGTGCGTACTTGTCGTGTTAATGAACATGCCACTTATAGTATGACCGTCGCCATCGAAGTTGCCGTCAAAGGACACACTTGAATTACCGATAGGGGTCCACTTGTGAAGCTTCGCCGAATCAGCAACAAGAGCGCCCTTGCTGTCAATAACTTTTCCCTTGTTGAGCAAGATATCTGCACCGAGCTTGAAATACTTGCCGCTATAAGCCTTTTCACTCGCATTTACCAAGAAAGACAAGCGAGCAAGCTGTTCAGCCGTCAAAATGATGTACGGACTAAGCTTAGTTCCAGTACCACAGGCGAAATCCTTTGCGGTCGTTCCATCCCAAGGTTCACCCGACTCGCCAGAACAATCTTCTTCGTCAGATTTTTCCGTGGAACGGCTCGATGAACTTTTTTCATTAATTCTGCTACTGGAGCTGACCTTATTTTTCTTGGGACCATTTAAAGAAGCAGGATCATCATCTTCAGTTGACGAGACCGATTGAGAACAGGCACCGAGCGCCATCGCAATGCTCAAAATTCCAAATAGCACAAACCGCATAAGAAACCTTTTTTGCTAAATAAAAAATCTCATTACAAATATAAATATGAAATTCTATATGGATTCATTCACATACGACCGCACCCCATAAAAAAGGGAAATCCCCCGCATCTATTGCGAAGGATTTCTTATGTTTCAAATTTCTATTGTACTTTGTCTTGTCTCGGACAACTCTTGTCCGTAACGTGGCTCCGTTTTGGGAGCCGTCTATGCGTCGCATGCGCATTATATCGCTTTCTTTGGCGGTTTCAGCAACCTTGCTGAACGCTTTATCTTTCTTTTTAGCCATGACAGCCTCCTTAATGAATAAATTTAATATATTACCGTTAAATAAAAAAGGGTTTTAATATGAGAAAGGCTTACGCAGTTTTATTTGGCATGTTCATATTCGTCGCTTGCAGCGACGACAATCCGACATCGGGTCTCGACAATACTCAAACCACAAAACCATCAACTCAGTCAAATGTTGATATCGGCGAAGGTTATACGTTTGTGACTCCGTTCAGATTTGAGGAGAACACAAAAAAAGCATACGTAGGGACATACTCCTGCAATTACCACCCCGATACAAAAACTTTTGCATGGGAAGAAAATCTAAAATCACTAGAGCCCAGTTCATTTAGGGTTGTTGGAGATTCTCTTTGGATAGGACCAACAGAAAAACAAGTTTCTGAAGATCCCAATGAGCAACAGTTTCTTGACGCATACAGAAATGTTGAAACATTGTCTTTAAGCAATAACCACAACGGTATTTATGGTGTATGGGAACTTACCGGTTGCAAAAGGATTCTCGGCGAAACAGAAATAAAATGCACAAAATTCATTGCTAGCTTGAGCGGTATAACACGAACATTTACAATCACTCCAGACTCTCTATATAGCACGACTAGAGTGAGTATAGACAACGCAATTGAGCTTGGTGCAAATTACGGACATATTCTTGATGATAATTTGGGATTTGATATCGGGGACCTTTACATAGACTCTCTTTTCAAAACTCAAGTCATCAAGGAGATTTCACATCAAACTCCAAATCCAGTTGAAAGGTTTTCTTTTTCTATCGGTAATCAAGTTTTTGAAGTTGACGGCTATGCAAAATTTGATTCAACAGGCATGAATTACTTTGAAACTTTTTCAAGTAATGGTAAAACATGCACAAGACATGAACGTTTTGGAAATATCAACGAAAAAATGTGCAAAGAAGAAAGCGCAGAATTTCTGTTGAGCGATCGCGATAAAAGCGAGGAACAATTCTACTATGAAGAAGGTCCTGTAGAAGGCTTCAAAATGGACAACAGAGATGAGTATTACGAATGCACAAAATCTCTTGTCACAGAAGAAACGAAGAATTTACTAAGCCCATTTGCTAAGGTTCACAACAATTAATAGCATGCTCGAAATTTTCAAATTAATCATATCAGATGATCCACATATTTACGGGCTCTGCATTTTTTTGCCGAGCCTTTTGGCATTGATTTTTACGGTAAAATTCAAGGATCAAAAAAAGAAACTGAAAATTATTTTAGCGGCAATTCCGTCAGTTGTATTATGCTATTTACTTTTTGTCTGTTCCTTTACATTTATATACATTTTCATAATCTGTAGCGCACTCGCAATTTTGTTCAGTGCGTCAATTGCAGTCGGTTACTATTTCAGCAATAAGAAATTTATCCTTTGTCTCACAGCAATTCTAATCCTCCCCTGTTCTCTTTTGTTGCTCACGACTTTTGAGTATTACGAATTGAGGGAACCTTTCGGCTATATAAATGACAAAGCCTTGCCAGACAGTCTCTACAACGCTAATTATGACTACGAGGTGAAAATAAATCACGCTGATGCATGGGGCAATAACCATTACACCATCACTATGCGCGGGAAGCACGTAGCGGGTTCCAACGAAGATTCAATCGTTTATTGCAAACAATATAGAATGTGCGCCGGTGTAACGTTTGTTTTTGAAGATTCGGCAAGCCACGACACTCAATCTGTACAAGCAACACCGCGAAATATCTGCCAGTGGGAACCCTTGCCTCAAGAGAAAAAAGCAACGCTGATTCAACTCAAAAAATTGGCAGAGAAATATCGCAGGGAATACACACTGGGTTTTGCGTTGGACGGATACACATTTGGTATTGATATTTTAGACTTCAAAAAGAAAAAGATTCGTTCATTGGAACTCGGGAACACTTCGGAAAAAGTTTCCAACGCACTAGAAATCGTCAATCTAGGATTAACCTTAATTCCATTCAACGACTCTGCAGATGTAGAGGAAAAATGCAACGACCGTCTGCCTCAAATATTCGTAGAAATGAAGACGAATTCGGAGCATGATTCAACAAAGCAAGAAATACGAAAACCTGAACGACGCAGAGCCATGAAACGTTAATCTATTTTTTAGATTTGATGTCGAGGTTTTCTCCGTTTGTCTTTCGACTTAATTGAAAATATTCGCCGTCATGATTTCAAACGCCTGCTGCTTGCAGTTTCGGGCGGTTTGGATTCTATTTGCTTGGCGCATTATTTTATCAAGAACCTTGATCGGATCGGCATCGAATGGCTCGGCATTGCACATGTGCATCACGGGCTGCGCGAAGGGACGGCGGATCGCGATGCAAAATTTGTGGAAGAATTTGCAAAGTCGCACGACATTCCATTTTTCTTGAAGCGTTTGAATGGAGAGGCGCTGAAAGGTGCTGAAGGTTCGCTCGAAGAAAATGCACGAGACGCAAGGTATAAAGCGCTAACAGAAATTGTGAAAAGCATTGTCACTCTGGAGCCGACTGGCGATAGAGTCCATTATGCTTTGGATCCTATCGCCTCTGCGAGGCTCCAGGATGACAAAGAAGAAGGGAGGTGCCCGCTCGGTGGCGGGCATGACAAAGGACCTTCGGCTTCGTTACACTCCGCTCAGGATGACATTTCTCTCGTCTCTCGTCTCTCGTCTTTCGTCTCCTACAACCCTATCGCGATTGTAACGGCGCATCATGCGGGGGATCAGGCGGAGACGATGTATATGCGGATCAAGCGCGGAACAACGCTTGCCGGGCTGCGCGGGATTCAAGAAGTAAGGGCGATTCAGGACAAGAAGGAGATGCCCTCCCCATACGCGGATCATGCTCACATAAGTGCTAAAGCACTAAGTGATCAAAGAGATCAAGGCGGGCATGACATTCCCTGCATTCTCATCTATCGTCCTTTCTTGAGCGTCACACGTAGCGACCTCCTCGCGTATGCTCGCGAGAATGGTTTAAGCTGGTGCGAAGACGAGAGCAATGCGGATGTGAAGTTCGCACGAAACAAGATTAGGCACGAGTTTTTGCCGAATCTGGAACGCGAATGTCCGGGGGCAATCAAACAGCTTTGCAAGATTGCGGGGCTTGCCGACAAGGCGTATGCGAAAGTGATGGCAAAATGCTCTAGATCCTTCGACTTCGCTCAGGATGACACAAGGGGATTCCCGCTTACTTCGACTTCGCTCAGCACAGGCTCTGGCGGGAATGACAAGGATCCTTCGACTCCGCTACACTCCGCTCAGGATGACACGTCTCTCGTCTCTCGTCTTTCGTCTTTCGTCTCATTAGACAAGAAAAAACTCAATAAAATTCTACGCGGATACGCGAACGCGGATCTGTCCGAATTGTTCCGGTTATGGCTCACGGAAAAGGGATTTCGGTTCCCGATTGGATTTTTCTACGGCCCTAAGGAGCCTGCCCACGTGAAAATTCCGGTCCGGGCGGTTTACCGCAGGCGTTCCATCGTCAAAATAGCGCATACTGTCTGGATTTGCGAGTTCAAGGACGCGCTTTCAGCCGCAAAATTTGTATCTTGCGAGAAGAAAGAAAAGGATTATAATGAATCAACCTAAGAAGCCAGCTCCGTTTAAGAACAAGAATTTTATCATTGTTCTCATCATGCTCCTCATGCTTTTCGTCATGTTCCCCATGACCGGGAAAGATTCCAGCAAGGATATCACCCGTACCGAATTTTTAGCCATGATGGGCGACTCGACCAAGGTCATTACTGAACTTACACTCCAGAAGACTCCCGATGGCGTGATTATCGAAGGCGCTTATGAGATGTCCCCGGAAGAAATTGCCGAGGCCAAGAAGGGCCAAAGCGCGCTCGCCAGGTTCACTCGCAATAGCACCGACACCAAGAACAAGCATTTCAAGAGCCACATGCTCGAGATTTCAAACGAGCAGATTTCGACTTGGGAAGCTTTCAAGAACGTGAAGGTCAAGGTCATTCACGAATCGACCACCTGGATCGATACACTCGTCGCATTCTTGCCCGCCATTTTGCTGATTGCGTTCTTCTACATCATGATGAGCCGTCAGATGGGCGGTGGCGGTAAGAGCCCGTTCTCGTTTGGCAAGAGCCAGGTGCGCCAGCTGAACTCGCAGAAGAAGACGACGTTCAACGACGTTGCCGGTTGCGACGAGGCCAAGCAGGACTTGCAGGAACTCGTTGAATTTTTGAAGGACCCGAAGAAGTACGACAAGCTCGGCGGCCGCATCCCGAAGGGTGCTTTGCTCGTTGGCCCTCCGGGCACGGGTAAGACGCTCCTCGCCCGCGCTGTTGCTGGCGAAGCGGGTGTACCGTTCTTTAGCATGTCCGGTTCTGACTTCGTGGAGATGTTCGTTGGCGTGGGTGCATCCCGCGTACGTGACTTGTTCGAAACAGGCAAGAAGAACGCTCCGTGCATTTTGTTCATCGACGAAATCGATGCCGTGGGTCGCCAGCGTGGTGCAGGTCTCGGTGGCGGTCACGACGAACGCGAACAGACATTGAACCAGTTGCTCGTGGAAATGGACGGCTTTACCGCCAACGAAGGCGTGATCTTGATTGCAGCCACGAACCGTCCGGATGTGCTCGACAAGGCTCTCCTCCGCCCGGGCCGCTTTGACCGCCAGATCGTGGTGGGCCTCCCCGACCTCAAGGGCCGTGAAGAAATTTTGAAGGTTCACTTGAAGAAGCGCAAGGTGCCTCTTGGCGATGATGTCGATGTGAAGGCGGTCGCCAAGGGAACTCCGGGACTTGCCGGTGCAGACCTCGAAAACTTGGTGAACGAAGCAGCGCTCCTCGCCGCAAGGTTCAACAACAAGAAAGTGACGATGCTCGACTTTGAAGAAGCCCGCGACAAGCTCAGCATGGGTGCAGAACGCCGTACGCTTCTCATGACCGACGAAGAAAAGCGCCACACCGCTTACCATGAAGCAGGCCATGCCCTCATGACGCTTCTCTGCAAGCACTCGGACCCGCTCCACAAGATTACGATCATTCCTCGCGGACGCGCTCTCGGTGTGACCATGAGTTTGCCCGAACGCGACCAGGTCAGCTACAGCCGCGAATACGCCGAAGAACGCATCATGATCATGATGTCTGGCCGTCTCGCCGAACTCATCTTCTTCAACCACCAGAGCACGGGTGCAAGTAACGACATCCAGCGCGCTACTGAACTTGCCCGCAAGATGGTGACGGAATGGGGCTTTGACGAAGAAATCGGACCGGTCTGCTACAGCCGCGCCGATGGCGAAGTGTTCCTCGGACGCGAAATCAGTAAGCCGAAGGAAATGTCTGAAATGATGGCCGAAAAGATCGACAACGCCATCAACAACTTGATCAAGCGCATGGACAACAAGGCAAGGCAACTCCTTGAAGAAAACAAGGACAAGCTCACCGACCTCGCCGAAGCGCTGTTTGAATTTGAAGTGCTCGACCGCGAAGAAATCGACAAGGTCATGGCTGGCGAAAAGCTCACCGGTACAAAGAAGAGCCGCCAGTACAAGGCCATGGAAGAACTCGCGAAAAAGCGCGAAGAAGAAAACACTCCGCCGCCTGATCCGGGTGACCAACCGCCGGTAGCCCCGATTACCGACGTGCAGCCAGCCCCTGCTTCAGGCAACGAAACCGCTACAAATTCTGTGAAGGAAAACGAATAAGGTCGCTCAATGCTCCGCTCTCTATTAGAATCTAATCGTGCAATCTCTTGGAAAATTGGAAACGACATCATTCCAGCTTCGAGGATGCCGCTTGTCATGGGTATCGTGAATGTGACCCCGGACAGTTTCTTTGATGGAGGCAAGCATAACTCGCCCGAAGCCGCTTACGAACACGCAATTTCGTTGGTGGAACAAGGCGCCGTGATTCTCGATATCGGCGGTGAAAGCAGCCGTCCAGGAAGCGCCCCCGTAAGCGTCCAGGAAGAACTCGACCGCGTATGCCCCGTCGTCGAAGCGCTCGCGCAGACCGCAACCATTTCGGAAGACCTCGACAATCCGGGATTCCGCAAGTTCTACATCTCGGTCGATACGGTCAAGGCTAAAGTTGCCGAAGAATGCATGAAGCTCGGTGCGCACATCATCAACGATATCAGCGCCTGCATGATGGACCCGAAGATGATCGAGACCGCCGCAAGCACAAAGGCAAGCGTGGTGCTGAACCACATGCGCGGAAACTTCGGCACGATGCAGCAGGACTTCAAGCCGTACACGAACGTGGTCCAGGAAGTTCAAGAAGAACTCTTGGCACAAGTGAAAAAGCTCCTCGATGCAGGTGTCGAAAAAGAACGCATTTGCATTGACCCGGGTATCGGTTTTGGAAAGACTGTTCAGGACAACATTGACTTGATGAAGTCCGTGGATGTAATGCTCAAGGACGGCTACCCCGTTTTGATAGGCACGTCGAGAAAGTCCTACATCGGAAAGATGCCTGGGCTTGAAACAAGCGATAGACTTATCCCGACGGTGACCGCAGACATTATTGCAGCCCTTGGCGGTGCAAGCGTTATCCGCGTTCACGATGTCCGCGAAGCAAAAGAATCACTTTTATATTTGGAGGCATTGAAGTCCCATGACGCTGTTTAAGTTATTCGGCATCATTGATGTTCGCATGGCTGACATTCTGGACGTTCTCCTCATATCAGTCATTCTCTACTATATTTTCTTGCTGTTCCGCGGAACGCGTGCAGCACAGATGATTTTCGGTGGCTTTTTGCTCATTCTCGCATGGCTCATTGCACAGTGGTGGGAACTCCATACGCTCGTGTGGATGCTCAGTAACCTCGCTACGCTCGGTATTATCGCCATCGTGATTTTGTTCCAGCCCGAAATCCGAAGCGCACTCACGCGAATCGGCCAAAGCGTGAGTAAGGTGGACCTCAGAAATATTCTCTTCCACGCGAGCGGTCTCGATGACATCGCCCAGAAAATTTGCTCTGCCGTTCAGGACTTGGCAAAGACAAAAACTGGTGCGCTCATCGTGCTTGAAAAACGCGTGGGCCTCAAGAACTACGCAGACACGGGTGAATACCTCGATGCACGAATCAGCTCTAGACTTTTGCGCGCTCTGTTCTTCCCGAATTCCGCATTGCACGACGGTGCTGTGATTCTCAACTGCAAGTCGATTGTCGCCGCAGGCTGCATTTTACCGATGCCGGCAGGTAATGCCGAAGGCGATGCAGGCTATGGCATGCGCCACCGCGCCGCAAAAGCTCTCGCCGCCGAAAGTGATGCACTCATCATCATCGTTTCCGAAGAAACAGGTAAAATTTCTACCGCTTACAGAAACAACCTGAGACGCGGCCTCACCCCGAAAGAACTTAAAGCCGAAATTTTCCGCCACTGGCACGACCTCTTCAACGAAGTGATTGAAGAAGAACAAACCGAAGGCGAAAACGAAGCTGTCGAAAACAAGGTGTAATTTATGGCAAACAACGAAAAGAATTCTACGCAGAACGCACAAAATACACAGGGCAATGCACCGAAGAAAAAAGGGAAACGCAATCTCGTCATCCTGATTTTGATGTTCCTTTTGCTCATCTGCCTTTTTATAGTGCAGTGCCAGCTCAACAAGGTCAAGCAGCAAGCGCTTGAAGAGCAGAAGCTTTCGGAACTAGCGCTTCGCCAGCAGCAGATTCTTGATAGCCTCCGCGCAGAACAGGCCAAGGCCGACAGCTTGAAGGCTCTCGAAGATGCACGAATCGCAGACAGCTTGCGCATCGCAGACTCCATCCGCACGGCAGATTCGCTCGCCGCACTCCCAAAAGTTCCGGCAATCAACAAGGACAGTATCCGTGCCATACGCAAGTTCCGCAGGGATAGCCTCGCCCGCGTTAACGACTCGCTCGCACGTATCGAAAAAGACCGCCAGGATTCCCTGAACAAGGCCCGCTATGCCGACAGTCTCCGTAACTCGGACAAAGTCCCGCCCACCGCCGAAATCACGCCGCCTGCAGGCCGCTACTACGATCCGATCAAGCTCAAGGTCAAGTGCGACGAAATCAAGTGCAAGACATTTGTTTCCATCGGCGATACGCTCAACCCGCAAGACGCAAGTAAGCCCATCGATTACAACAAGACCGGTTCCGTATTCTTCTACGCAACCGACTCCGTCGGTAACCGCACCGCCTGGGAAGAAGCCAAGTACGACATGGCAAGCGACAACATTTGTGGCAAGAACGCCTACCCCGTTCCGGTCGGCTCAAAGACCGTCTGCGTAGACGCTTACGAATACCCGAACCAGCCGGACGCTACGCCTAAGGACATGGTAAGCCAGGAAGAAGCCGCCCGCATTTGCGCAAACGAAGGCAAGCACCTCTGTACCATCGACGAATGGCAAGCCGCCTGCCGTGGCAAGGACGGATTCAAGTTCTCCTACGGTAACAGTTACAAGCAAAGCAAGTGCAACACCAATACTAAGGCAGCCAAGAGAAGCGGCCGCAAGACGCAGTGCCGCAGCTGGTACGGCATGTACGACATGAACGGCAACCTCTGGGAATGGACAGCCTCTACAAGCAAGCAGCACCCGGACAAGTTCCTAGTCGCAGGTGGCGCATGGAACACGAACAACGAAAGTAGCTGTTCCGTAAGCAAATTCAGCTTCTACCCGCAAAACCAGTACCCGAGTGTCGGTTTCAGGTGTTGTAAATAACTCACCGTTAAAACAACATTACATAGATTAGTTAACTCAACTGGAAAAAATTATCTAATTTAAAAGCATGAAAACAAAACTTTTACTCTCCGCTCTTTTACTTTCTTCGTTTACGTTCTTCGGCTGCAACAATGAAAAGCCCAACTTTACGGGTTACTGGAAAGGCGAAGCCGACATGATTTTCGAAGTTCTCACCGAAAATAACGTTGATTACACCATCAGAAACGTAAACGGCGACCTCACGGCCAAATACGAAGACAACGCTCTCCGTGGCAAGAACTCGCTCAACATGGACATTTTGATGCGCGTGAAGGGCGACTCCGCTTACTATGAATTCGGCGAAGACGAATCTGGCAAGATCGTGACAGGTTACATGAGAATCTCGAAGGACGAATACGACAAGATTTTCAAGGCTCAGTCCGAAGCAAAGAACAGCTATAACTAATAGCGAAACGGCCGGCAAAATGCAACAAATTTAAAGCTGAATGCTGCCGCGAGATGTCCGCGTTTTTAATGCAAGAAACCCCGGTTTAAAAGCCGGGGTTTCTCATTTTTATCGTCATTAAAACTTAACTGGATCCTTCGCTTCGCTCAGGATGACAGAGAAATAAGGCGGGGATGACAATGTAATACGGGAGTGCCGCAAAATGTATAGATACTTCGACGCGCTGCGCCTGCTCAGGATGACACGTCGTGTCACTTCTTGAGTGCGGACAGGAATTCCTTGAGGCGGGAGTCCTTCGGGTTGTCGAAGACTTCTTCGGGGGTTCCGTCTTCCTTGACGTAACCATCAGCAAAGAAGAGCACACGGTTTGCGACTTCGCGGGCAAAGCTCATTTCGTGCGTCACGACAATCATCGTCATGCCAGACTTTGCAAGGTCCTTCATAATCTTGAGCACCTCGCCCACCATTTCAGGGTCCAGAGCACTCGTCGGTTCGTCAAAGAGGATCGCTTCGGGCTGCATTGCCATCGCGCGCGCAATGGCGATACGCTGTTGCTGACCGCCCGAAAGCTGTGCCGGGTAATGATCCGCACGATCCAGAAGACCTACGCGCTTCAACAGTTCACGCGCACGAATTTCGGCTTCAGCCTTGGACAAGCGACCGAGCTTTACCGGTGCAAACATGATGTTCTTGAGGGCCGTCATGTTCTTAAACAGGTTGAACTGCTGGAAAACCATGCCAACGCGCTCGCGAATCGAAGGCTTCGAAACATCCTTCGCCAAGATGCTCTTGCCATCCAAAAGGATATCGCCGCTCGTCGGAAGCTCAAGCAAGTTCAGCTGGCGCAAGAACGTTGACTTGCCACAACCAGATGGGCCAATAATTGCGATTACGTCACCGCGATGGATATCAAGCGAAATGCCCTTGAGGATCTGCTTGTCACCGTAAGATTTGCAAAGGTTCTTGACCTGGATTAAAGTTTCTGCATTAGCGTTCATTTTTCTTCAACCTCTTTTCAAGTTTTGCAACACAAGCCGAGAGCCCGGCGACAATGATAAAGTAAATAGCGGCCACAGCAAGGAGCGGGAGCATGGCTTCGTAAGTCATACTGCGGATGATATCGCCACCGCGAGTGAGATCGGTAAGGCCAATGTAACCGCAAATGGACGTTTCCTTGATGAGCGAGATAAATTCGTTCGTGAGAGCCGGGAGCGAGTTCTTGAACGCCTGCGGGTAAACGATGTAATAAAGCACCGTGCGGAACTTGAGGCCAAGGCTGCGGCCCGCTTCAATCTGTCCCGGGTCAACGCCCTTGATACCGCTGCGGATAATTTCGGAAACGTATGCGCCGGAGTTGATGCCGAATGCGACAATGGCGACGAGAATCTTGTTGATGTTCACCGATGAGAAGACTATGTAGTAAATGATGAGGAGCTGGATCATCATCGGCGTACCGCGAATCACGGCGAGGTAAGCCTTCGCAAACCAGTTCAGTACCTTGAAACGACCGTTAAATTCATTGCTCGTGCGAATCTGCGCAATCACAAAGCCAATCATGATGCCGAGGAGAGCAGCAAAGAACGAAATCACGAGCGTGTTGCGGAGACCTTCAACAATAAACTTCCAGCGGGAATCCTTTACGAAATTCTTGTAGACATGGTCGCCAAAGCTTTCTTCGCTTTGAACGGCCTCGTCACCGCGGACAATCACGACGACTTTCGAGAGCGTATACGGAGTCGTGAAGTTGATGGACTTCTTGCGTTCTTCGGTAACGGTGAATCCCGAGAAACCGACATCAGCCTTGCCCGATGCAACCGCATTGATAATCGCGTCAAATTCAATGTCCTGGATTTCGACCGTACGTTTGAGGTAGTCGGCGATGTAGTTCACGATTTCGATATCGAGACCGACAATCTTTGTGTTCTCGTAGTATTCGTATGGCGGGAATTGAGCGTTGGTCGAAACCACAAGCTTCGGGCCTTCGGTCACTTTCTTCTGGTAGTGGTAATTGCCCGAACGGTAAATGTACGTATTGAAGAGAGAATCGTAAACGCCGTCCTTCTTCATCGCTTCAAGCGCCTGGTTCACAGAATCCAAAAGCGCTTCGTTGCCCTTCGCGACAACGCCTGCGTACATTTCTTCGACGAAGACTTCTTCGAGAATGCGGAGCGACGGATTCTGGAGCACGAAAGCCTTAGCGGGCTGGTCGTCACTCATGACCGCATCAATCTTCCCCTGCATCAAGGCCTGCACAGCATCGGCAAGCTTCGTGTAGCGTTCGACATCAATTTTTGCCGTATCGCCACCAAAGTCCGACGCATAGATATCGGCGGTGTTGCCAATCTGTACGCCCACTTTTTTGTGGCCGAGATCGCTGATGGAATGAACCCTGTTGGGGATGACGGTCTGTTTCTCGCTTTGGCACGATATAAGCGCGAGCGAGAACAGAGCAATAAGAAGAGGGAGATATAACTTTCGTATCATTTTCTAACCTTAATTAAAAGTTAGTTAAAAGCCGAAAGTTTGGGAACCCTTGTGAGTTTTATTTAATATATCAGCTTCATTTCGTCAATGACGAGTGTCGCACCCTTTGTACCCTTGTAATGGTTGCCATCGGCACTCGATGCAAAAACCACGCGGATATGCGTCACGGATTCGTCGCCTGATCCCTGCACCAAGCCATTGTTGATGGCGGACTTGTTCGAGGATTCAAGTTTCGTGTTGAACGTTGAAGAATTCTCGATCGGTGAGCCTGCGAGCGGTTCGCCGTACTGGAGCTTGAGACGGAGCGTACGCATGCCATTTTCGTCCGGTGCCGAGACGCTCACGACATCCGGATTCTCGCGACCGGAATTATCGGCCTTTGTGGAACGGAACCAAGCGGAGGCGACCAACTTGTTCACGTCGCCGGACTTGCGGTTGACATTCTTGTCGCCGGTGCGATTTTCAAGAAGGATGTAAATGTCGCAGCTGTCGCCTTTACCTTCGTAGCTGAACTTGACTTCCATGAATTCTGGACGAGCGTTAAAAGGCTTACCGAAATCCAAAAGTTCATTGCCATCGGGCCATGTCGAAGAACTCGCCATTGAAAGAGTGCCGACGCCTTTGGGGTTGAAATCTGCTGTGTAGAGGCTGCCGCTTGCCGTTTTTGTAAGAGCGCTACTCGTTTGAATTTGAGCACCAATCATGGAGCCAGACGTGATTTTTTCCGTCGTCGTCAAAATGGTATTGGCATTGCCCCAAATGGAATCAGGTGTGACTTCATCACCTTTCCAGGAATTGAAATTTGATCCCGGCAATTGGTAGCCTGCCTTGACGGTGAACGTTTCTGATTCGTCGTTTGCGTTCGTGACGGTCACTTGAATGCCCATGCCAAAGTCGTAAGACTCGCCCACTTCGACATTGGCGGTAGCACCTTCTGAAAGTTCCATTTCAGAAAGTTCAAGCGTTGTGAGATCAGTGCGGAAATCCAGATCGTCCACGTGGAATGTTTTGCGTTCTGCATCAAATTCAGCAGGCTTGCCTGCGATGGATAGCGAAAGAATGCGCGGAGCTGGGCTTTCACTTATAGAATCGCTGGAACCGAGCGATTCATTATCAACGCTAGACGACGATTCAACAGGTTTGCCATCTTTAGAACTGCTAGACACGAATGAACTACTGCTAGACTTGCCGGAGCTGTTGCCAGCCGAGCTACTGGAAGTCGAGCTACTGGAAGTCGCAGACTTTACCGAGCTGCTGGATGTTGCTTTTTTTGCAGAACTGCTCGACGTTTTCTTTGCAGAACTACTAGAAGCACTACTAGATGTAGCGTTTTTCCCAGAGCTGCTGGACGTTTCAATTTCAGGAACATTCAAAATCAGCTGCCAAATTGATTTCATTCCACTTTCGGAAACTACAACAACGTAAATAACATGGCTAGATGGCACCCGAATTTTATCACCAGGTTTCAACGCTCTCGAATAGGAAACCTTCTCAGCCAAAGAATCCAATTCCAATGAATCCTCAGGAAATTCTTTTACTTTATCATCAACCAAATAAAGCGATGCAAAATGGCTTAAGTCGATATTTTCAACAACTATGGAATCCCAAGTTTCAAGCGATTCAGGAGGCGCAACAAAATCAAATTCCATGCGATGTTCTGCGGCATACACCATGGAAGATCCATCCTGTTCTGTAAATGAAATTTCTTCCAGATTGCGGTAATCCGAGACTCCCAAAGTATCGTAATCTGCAGAGCAGCCATTCAATATCGCAAACAATCCAACGAAAACGATCGACAGCGCAGCACTATTTAAAAACTTCACCAGCATTACACACTCCTAGAAGAAATACACCAACGAAAAGTCAAGTGCCAACAAGTTTATCTTAAAATTCACAATATTGTACGAAACCTTACTACGAGTTTCATCATTTTCTTCAATCGTCATCCACGAAGAGTTCAGCCCCAAAAGACCTACAGATGTTTCAAATGCCAGCCTATCCAGAACCATTATGGAAAGCCCCGGATTAATACCAAATTTAAATGTCCAGCCGTGATTTTTAGTTTTCGAGACATCCTCACCATCATCCGACTGAGAAATTCCATAGGAATATTCCACAGTAAGAGATGTTTCGTTGAAAAAATAAATTGTCTTGGAATCAAGGACTTTCAAATAATTCTTGAGGAAAGGCTGAACAAAAAATCCATTGCTTAAATACTTACAACGCTGCTTAATATCGGCAAGATCTTCGAGAATCGAAAAATCAACATCGGCATAGGTACGGCTATACCCTACACGGGCGCCAATTGCCATTGCATCGCGAACAAAATATCCGCCAAACGCTTCTGCGGTGAAGGTGTAGCCTTCGGCCTTGTAGATATCGCCAAAAATGATATTTAAGGCATCGTCATCAGAGCTACCCTGAAGCAAAAAGAGCGTGGCTCCAGTTTGAAAATTCCCGCGATGAATCGCTTCATCTTCTTCAACAGGGAAAAGACTTCCAAGAAGCCCTCCTTTTTTAGCAGGCTTCGGAGAATCAGCATATGAGGCTGAAAATGCAAGTGCGACAAACGTCAGAAAATAAATGAAAAATTTTGACCTTAATTTCATAAGGTCAAATTTAAAAAATCATAAAAACCAATTATATAGAATTTATATTACAAAAAAATTCCCATATAACAAAATAACATGGGAATTTCTTACAATTTTATTAGGTATTTACTTTTCAAAAGAACATTTTCGGGCAGGAGTTTCCCAAGCCCCCTACAATCCGACCCTACAATTTACTATCTTTGGCGCCATGCTTAATGTTTCTAATGTCAGTCTTCAGTATGGTAGCCGTGTCCTCTTCAAAGAAGTGAACCTTTCCTTCAAGAGAGGCAACTGCTACGGTGTCATCGGCGCAAACGGTGCCGGCAAATCCACATTCCTCAAGATTCTTTCGGGCGAACTCGAACCGAACACGGGTGAAGTCACGAAGGACCCGGGCGAACGTATCGCCGTTTTGAAGCAAGACCACTTTGCTTACGAAAACAACACTGTCCTCGAAACCGTCATGATGGGTTTCCCGGAACTTTACGAACTTGGCAAGAAGCGCGACGAACTTTACGCGCTCCCTGAAATGACCGAAGAACAGGGCATGCAGGCCATGGAAATCGAAACGCGCTTTGGTGAAATCGGCGGTTACGAAGCCGACTCCAACGCAGCCGTGCTCCTCAAGGGGCTTGGCATTCCTGAAGAATTCCACTACAACTTGATGTCTGAACTCGATGGCGGCCAGAAGATCCGCGTGCTCCTCGCCCAGGCTCTGTTTGGCAACCCGGACATTTTGCTCTTGGACGAACCGACGAACCACCTTGATTTGGAAACCGTCGGCTGGCTCGAAGACTACCTCGAACGCTTCGAAAACATCGTGATTGTGGTGAGCCATGACCGTCACTTCTTGAACGCCGTCTGCACGCACACTTGCGATATCGACTACGGCAAGATTAACATTTACGGTGGTAACTACGAATTCTGGTACGCAGCAAGCCAGCTCGCCCAGAAGCAGCGCAAGGACCAGAACCGCCGCGCTGAAGAAAAGATCGAAGAATTGAAGGCATTCATCCGCCGCTTCGCATCGAATGCCGCTAAGGCAAAGCAGGCCACTAGCCGTAAGAAGCTTTTGGACAAGATGACCGTCGAAGAAATGCCGGCATCGAGCCGTAAGTTCCCGTGGGTGAACTTCAAAATGGACCGCGAACCGGGCAAGATCGTGCTCGAAGTCAAGAACGCTACAATTGACGGCGGCGACGGCATCATCTGCAAGGGCCTCAACTTCTCGCTCGGCAATCAGGACAAGGTCGCACTCGTCGGTGAATTCGATACGCTCAAGACGGCATTCTTCCAGCTCATTGCCGAAGAAACCAAGGCTCCGGAAGGTGTGCTCAAGTGGGGAAACACCATCAGCTACAACTATTTCCCGAAGAACAACGACGCTTACTTCAAGACGGACTTTTCCCTCGTGGATTGGCTGCGCCAGTACAGCAAGGAACAGGACGAAACGTTCATCCGCGGATTCCTCGGCCGTATGCTCTTTACTGGTGAAGAAGCCCTCAAGAGCGCAAACGTGCTCTCCGGTGGTGAAAAGGTGCGCTGCATGCTTTCGAAGATGATGCTCTCGAACGCAAACTGCTTGTTGCTCGACGAACCGACCGCTCACCTCGACTTGGAAGCCATAACCGCTTTGAACAACGGCCTCAAATCATTCCAGGGTCCGGTCATCTTCTGCTCGCAGGACCATGAATTTGTTCAAACGATCGCAAACCGCGTCTTGGAACTCACGCCGAATGGCATTGTTGACCGCAGCATTACCTTCGACGAATGGCTTGAAAGCAAGAAGACCAAGAAGAAGTAAAAATCATGTTCCACCCGATCCGGCACTTCATCACAATTACCAAGCACAGAAACGAAGTAGTTCGGCTTTGCTTTAAGGCCGGTATCGGGTTGCAGGGACTGTTCCACGATTTATCGAAGTACAGTCCCACCGAATTTATTCCTGGTGCAAAATATTACACGGGCAAGGAATCGCCAAACAACGGCGAGCGCCGCGATACGGGCATGAGCCTCGCATGGATGCACCACAAGGGGCGCAACAAGCACCACTTTGAATTCTGGTACGATTACGACATGAAGACAAAGAAAATCGTGCCGATGGACATGCCGGACCGCTACATCAAGGAAATGTTCTGCGACCGCGTGGCCGCCTCCAAGACTTACAACAAGAAAAGCTACACGCAAGAATCTCCGCTCCAGTACTTGACGAAAAGTACCGCGCACGAGAAGATGACGGAAACGACTTACAAGAAATTGCTGTTCTTGCTCAAGAAGCTTGCGACGGATGGCGAAAAAGAAACGCTTAGGTTTATGCGGCATTGCAAAGAACTGCCGACGGAATAAAGCCTCTCATTCGGACAACGCAAGCCCTTGCGGGCACTCGCACAAAAAAGTATATTTGAAGTTGAAGCCCGTTAATACAAGATTGGATAAGAACTGTATGGATCCTCCTTCGGAGGATGACAGCTTACAGGCGGGCATGACTTTAATGAGCCGCGATTGTTTACGGCATCACTTGAACGGAAAGGCAAATTATGGAACTTGGAAGAATTAACCGCGCACGCGTGGAGTCTATCACCCCGCAAGGCTATTACCTCGAACTTGAAACCGGCGGAAGCGTACTCCTCCCTGGCAACCGCAACAAATTTACGCTCGTCGAAGGCGAAATTATCGACGTGTTCGTTTACACGGACTCTGAAGACCGCCCGATTGCAACGCTTGACAAACCGCTCGCCCAGGTAGGCGAATTTGCGGTACTCACAGTCAAGGAAGTCAACCGCGTTGGCGCATTCTTGGACTGGGGTCTCAACAAGGACTTGTTCCTCCCCTTCAAGCAGCAGCTTGGCGAATTGCAGAAAGGCGACCGCTGCGTTGTCTTTGTGCTCGAAGACGAGAAGAGCGGACGCATCATCGCCACTGAAAAAATCAAGAGCTTTATCGATCCGGACACGAACGACTTGCACATCGGCCAGCGCGTAGAACTCGCCGCTTACGAAGTCACGCCCGACTACGTCGATTGTCTCGTGGATTACCGCTACACGGGCCGCCTCATGATGACGCCCGGCATGGAACGCATCTACATCGGCGATACGATGCCCGGATTTATCCAGCGTTTCACAAGCGACGGAAAGATTACGCTCAACTTGACTCCGATTGGCTACAAGGGCATGATGAAGAGCGAAAGCCCCAATGCCATCATGCAAAAGCTCGAAGAAGCAGGCGGATTCCTCCCCTACGGCGACCACACCGATCCGGAAACCATCCGTCGTGAATTCGGCATGTCCAAGAAGACGTTCAAGAAGATTATCGGGACGCTCTTCCGCGAAGAAAAAATCGTCATCGAAGAAGGCGGGATTCGCGCAGTTTAAGGATTCACGCAGTTTAATCGGCGCGTCCATACATGCAAAAAAGCCGCGATTTGCGGCTTTCTTCATTTTCAAGATTCGCTGGATTTAAGTGTACATTATAAGAAGCGCGGCTCATCGGCCGCGCTTCTCGTTTTTTAGAAATTTACTTCGTCGGCGTTGAGCACTTTGAGTTCAATGCGGCGGTTGGCACGGCGGCCCGCTTCACTTGAATTGCTCGCTTTAGGGCGGCTCGGGCCATAACCCACAGCAGTCACGCGCTCCGCATCGATTCCCTGTTCGATCATGTAACTGCGAACACTATTCGCGCGGTCTTCAGAAAGCTGCTGGTTGAGTTCTGCAGAGCCATCGCTACTCGTATGACCTTCCACCTCAATCTTGGCCTTCGGATTACGTTTCAGCCCAGCAATTGCAGCATCAAGCGTTTTCAAAGAACTAGGAACAAGCTCTGCACTTCCAGCCTTGAACGTCACACCTGTAAGTTCCGAACGAGTATCGTCAAAAACAACGGAGATTCCCCCTGTGCTTGCCGTACGGGAAACATACGGAGTCTCGCCACATTCAAACGGACCGGTCAAGCTTTCACACAAAATCGTGTAAGTATCTTCACGTGGAATGTGGAAGCTCGCTTCGCCATACACGTCCGTCGTCACCACCACCTTCTTGCCTTTATTTTGACCTACAAACGTAAGTTTTTTATTTGCATGCGGAACATCTTCGTTGTTCGTATATGTCACATTCAACACAGCGTACGTCTTATTCGGCGAGAGCTTGCCGGCAAATGCAAAAGAAACAGCCACCATAGCCGAAAGGGCAATGCGGGATATCATTCTCATTCTTGTACTCCTAAAAATGAAGCGTATTATGCGAGGCAAAAATAAAAATTGACAGACATAGTTTCAAATTATCTTTAAATATTTTTTGAAATTTCTAAATTTTTATTGTAAAAAACTTATACGGAGAAACCATGAACTTCAAAAAAATTACAAGCGCTGTTTTGGTTGCAGGAATGTGCTCTGCAGCTTTTGCCGCCGATGGTGAATTCAATCTCAAAGGTAACGTCCAGACTCAGGCCACCAAGACAATTGCTGATCGCGACAACAACTTGAGTTCCTTCTGGATTCGCGCCAACATTGGCGGACTTTATAAAAGCGAAAACTTTGATGCACAGGTGATGCTTCGCATTTTCGCCCCGCAGTTTGGCAATATCAACGTCACAGACGCAACATGGAATAACGACAATCTCAAGACGACCAAGTCCGCACAGGACAAGATTCTCGCAGATCTCTACTGGGCAAACTACAAATGGACTTACAACAGCCACACATTCAACCTCAAGGTCGGTCACTGGAAAACAGACTGGTCGCAGTCCACACACTTCGGTACTTACATCGATAAGGAATTGACGGCACGAGGACTTTGGATGCGAGACTACGCACACAACGCCCTTGAATTCGGCTGGAAAACGGGTTACTCCAATTTCAACGCCATGATCGCCACAAGAGACAACAAATTCAATACGGGCTACATCCGCATTGAAGAAGATCTCAAGTTCGACTTCCCGCTCGAAGCAAAATTCGCCTACCGCAGCAACGCCATCGATCCACTGCAAAATACAGCAGCCATCACACACCGCATGGCATCTTACCTGAGCTACAAGATTGCTGATCTCCGTCTTTACAGCGAATACGCCTATATTTTCACGCAGGACAATGCGGTCGAAAAAGCGGCCAACAATTACGTCGCTCCTGAATGCAAGTACATGAAACCAGGTGATTCTTACATGCCGTTCTACATCGGCGCAGAATACGCCCCAGAAGAAGGATTCATGAGCAACCTTATGAGCAGCCTCTATGTGGAATGGGAACACATCGGCGACAGAAAGAAGCTTAATGACGGCAAAAAGATTGACGACTGGGCATGGACTGTAGCATGGGCCAAGAAGATTGCAAAGACAAAGCTCCAGTTCAGCGTCTATAGCGGCAATGAAATCAGCGACGTCGGCTTTGCCTTCCGCCTCACGAGCACAATCAAGTAATCGTAAATACGAAAATGCGCGAGCATTAACTAAGCCGCGCGAAGCTCGCTTAAAGCATTTGAAAAGCCAGGGTACAAACCCTGGCTTTTTTAGCACCCCGCCACGAGAAATTATGGATCCTTCGTCCCTTTGGTTCTCAGGATGACGAGATGCGGAAAACAAAAAAGCCTAACCTTTTCGGTTAGACTTTTTATACCCTGTTTCGCGGAAAGTAAAAAAGCCTCATGTTTTCATCATGAGACTTTTTTAGTACCCCTGGGGCGGAAAGTAAAAACGACCAGCCTTTCGGTTGGTCGTTTTTATACCCCCAAGCGGACTCGAACCGCTGTTGCGGGAATGAGAATCCCGAGTCCTGGGCCACTAGACGATGGGGGCAAGTGCGGCACATTATAGCAAATTAAGCGTATTCCGTCAACTGATTTTAGTCAAGAGTTGCAGAGCAGCTTCGCCGCATTTACTAGAATCTAGTTCTTAGCGATTAGCCGTTAGTCATTAGTTGAATGATTTTAGAAAACATCTCTAATGACTACTGACCAATAACCATTAACTAAAGACTAGTCTCTGTAGAAGAGGTCGAGATTGCTCTTGACCGGCGTAGAAGCTTCAAGAGTCGTCACGTAGTCGTTGAAAGCGGTCATCACGCCAAAGCGGTAGGAGTTTTCGACATCCTGCTTGATGGCGTCTTCAACTTCTTCAACAGACGGAGTCTTCTTGGATACGACCTTGACCATCACGGCGCCGTTTTCGGCGACAACCGGAGCAGTCCATTCGCCAGCCTTAGCCTTGCCCACAACTCGTGCGATCTGAGCATTGCCGTAGCCAAAGCCCGGAACAAAGCCGTCAACAGAGGCGTTCTTGGTTTCAAGTTCGATCTTTTCAATCTTGGCAGCCGTATCAGTCGGATTCCAAGCCTTGACCTGGGCGGCGACAGAGTTCAAGTAAACTTCGGCAGCCTTGTCAGCCTTCTGCTTGAGGAGCGTTTCCTTGATGTCATTGTAGTAGAGAGCGAGGCTACGTTCGCCAGCCTTATAAGCACCAACCTTCTTGGCAATGACAACCCACTTGTTGTTTCTGAGCACACCAGAAATTTCGCTTTCTTCCTTCGGGAGGTTTTCGTTCGGCCAAGCGAAAGAAGCAAGACCCTTGAGGTAGCCAAATGCAGCAATGTTGCCATCACGAGAAACCCATTCAGAAGTCTTGACTTCAAGACCACGAGCCTGAGCTTCGGTGAGCAAGTCAGAGCCAGCATCAACATCCTTCTTGATGTTGGTGAGGATCTTTTCGAGGCTATCGATTGTATTGGAAGAAGCCGTAACAGTGAGGAGGATGTGGCCGACCTTGACCTTTTCAACTTCACCCTTGGCATTCTTTACATTACCGTAAGACTTGATGATGTGGTAACCGAACTGAGAACGGACCGGTTCAGAAATCTTGCCGGAATCAAGAGCAAAAGCAGCGTCTTCGAACGGCTTCACGTAAGTGCCACGGCCAACGAAATCTTCGCTCAAGATACCGCCCTTTTCAGCACTGCCCGGATCTTCAGAAGAAACGCGAGCCATGTCTTCGAATGTCGTAGCGGAAGAGGAGTCCGTGAGCTGGTAGTAAAGCGTCATAGCGTATTCGCGAATGCTTGCGTCATCAGCGGCAGTAGCTTCAACCGGGAGGGAAACATACTGGAACTGGGCAGCGTCATTCTTAACAAAGAAGCTATCAATATGAGCATTGAAGTAGCCAGCGACCATCACGCTATCCACGGAATTGGAATCCACAACAAATGCAGAACTCGGTGCAACCGCCACCTGCAGTTCGTAATCCGTCATGCGACGTTCAACGCTCCACTTGGCTTCAAGAGAAGTCGGATGGACAGAAGCGCCGACCAGCGTCTGAAGTTGACGAGCCGGAATAGTGTTGTTCTTCATTTCGTCTTCAAGCATGAGCATGGAGTTCCAGCGGTATGCAACCGGAGTTTCAATCCAAGCGTCATAATCAGCCTTGTTGAAAGTCGTGTCCGTGAGGAACTTCGGCAAGGAACTGAGGTATGCCTGAGAACGCTGAATCAGGTCGTCCTGAGATGTCGCCTGCTGCTGGATAGCATAGAGGCGAGCCTGGGCTTCCTGCACCAAACGTGCGCGAACGGCATCGGAATTGCGCTTGAACTCGTTCTTGAGTTCAGCGACCGAGGCGCTAAGTTCGGCCTTTTCATACTGTTCGGCAAAAAGGGCCTGACGGACGAAGCTAGAGAAAACCTGAGCACGGAGCTGAGAGTACTGTTCGTCGTCCAAGTGCTGGTTCTGGTACTGGTTCTGCACGATCATTTTCACGCGAGAATCAAAGTCCGTATAGGAAATCTTGGTATCGTTGACAACACCGATAGGATAGCTACGTCCCTGGTCCGGAACACGGTCCATGGCAAGAAGACCGATGGCGATACCGGCGGCAAAGATCACAATTACCCACTTGGCTTTTTCATTAATCCACGTTAACATAGAGACAACTCCATTAAAATTTTGTCGGTCGAAAAAATAGCAAAAAAAAATGTTTGCATTTTATTTTATCGAAATTGCAAGTCAAATATAATGCCGAAAAGCCCTATTTTTTCTATTTATGGGATATAAAAATACAACAATCCCTTTGGAGTATCTCATGTACGATATTTTGGTTCTGGGTGCCGGCATTTCTGGATTGAGCGCAGCTCTCCACGCGGCAGAAAAAGGTTTCCACGTAGTTATCCTAACCAAAGGAGCAAAACCGGACGGTTCATCAAACTACGCCCAGGGCGGAATCGCTACCGTTACCGAAAAGACAGACAAGTTTGAATTCCACATCGCAGACACGCTCGAAGCAGGAGCCGGCCTCTGCAAAAAGGAACCCGTCAACATCTTGACCAAGAGCGGTCCTTCGACCATCAAGCAGCTCGTCAAGTGGGGCGTCCAGTTCACACCGTCGCCCGAAGACAAGTCGCAGTTCGACCTTCACCTCGAAGGCGGACACAGCCACCACCGCATTTTGCACGCCGCTGACCTCACCGGTAAAGAGATCATGCGCGCCCTCCTCTGCAAGCTTCACGAACAGAAGAACATCGACTACCTTGAAAACTGCTATATCAAGGACTTGATTTGCGAAGGCGAAGGCAAGAACAAGCGCTGCGTCGGTGCAAAGATTATCCACCAGAAGTCTGGAGAAGTCGAAAGCATCTACGCCAAGGCAACAATTCTTTCGACAGGTGGTGCAGGCCGCATTTGGCAGTACACCGTCTGCCCGCCAGACAGCTGTGGCGACGGCATGGCCATTGCAGCCCGCGCAGGCGCTGCCCTCCAGGACATCGAGTTCATGCAGTTCCACCCGACTAGCTTGTACGCACCGAAGTTCAAGAAGCCGTTCCTCATCTCCGAAGCTGTGCGCGGTTTCGGCGGCATCCTCAAGAACGACAAGGGCGAAGAATTCATGAACCAGGTGCACCCACTGCACTCCCTCGCCCCGCGTGACATTGTCGCTCGCGCGATCCACAGCGAAATGCAGCGCCTCGGCAAGGACCACATGTTTATCGACCTCTCTGGCCGTACGCCAAAGGACATCAAGAGCCACTTCCCGCACATTTATTCTAAATGCATGGATGCAGGCATCGACATCACGAAAGAATGGATCCCGGTCGTCCCGGCAGCCCACTACATGTGCGGCGGCGTTCTCGTCGATACCTGGTCCCGCACCGAAATCAACGGTCTCTATGCTTGCGGCGAAGTTGCAGCAACCGGCGTCCACGGCGCAAACCGTCTCGCCTCGAACTCGCTCCTGGAAAGTGTCGTGTTTGCCATCCGCGCCGTCGATGATATCGAAAAGAGCGGCATCACTAAGGACAAATTCACCGCACCCAAGTCCAAGAAAGAGACAGTCAGCTTCGCAAAGGCAGCCTACTGGCGCAAGCGCAAGAAGATGCTCCAGGACATGATGTGGACGCACTGCGGCATTGTCCGTACCGTTGCTGGCCTCAATCAGGGACTCAAGGTCATCGAAGAACTCCAGAAAGATGTCGATACTGCCATCAAGAACAAAGAAACAGAAAACTTGCACTTCCTTGAATTCCTGAACGCACTCCAGGTTTCCAAGATGATCCTCATTGCCGCCCTCCGTCGCAAGGAATCTCGCGGGCTTCACTACATCCTCGACTACCCGAATCAGGATCCGAAGACGAAGCACCAGAGCATTTACCTGAGCGACAAGAAATAAATCTTTTTCTATATAGGACAGCATGGAAGAGGTCAAGGCAACACAGTCCAGAAAGAAAGTCAAAGATCAGCTCCCGTCTAAAATAGGCGGTTACAAGCCAATACAAGCTCTCAATAGCGGAGCCATGGGCAGTCTATGGCTTTGTCGGGACCCGTCCCTCGACAGGCTCGTCGTAGCCAAAAGGCTCAACACCAACCTGAACCAGCAGGACATCTACATCAAGAGATTCCTGCAAGAAGGGAGCATCCTCGCCCACCTGAATCATCCGAACATCATCCAGCCGTACGCCCTCTGGAAAGACAGCGACGGCAACTACACGATGTCGATGGAGTACGTACAAGGTTCAAGCCTTAAGGACTTGCTCCTCCGAAACAAGCGACCGCCCGTCTGGGTTGTTGAAACCATATTGTATGAACTCCTGAGTGCCTTGAGCCATGCCCATAGAAACGGCGTGACCCACCGCGACCTGAAGCCTGCAAACATGATGATCGACAAGGATGGACGTGTACGCCTCCTGGATTTTGGCATCGCCCATACGGATACGCCGCTCGAAATCGGCAAGGAACTTACGCAGACCGGCTGCATCATAGGCACGGCCGCCTACATGAGTCCCGAACAGATCATGGGAGAAAAGGTCAACTACGCAAGCGACCTCTTTAGCGTAGGCATCATCGCCTGCGAAATGCTCATTGGCGAGAACCTTTTCCGAGGCAAGGACTTCGAAGAAACACGCGAAAATATCCTCAAGATGAAGTTCAAGCCAGAAGTCTTCCCGAACGATGTTCCCAAGCCGCTCCGCAAGTTCGTCTTGAAGCTGCTCAATAAACGAGCAAGCAAGCGCCCGTCCTCGGCCTGCGACGCCGCCAACGAGCTTGCCGACCTCATGAGGGAATACCCGCGCGACATGACTCCCTACATCGCCGATTGGGCAGATACGGTAAATGAAGACCAACCGATCGATTCAGTGATATCTCCGAAGCCGCAAAAAACTACATTTAAGTATGGAATAGGATTTTTACTAGGAGTGGTAGTTGCAGCCATCGCATTTATCGGTGTGCAGTTAGCTATCTAGAGGATTTGTCCAATGAATTGGATAGATATAGCATGCGCGGCTTGCTTACTCGTGTTCAGTGTCATCGGCTTATGGCGTGGACTATTAAGCAGCGTGTTTAAGCTTTGCGGTTGGGTGGCAGCAATTTTAGGCGCCTACTTTGCCCAAGATCTTTTTGGCGATTTTTTCGTGCGCAACTTTGCCTTTGGAGATTTCGCGGCGCGACTCATCTGCACAAGCATCGGCTTTCTAGTTCCATTCCTTTTATTTTCGTTTATCGGCCATGTTGTCGGCGATTCCATCAAGAATACAATCGTCGGAAAGACGAACCGCATTCTCGGAATGGTTTTCGGCATCATCAAGGCAACTGTGGTCTGCTTTGTACTGCTGACCATTTTACACCTGCTTCCCGTCGAAGGAAAGCTGAAATCATTGAGAAACGAAGCCGTAGCCTACGGCCTTTACAAATCTTCTCTTGAAGCCATGGGATACTCTTCTGATGAAGTAAACCTCCGCAAGATGGCTAAAGAAAAAGCAAGCGAACTTACAAAGACCATTACAGACAAAGCAAAAGGTTCAACGGAACAAGCAGCCGATAGCGCAAAAGCTGCTGTCAAAAATGCAGCGGGCAGTCTCTCAAATAAAGTTAGCGAAACCGCAGAAAAAGCTAAAGACGCTGCGATCGCCGCTAAAGATGCTGCAGTCAAGACGTTTGAAGAAGGCAAGTCTAGTACAGCCAAATCGTCTTCGAGCGCCGCTAAGAAATAATTTTTTCAAGACTTCACTGGGTCCTTCAACTTCGTGCTACGCACTTCGCTTAGGATGACGAGATGCGGCAGAATGCCGCATCTTTATTTAGAAGCGAGGCGGGCAGCGCATTCGCGGGCGTTACGGAGAATTTCTTCTTCCCCATCGACGTGGCGTCCGCGCATCACGAACTTGCCGTTGCACATCACAGAATCAATTGCACTAGAATTTGCAGAATAGACCCAGTTGCTGTAAATGTTGTAGCACGGCACCATGCGTTCGTTGTTCAAGTCTACGAGCAAGCAATCCGCAAGATAGCCTTCCGCAATTCGACCCGCATTGATTCCAAAGAACTGCGCGACATTGTACGTTGCCATCTTGAGAGCCTCTTCTGCCGGGAGCGTTTCCGCAGTCCCGAGATACTTTGCGAGAAGCGCAATCGTCTTCATTTCTTCTTGCATGTCGAGATTGTTGTTCGACGAATCGCCATCCGTACCAAGACCGAGCTTCATGCCGTCCTTGATCATTTCAGCGACCTGCGGAATGCCACTATTCAACTTCATATTAGAGCACGGATTCAAAATCGCCGTTGCACCTGATTCCGCAAAAATCTTACGGTCAGAAGCGTTGAAATGTGTACAGTGCGCCGCCGAGAAATTCGAATTCAAGCCGCCAAGGCGCTTCCAGAATTCCACCGGAGTACACTTGAACTTTTCCTCGCAATTCTTGACTTCGGTTGTCGTTTCGGACAAATGAGTATGAATCTTGTAATTTTCGGCATGAGCAAGCTCAATCAGTTCAGCCGTTTTTTCCTCACCCACTGTATAAACAGCATGAGGCATTACTACGAGCTGTACGCGTTCTGATTCGCCCGTGTGATTCTTCAAGAAATCGACATTCGCCGCCCAAGCTTCCGATGACATCAGCGGTTCTGCAAAGGTAACGCCAATCGCTGCACGGATGCCCATATCCTCGACAACCTGAATCGTCCGTTCACGGTGCCAGTACATATCAGCAAAGAAAACCGACCCCGACTTGATCATTTCGAGAATCGCCAAGCGACTACCGATTGCAATATCGTCATCCGTGAGTTTCGCTTCGGCAGGCCAAATGTATTCGTTGAGCCACTTGTGAAGTTCCATGTCGTCCGCAAAGCCTCGCAACAAGCTCATTGACGCATGCGTATGGCCATTATAAAACGCAGGCATAATCGCAAAATGCGAACAATCGACGATTTCAGCGCCTTCGTAATCAGCCGGTTCCAGCGGGCGCGTCACTTTTTCAAAGAGATTATCGACAATCAAGATGTCGCGCTTTGCGCCATCAAAGAAAACATTTTTTAAAACCGTCTTTTTATTCATCGTCATCCTCGAAGCGGAGCAAAGGGGATCCATATTATAATATAGACATTTATGGATTCTCCTGACGGAGAATGACATTGTTTGCTTAACGTTCTTCGAGAAGTTTTTTCACGGAGAAAGCAAACTCTTGCAAGCTGGGGTCTCGAGCGCCCATCAGTAAAATCGTGTCGCCCGGTTCTG
Source organism: Fibrobacter sp. (assembly GCF_045112255.1). Lineage (GTDB taxonomy): Bacteria > Fibrobacterota > Fibrobacteria > Fibrobacterales > Fibrobacteraceae > Fibrobacter. The sequence goes on from NZ_JBGUHR010000086.1 coordinate 159,400, forward strand.
CGTACTCGAGCATTTTCTTGGCACACTCGTTGCGGTCTTCAATGTAAATGGCCTCGCAACCCTTGAGAATCAGGTCGTCAGCAAGGTCGCCTGCGCTTATGTCACGCGTTACAGTTCCACCAGCATAATAGATTTCGCTAAAGAACATCACATCGTTCTTGCGGTCAAAATCCATATCCATCGGGCGTAGCGTCTTGGCGATAAAGTCCACCAAATCCTTGCGCAAGAATCGCGTCGGACCAAAGCCATGCGGCTGGAACCAAGCAATCACGCGGCCTTCGGTAAAGTCCTGGGCGCTCTTGATGCTTGCCGCAATTTTCGCCGGATTGTGGGCAAAGTCATCGACAAGCGTGATGCCATTGAACGTTCCAAGAATCTGGTGACGGCGGAACACGCCCGGGAAAGTCGAAAGCGCATCGGCGCATGTGTGGAGCGAAACGCCCGCGCGGAGTGCTGCTGCTGTTGCAGCCAAGGCGTTTTCCATGTTGTGCTTGCCCGGCAGCGGAATTTCGAACTTCACAAGTTCATTGCCATGGCGAACGCGGAACTGGATATGCGTCCCGACCGACTTGAAATCAATTCCCTGAACGCTCACATAGCTTTCATAACCAAAGTCAAATTCGCGACCAGCGCTAAACTTCTTTGCGAGCGGGTGCGCATCGTTCACAATCAAGATGTGGCCTGCGCTCAAGACGTTCTGGCTGAACTTCAAGAAAATTTGTTCGAGCTCGGAGATTTCCTTGTGGTCTTTATCAATGTTCAGAATGACGCCAATTTCCGGTTCATAGCGAACAAGCGTTCCATCGCTTTCATCGACTTCGGCAACGAGCCATTCGCCCTTGCCACTCACAGCATTTCCAATCTTGCCCTGAGCCTGCAAGTTCACGAGACCGGCACCCGTCATCACAGACGGCTGGAGTCCAGCGTAATCAAGAATGTGGTAAACCATCGCCGTCACCGTCGACTTTCCGCTCGTGCCGCTAATGGCGATCGTACGCGCTTCCTTGGAAATCTTTGCAAGCATTTCGCTGCGGTGCATCACCGGAACGCCAAGTTCCTTGGCTCGCTTTAAATCCGGGTTCGTATCTTCGATAGCGGTGCTCACCACAACTGCGGTAAGGCCTTCGACAACGCCGGAACCATCCTGCGCAAAACACTTGATTCCGCAATCTTCGAGTTGGCTCATGACAAGCGGCTTTTCGGCTTTTCCGCTGAGGAACTCGCCAAACTGACGGTCGGAACCGCTTACAGCAACGCCCTTGCCCACCAAATACTGCGCGATGGCACTCATGCCCACGCCTGCAACACCGATAAAGAAGTAAGAATTAGTCATTGGTCAATAGTCTTTAGTCAATAGTTATTAGCAATTAGGAATGCGGAATTTGGAGTTCGGAATTTGAACATTCGCGGCAAAGCCGCCCATTAAACCAATTCCTAATTCCGGCATCCTAACTCCGAATTATTCCAACAGCTCCGGGTCGATTGTGGGTTCGTAACCAGGTTCCACAAAGTCTTCCGGGGCGATTCCCTTGCGGCGAGCGGCCTTCATCTGCTTAATGAGCTTGCGTTCTGCAGCAACGGCACGGCGCTTCGCGGCTGTTGCTTTCTTCTCAGCAAGGCGCTGGGCTCGCGTTTTGCGTTCCTTCACAGGAGCCGCTTCATCCGGCGAAATCTCCAGCGGTTCTGCGTATTCATCAAAATCTTCATCATCTTCGTCAAAGCGAATTTGCGCGTCAAAATCGCGGAAGCCTTCGTCTTCATCATACACAGGCGCCGACGCCGGGCATTCCTTCTTCAAGAGCTTAAGCACATTTGCAAACGGCTCTTCCATCGGAACCTTAAACGTAAGTTTCTTGTTCGTACGCGGATGAATGAGTTCAATCTTCACGGCCTGCAAGAGCTGAGCCGGAGCAATTTCAAGAACCTTCTCGGCCACCGGCTTCATCAGAGGCGGCACGCGGTTCAAGCTTTCATCACGACCATCGTAAAGCGGATCACCCACGACCGGATGGCCCGTGTAACGGCTATGCACGCGAATCTGGTGCGTACGGCCAGATTCCAATTGCAATTCCAAAAGCGTTGCAATCGCAAAGAACTGCTTGGCAACGTAATGCGTACGGCTTTCCTTGCCGCCCTTCACCACAGCCATTTTGAGACGGTTCTTCGGGTTACGGCCAATCGGAGCGTCAATCGTTCCTTCGAGGTCACGCGGGCAGCCCCATACAAGCGCATTATACGTGCGGTGGAGCGTACGCGTTTCAAGCTGGTGTGCCAAATGCCTGTGAGCGGCATCGTTTTTCGCGACCACCATAAGCCCCGGCGTATCCTTGTCCAGACGATGGACAATACCCGGACGGAGCGGGCCGTTCACGGTCGAAAGATTTTCCTTGAAGTGGTACAAAAGCGCTGCGGCAAGCGTTCCCTTGCTCACGCCATTGCCCGGATGCACCACCAAATTGCGCGGCTTGTTGATGACCACGATATCGTCATCTTCGTACACGATATTCAGCGGAATATCTTCGGGTTCAAGCGTCGAAGATTCCTTCTCAATCATCTTTTCAACGACAACCGCCATCCCCGTTTCAACGCGGAAGTTCTTGGATACTTTGCCACCGCCGACCTTGACTTCGCCCGCTTCAATCAGCTTCTGCACGTCTGTGCGGGAGACATTTTCCATAACGCCGACAAGGAACTTGTCGATACGTTCACCATTATGCTTTTCTTCTACGATGTAATTCATGAATCAGTGGTTTGTGGTTGGTAGTTAGAGATGATTGGCGAAATTCCGCCTTCATGTCATTCTGAGCGAAACGCCGCAAGGCGTGTAGTCGAAGAATCTAAACTTATTTTGAGATCCTTCGACTCCGTTTCACTACGCTCAGGATGACACCTTTTGATTTTCATCTATGCGTTTTTCTTTAATGTCTTTCTCTTCTTTTATTTGCTTATGCAACTTACGCAAAATTACGGGAGACAAAATCACAAGAGCAACGCCAACAGTCACGAACGAGTCCGCCACATTGAACGTCGGGAAACGCGTCATAATAAAGTCCGGGAAATCGCAGTCGATAAAGTCTACGACCATCTGCATGCGCATACGGTCAATAAAGTTTCCGACAGCACCGCCGAGAATCATCACCACGCCCAAGCGGCTCAAGTAATCGCGCTTGTCGATAGACTTATAGAACCATGCGAGAGCAAAAGCGGCAACAATCGAAATCAGCAAAAAGAAAAGCCAAGGCGGCAAGAACGGCATCAAGTCTTGCGGACGGCTGCTGAACGCAGCCCCCTTGTTGTACACAAGCTGAAAACGCACAAGTTCGCCAATCACAGGAATTTTCTCGTACGTAAAATTCCCGGCTTCATCCGTAAAACGCGCCACCGCCCACAGCTTCGTCAACTGGTCTGCAACAATGCTAAAAACAATCACCGCCACATGGAACGGCCTCTTATTATAGAACTTCGTATTATCTTGCATAAAATTCCTTTTTATCACTATACTAAAAGTTTTTTCAACCGTATGGATCCCCTCCCTGATGGTCGAGGATGACCATGGCTGCAACACTCACCTTTTATGGTTGTCCTTACGCTTCGCTTCGAGGATGACACTTCTCTCGTCTTTCGTCTCTAGTCTTTCGTCTACACGTTCCTCTTAATTCTCGCGTAGGCTTCATCTATCCACTTGTCCGAATAGAAGTGCATCGACGTTTCCTTCACGATCCGCTTCACGGTATCGCGGGTGATTTTCACCTTCTTGTCCGAAGTGAACACCGACACGCCATCCCCGATCAAGCTCAAGTTCTCTGCAGCCATAAAGAGCGGCCAAAGGCAGAAGAGCCTTGTGCGCATCTTGATGTTCGGGATGAGCTTCGTGTAGGCAATCGCATCGTCCAGATGATGCCAAGCCTTTTCGACAAGTTCCGCAAGCACCGCGCCGCATTTTTGAGCATCAGCCCCTGCGGCAAACAGTTCGCTCGGGTGCGCAAAGCCATGGCGCTTGCAAATCTCTTCGGGGATAAAGCAGACGCGGCGTCCAGAATCCTCGACGCAGTCCTTCACGATGTTCACGACCTGCAAGGCAAGCCCAAAACTCACGTCGAGCTTCGAAAGTTCGGCCTCGCGCTCCTTGCTAATCAAGCACGTATCCGCCGAGAAAAGCTTCGTCAAGAGCTTCCCGACAATGCCAGCCACATAGTAGCAGTACTCGTCGAGTTCGCCCACGTTCGCAAGCGTAAACCAGCCCGCCGAAAGCGCAGCCTCCTGGCGGAGCGCAAACTTCGCCATGCCACCGCACATCTCAATCACCACGTCACAAACCGGCTTCTGGTAATTCTTGGGGAGCGACTTCAAAAGCGGCACCACGACTTCGGACTTTACGCAAAGATCCTTGTTCGGGTCTTCGGAGCCATGCCATGATTCCGGGAGAGCCGCCACAAACGTGCGGATTTTCTCGGTTTCAAGTTTGCCCGTCCTGAACACATCGGCAAACAGCGCAAGTACGCGGTCCTTTTCGGTCGCCTTCATGTCCGGATCATCTTCAACTGTATCGGCAATGCGCAAATACAGGTACGCAAGCAAAATACTGCGGTGCAACTTGCCTCGCAGAACCTGGATGTTCAGCGCAAACGTACGCGACACCAACTGCAAGATATCTTCGGCGTACTTCCACGCCGCCTTGCCTTCGAGCACCTTCTCGCCCACATCTAAAGAATCCAATTTATCAATCATACTTGCTCTACTTGGTCAATGGTCATTAGTCAATAGCCGTCAGACAAGAGGTGAGGGCGATGCCCGATCGGTGTCGGGCATGACAAACAAAAACAAACTCATAACATTCCTGTTTACAATCCACTGTCTACTTCCTACCGCCTACTTCCTACTAAAAACTCTCGTCTATAGCCCGAAGGGCGTTCTCTCGTCTAATCAATACACCTCGAACATTTCCGGCGGAACCTTTTTAGATGCGGCCATCGACTTTACGTACTTCCAAAAACGCCCATGGTCTTCGGCATTGCGAAGCTTATGCGCATAGCTCAACCCCGCGCGGTCACGCACGTTTTCTTCCGACATCGTAATCCCCTTGCGCTGGATCCCGTAATTCACCCAACGGTATTCCAGATAAAAAGCCGATTGGAACAGGTCCGTGAGCTTGAGTTCCGTCCTCCGCTTCATCAAATGGGCGACCCAGACAAAAACAAGCACGGATGCAAAACCATAATAGGCATAAACACCTAGCCCCATCTTTTGGAGCATCCACACAATAAGCGTCGCCGTAGCAAACGACGTCACCGCCGTAAACAGATAATCGCAAAAGCGCAAAAAACTCACTCGACCCGGATTTTTCACAAATCCGCTCAGCACATAAGCCCATTTTTCGCCCCGATTGAGCTGTTTTTTCATAAAAACGACGTACGAGACATTCCTAAACCAAAAATGAAGACCGACCCAGAGCAAAACGGGCGTCCAAAAACAGTATTCCACAAGCGTATTCATTACCATCGTAGCAAAAATTAGAAAATTTGCAAAATTTCAAGGATTCTCGCAACCGCCCGGATGCCCAAACACAGACGTTAATTTTCATTTACAAAGAAGTAAGAAAATTTTTAGGTTTATTTCAGTTCCCATCTATCAACATTTCAAAGAATTAGCTAAATTATTACGCCTAGTTGTTGATAGATTTTGAACCAGATCGGATGAGGATTGAAGAATGCAAGTTGAATGGGAAAGATGCTTGAACTACCTCCATGGAATGCTGTCGGATACGGTATTCAAGACATATTTTGCACAGACCAAGCTTGTAAGCCAAACCCCAGGACACGCCGTCATCGCAGTGCCCCCCGGACTTGACGTCAAAGTCTATGCCGCTTACAAGGACCTGATCCGCCTCGCCTGGAAAGACGTCTCCCACGACGACGCTCCGGTAGAATTCGAATTCCAGCCGCAAGACGTTTACCAGCCGCAAGCAAGCTCCTCCGACAACTCTTTCCGCGAATTTATCAAGCCGAGCGTTCCGCTCTCTGGCAGCTTCCGTTTTGAAAACTTCGTTCCGGGTGACAAGGCCCAGCTCGCCTTCAACGCGGCCCTCGCCGTCGCAAGAAACCCGGATGGAACGCAGTACAACCCGCTATTTATTTATGGGTCTTCTGGTCTTGGCAAGACGCACTTGCTCCAGTCCATCGGAAACTACATTCTCGAAGAAGATCCGACCAAGCGCGTCATTTACCTCACGTCCGAAGACTTCTCGCAGCAGTACATGAAGTGCCTGCAAGAAAAGCGCATCACGGAAATGTCGGACTTCTACCGCAACGAAGTGGACATTCTCTTGATTGATGACATCCAGAACTGGACGGGCAAGTACGAAACACAAAACGAATTTTTCTTGATCTTTAATGCGCTCCATCAGGCAGGCAAGCAGATCGTGCTCACCTCCGATGCCCCCGCTGCCGAAGTCAAGAACCTCTCCGACCGCCTTGTGAGCCGCTTCTCCTGGGGCTTAACCGTTGACATCCAGCCGCCTGACGTCGAAACGCGCGAAGCCATTCTCCACAAGAAGGCCGAAGAACGCCATCTCGAAATCAGCGACGAAGTCATCCGTTACCTTGCTGAAAATATTGCAAGCAACGTTCGTTGCCTCGAAAGCGCCATCATCAAGCTCACGCTCCAGTCGAGCCTCATGAGCCACGACATCGACATGAACATCGCACAGAAGGTCGTCACCGAAATCGCCCCGACGCTCCGTCGCCGCGTAAGCCTTGACGCCGTGCTCCATGCCGTATCGCAGCATTACGAAGTTCCCGAAACCAAGCTCATCGAACCGGGCCGCGGCACCAAGGAAATCTCCAAGGCCCGCCAGGTCGCCATGTTCCTCATGCGCGAACTCTCCCCCATCAGCTTGCAAAGCATCGGTTCCCGTTTTGGAGGCAAGGACCATTCCACGGTCGTCCACGCCATCAAGAGCGTCAAGAAAGAAATGGAAACCGACCCGAGCTTCGCCCGCTTGATTGAAAGCCTCAAGAACGCGATTCACGATTAAATCGCGAATTCATCTCCTTTTATACAAAAAGCCTCGGGATAAACCCGAGGCATTCTTTATCGGTTCAATTCCTTATCTGTTTAATTCCTCGCGGATGATGTCGGCAAACATCCCCGATGCATTTTCTCGAATTTTTTCTTCAAGAGCATCTATATCTTGAGCCTTGGTGTTAAAGCTCGAAACCAGCTTGTTGTTTGATGTCTTGTAAAGTTCCACAGAAATTGTCAGGTTCTTTCCAAAAGTTCCAACTCTTGCCTGAGAGACATAATCCGCGCTGATATTTTTTCCAGTCTCAACTATACATGCCCCCTCGCAATCTTCAAGCGATTTTTCAGGAGGAAGCATTTCTCTGATATTCTCCCTAGTCATAATAGTTGCGTTAATTTCCGAAGACAAAGCCTTAACCGCTTCTTCTCTCAACACATTTGTTATAAACTGGTTTTCCTGATATTTAAGGATACCACCCGAAACCGATTCAAGGACAGCAACAAAAACAGGACGACTAGAAACGCTTTTCTTATTTTTCTGTGTATTAGTGGCAATCTTATCGACATCCCATTTTTTTTCGGCAACGGAAACCGGTTCAGCACTATTTATACTGTTATTGGAGCAAAAGGCAGGTGAATAAGAGTAATAAGTATAATAACCACCAAGACCATCAACAAGAAGCGCAGGCCAGAAAATAGCATCCAAAATAATCATCCCGACTCTTGTTTCTTCCACATAGCATTGTGCAGCCTTTTTATCATTTATAATCAAGGCAGTATATTCTTTTTGCGAAAGATCAGGACGGCTCACTGAAAAAATCATAGCACAAGAATCAAAAACAAGACCACATAAAACAACCGCAGTCAGCAAAAAAATCTTTCTCAAAAACACACGCATAGGATTCTCCCGTTTCAACTATAGAAACATTCACCCCCAAAATAAAAATTTCTTCTGTCCATTATACAAAAAGACTCTCCAACAGGCCCCACAAAAAGACTTGTTTCATACAGAAAAGCCTCGGGTTAACCCGAGGCAAATTTTTTTTGCAATGTCATCCCGGACATTATTCCGAGGCAACCAACGCATTACTCCGTGAGCCGTAGGCGACTACAAGCAGTGAGCTCTCAAATCTTCGTCGCTAAGTGTGCTGAGGTATGCCGGCGGCACATCGAGAACGGTCTTGCAACCGATCTGGCCGTTAGCCTTCATACGGAGAGCGGCGCGGGCATAAGCCACGAGAACGCTCGTCGTGAATTCCGGGTTGGAATCGAGCTTGAGGCTGTATTCGATCACGTGAGTGTGTTCCTTGTTCATGCCGGTCTTGCCGGTACGGATCACGAAACCACCATGAGCAAGCCCGCTATGGTTCTTGTTGAATTCTTCTTCGCTGATGAAGTTGACCGTAGTGTCGTATTCATCGAAGTAGTTCGGCATCGTCTTGATGGCGTTTTCGATGTATGCCTTATCGGCACCTTCTTCTGCAACAACGTAAACAAGACGTGTGTGCTTCTGGCGAGTGGTGAGTTCCGGCATGGAACCGCTACGCACAGCTTCGAGAGCAGATTCCACCGGGCAGGTGTACTGCTTGGCATTCTTCACTCCCTTGATGCGGCGGACAGCGTCGCTGTGGCCCTGAGAAACACCCTTGCCCCAGAACGTGTAGTCCTTGCCTTCCGGAAGGATGGACTGGGCGTACACGCGGTTCAGGCTGAACATGCCCGGGTCCCAACCAACAGAGATCATGGCAATCTTGTTTGCGCTCTTGGCTGCAGCGTCAACGGCAGCGAAGTGCTGCGGAATCTTGGCGTGCGTGTCGAAGGAGTCGATCACGTTGAACATGGATGCGTACTTCGGGGTGAGCACCGGCAGGTCCGTAGCAGAGCCACCGCAAATGATGAGCACGTCCACCTTGTCCTTCCAGGCTTCCATTTCAGAGACGTTCAACACCGGAACGCCAGCCGTCTGGATCTTCACCGTCGACGGATCGCGACGAGTGAAAACAGCGACGAGTTCCATATCCGGAGCCTGCTTCACAGCGCATTCCACACCGCGACCGAGGTTACCGTAACCGAGAATAGCAATCTTTGCCATAACAATGTCCTTGTTTAAAATTTTTGCGTGGAAAATATAGGAATTAGACGAGAGACGAGAGACGAGAGACGAGAGAAATTCATGTAAAAATTGTAGGTATGAGAAGGGGGAAGCCTCCCCCTCGCTGCGGCCTTGGCTCTAAACCTGTCATGCCCATCTCCGAACGGGCATCTCCTTTTTAAAAAGCAAAAAGACGCATAGCCAAGTCCTACCCTACCCCCTCGCCTAGGGGCTCCGCCCCTAAACCCCCCGAAGCAAAAGTTTTTCATATAAAGGCATTCGCTTATTTAATTTTTTGTTTACATTTAAGATAAAAGCATTACATTCATTTAGCTCTTTTTTATGAAAAAGTCATTGTGGTATTTCTTATGAAAAAAATGGACTCAACTTTTTTTATTCTTATCGCTTTTTTGGCAAACGCAGCATTCGCAAACAGCCCATTAGGTCCACAAATTGCAACTGGATTTTTAGATAGTTTTCTATCACAATTCATCCCAATCCTTATTTTCGGAGCCATAATATCTATTGGATTAACCATCCTAAGCAAAAGACCTGAATTTGTCGCCTATGGATGTGGCGGGATATTTATACTCACACTAGTGATTGGCATATTGACCACATTGATTCATTTCGTCAAAACCCATAGCACAGCATTTATCATTGCAGGAATAATCATAATATTCATTATTTCAATCCTCATCGTAATTGCATATTTTGAGCGAGACAAACAGGAACCAATCGAAACAGTCATTCCTAAAATTAAAGAACCGCCTCATTATCATTTTTCAACAAAGCCAGTAACCAACCAAGCTGTTAAAGGAGCTTCATCATTTGCTGAAGCAACAGAAACACAAACAAAGACTCCAATTAGTAGCATACCATCACATACTCCAGCAACCTATGAAGAAATAGTTGGTGAAATACCATCCGCAAAAGAAATTGCAGGAAAAGTCGGAGAAGATGCAGTAAGCAAAGCAATTTGGACAGCATGCGAATACGACAAGCGATATTACAAACTATTAAGAAACGTCTATATTCCAAAACCAAATGGAAAATATTCTGAAATAGACGTCCTCCTATTACACGAAACTGGCGTCTATGTTTTTGAGAGTAAAAATCTTTCAGGAACCGTTTATGGAGATTATCAACATCCGCAATGGGAACGCTATAAGAAAAACGGTGAAAAAGATTTTATCGTAAACCCAATAAAACAAAACGAAGGCCATATCAAAGCACTATGTAATTTTCTAAATCTAAATAAATTTCAATTACGTGCGTTCAATATGGTTGTATTTGGATCAAAAGCAGAACTTAAATACATCCCAGAAAATTCAACTTTTAATTCCATTCACGAAATTTACAATCTTGAGATGGAATTAATAAAAAAAATGGCATCTCAAAAAAATTTCTATAGTCAAAAGACTATAGACTCTTGGTGTTCATTACTTGTACCATGTATGATGCTTCCCGATGAAGAAAAGCAAAAGCACAAAGAACAAGTTAATTCAAATTTCAATATTATAAATTAAATCCCCGTCGAGCCAAATCCGCCACGGTCTTTACCGTCAAGGGCGCCTTCTTCGAAGGTGAGCGTCGGCTGGATTTCCATGATGCGGAACTGCGCAATGCGGCTCCCCTTATCGATTACCACATCGCGGGTGGCATAAACAGGCATTTTCCACCAGTCGTTTGCGCCGCAATAGCTAGAATCGACCACGCCAACAGAATTTGCTTGTAAAATTCCAAAGTTCTTGAACGTGGAACTGCGCGGAGCGATATGTGCCTCGTAGCCTTCAGGCAACTTCATTGCAACACCTAGATGAATCAGGCGGAATTCGCCCGCCTTGAGCGTCACCGTTTCTGCGGCGGCAAGGTCTATCCAGTCGGATTTGCCACCAATGTAAGTGAGTTTCGGAATCGATTCATCGAGATATTGTATTTTTATAGTCTTTGCGGTCATGCCGTAAATATACAAAGTTTTATCTTTTAGTAAAACGTATGAACAGGATCATTTTTTTTGCAATCATAACCATTTTTGCTGTATCGAACACAACCGCGAAAGAACGGCCAGAAGGCAGCACCAAAGGTGCCGTATTTGAAAACGTCCAAGTTTCCTTTAAAACAAGTGATTCCAGCCTGCTGCATTTGGCTGTCGCCGTAAAAAAAGACAGTTTCTTCGTCATCGGCGCAAGGGGCGGTTTCATGCCGAACACCTACTACACCGTTCTAAAGGAACTCGTCGATCCATCATCTGATGATTTTTCCAAGAGAAAGTCGAATGTAGATTATGTCGCCATCCAAAAAGAATCGGAAGAAGACCCGGGCAAAATAATCTGGGGCCTTTACTCCGATTCCAGCAAAGAATATATCACTGATTCCAGCGGGGCCTTCATCGCATTCCCTGGAGAAGGGCGCAGTGGTAAAACGTCTCCTGTTTCTATCAAGGCCATCCGTGACAAAGACTTTCCAGATGCAGAAATAAAGCCTCTATCGGCCTTTAACGTCATCGCCAAGGACCTCGCCACAGTGCGCACACGATTCGAATTTCCAGACAAGGACTGGATTGTCCTGATACTGGAAGAAAGCTTTAACAAGGACTTTCTTTACGAGCTGCGCTCCCTTATGCGGGCTATAAAAACAGCCGGTTTCAAGCACATCCAAGTTGGGAGAAAACTCGGCAACCTCGACACAGCGAGAAGCGTCATAGGAACATACCGCCTTTACGATTTCAAGAAAAAGGAACTTCAGGATTTATACGACGAACTGTACCGTCCATTGAACCTGAAAATGCCAAAAATTCAGATCCAGAATTTCTAATTCAAACAACTAACAACCCATTTGCTTTTTACACAACGCAACAGCCTGTTTCTTGATTTTGCGCTAGACCGTTGGTATATTTGACTCCGTAATCGAACAAAGGAGATTCAATGAAGACCCAGGAGATTTTGAAGAACATCCGCGAAAAGCACAACCTCACGCAAGACCAGATGGCAGAACGCATTCACGTGACTCGTCAGGCCGTTAGCCGCTGGGAAACCGGAGAAACTCAGCCAAACACAGAAATGCTCAAAGTGCTTTCAAAGGAATTCAACGTTTCCATCAACACGCTGCTCGGCGCACCGCGCCAGCTCTTTTGCCAGTGCTGCGGCATGCCGCTCGGTGACGATGCCATGATCAGCCGCGAAACGGACGGCTCTTTCAACGAAGATTACTGCAAGTGGTGCTATGACGGTGGCAAGTTTGCCTACACAAGCAAAGACACATTGCTCGACTTTTTGCTTTCGCACATGCCAAATCCCGACAACACGCCCGATGCAGAACGCCGTAAGTTCTTTGATTCGCACCTCTCGCAACTGAAGCACTGGAGATAGGTTGGCTCACATAACCTCCCCGGCCCCGTCATCCTCGACCTTGTCATCCTGAAGCGTAGCGACGGGACCCATTATTTCTTGTCCCTTCATTTGGGAGGGGATCCATTATTTCTCGTACTCGCATTTGTTCCAGGGTCGCCATACATTATATTTTTCAAGCAAATCATTTCATCTCAAAAAGGTTTTGTTATATTAAGGGCATGGAATGGAACGAAGAACAGCTTAAAGAACCGCGTTTAATCGATATCCCTATCGCTCACGACCAGCGAGGCAACTTGAGCGTTGTCGAAGGCGGCGAACTCATCCCGTTTAATATCAAGCGCGTGTACTACCTGTACGACGTTCCGGGCGGAACGACCCGCGGGGGCCATGCCCATCGCAAGCTGCGTCAGCTGATCATTGCGGCAAGCGGTAGCTTTGACGTGATCCTGGACGACGGCAAGACGCGTTCCAAATATTCCCTGAACCGTTCCTACCACGGGCTTTACATCCCGACAATGCACTGGCGCGAAATCGAGAACTTCTCTTCGGGCGCAGTTTGCATGGTGCTCGCCTCCGAGCATTACGATGAATCCGATTACATCTACGAGTACGAGGATTTTGTTAAAGAAGTTACTTCTCGTATCTAGCGTTCACGCAAGGGAGCGCGCCGAACGACTCTTTAAAACGATAGAGATTCTCGTTTAAATACGCGCCGCCATCTTCAGTCGAAATTCCCCAAGAGAATTTTTCGCAGCCCGCTTGAGCGGCTTCTCGCATGGCATTCACAAGCAGCGCCGTTGTAGCGTTCGTTTCGCGTTTGGAATCATCGGGAGCAAGGTACTGGAAATGGAAAACCTTCACCTGTTTGAAAACGAAAATCATCATTCCCGAAAGGTATTCGCCATCTTGCCCATTTTGCTTGTTCTGCCAAACACCACGGAATAAAATTTCTTTTGGAAATCTCCGTTTAAGGTCGCGCAGTTCAGCTAAGGAATGGATGGGCGTCGTGTTATGGCGAGCCTTGGAAAGCACCAGGAAATCGTAAAACGTTTCCATTTCGCTATCGGGAATTTCACCATAAGTCAAATTCAATTTTTCGGCCTGTCTAAAGTTATGGCGGCACTCACGCTTGCAGGCTTCAAGCGGATCAACTTGAGCAAGCGGCGTATAGCAGCTGAGTTCCGTATGGCGGCAGTAACCCGCATGTTCCAAAGCGTAATCCAGCATATCCGTCGGCATCGTTGCAAAAATTTGCGATGTCGGTTTTAGCTTTACGCTTTTGAAATTTTGGGCAATATGATCATCAATCGTCTTGACAATTTCAAGAATCTTATTGCCCGAATAAAAATCTTTGGAGATAACGGGGCCACCGAAAGTGGACCCCTGATGCGATACGAAATTGCCTTCGACATTACAGCCAGGAACGACAGCCACGATGATACCGCTCTTTTCGACAAAGAACGAAACGTCCTTGAACCGACCTTCTGGATGGTAGTTCAAGAACTTGCGCGTCTGCAAAAACGTTCCGTTCATGGAATTTTCCATGACAAAGCGATCCCAGCGCTGTTCCAGTTCGTGACTGTAGGGCAATATTTCGTACATGTCCATCTCCAGAGTTGCGCTACTTGGACTTCTTAGAGTTTTCAGCTTTCGGAGCGGATTCTTGCTCAGTATTCTGCGTCGCCTGCTTTGCAGCCTTTTCGGCGGCATGTTCCAAGCGAGCGGGCTTGCCTGCCAAATTGCGCAAGAGTCCGAACAAAGCCGAAAGTTCGTTACGCGTCGGGTGCAAGCGCTGTAAGAGCGTATTGAGGAAGCTATCGCGCCAAGCCTGATCGTGATACTGGCCCGTGAGATAGCGGTCCAGGAACTTCTTGAAGCCATCAATCTGCTGAATCGTTGCAGGACCCGTTTCGGCAACGCCTCGCGTTGTGCGCTTCGCGCGGCCCTCGCCGTTCGCGAGTGCCCCGGAACGGCAAAGCTCGTACAAGCTAATCGAGACAGCCTGTCCAAGATTCAAGCTCATGAGTCCCGGCACCGGGATTTCGCACTGGTACGTGCAAGCGTTCACTTCTTCAAGCGCAAGCCCGCAAGATTCACGACCGAACACGAGAGCAATCGTTCCATCTTCGGGGAGCATGTCAGACAAGTTCTGCACCATCGTATGCTTGATAGAACTTGCAAAAATGCGACGGCTGTAAGCGACAGCGCAAGAGCAATCGCCAATGGCATCTTCAAACTTGTGGACGACCTTCGCGTTATCCAGAATGTCATGGCTATTGGCCGCCGTATGGTAAGATTTGTCCAAGACTTTGTCGCGTTTGGGATAGACTATATAAAGTTCCGGCAATGCATAGCAATGCATGGCACGTGCGACAAAACCCACATTGTGCGGGTGTTCCGGTTCTACTAAAACAACTCTAAATTTACGCATAATCAAAAACTCTTAAAAAACTTCCTGGATCCTTCACTGCGCTACGCTTGTTCAGGATGACGCCCCATTGACGATCCACTTAAATCCTTTTCCGCGGATCTCGTTTTCGATGGTCTCGCCGGGTTGAATTTCGGCACCTTTAAAAATCACGGAATGTGCGATTTTCACACCGTCAGGAATCACAACGCCAGGTTCCACAACAGCTTCATTCTTGTTGCGGCCACATTCCGCCAAACGCGCTTCCACAGCAGCCATGAGACCTTCGGGAGAACCCATATCAATCCAAGTGGCATGCAACTGCGACATATCGACAAACGGCGCACGGCCCGACGTAATTTCCTGTTTCCAGAATTCACGGATATCAAATTCGCCATCACGAATCCGAGCCAAAGCTTCGTCGCTGTACCACGAAATTCCAGAGAACGTCGCAGCCGTTCCCGTATCGGCTCCAAAACGTCCGGCAACTCCAACGAGGCTACCATCTTCACCCACGCGGAACGTGTTCACCTTCGGAAAGTCGACCGCCAAAAGAGCAGCCTCACAGCGGTTTCGAGCATTCCGCACGAACGCACCCAAGTCAAAATTGCAGTACGCGTCGCCATTCATAATCAAGAGGCCACCGCGATACCCCGCCGCATAAATACGGCGCAAGGGGCCTGCCGTTCCGAGGATTTCAGGCGTTTCAACCCAGACTTTTTCAAAGCCAAGACGCTTGCCTTCGCTTACAATCTGGTCGGCCAGGTAATGCGCATTCGCATGCAAGCGAACATCGCCAAGCGATTTCGCCCGCTCCATCTGGATTTCAAGAATGCTCTTGTCATAAACGCGAACCAACGGCTTCGGGATTTCCGACGTCAAAGGTCTCAGCCTTGTGCCAAGCCCCGCCGCTAGAATCAACACGTTCAATTTATCGTCAGCTCGCGTCATAACACAGCCTTAATTAGACCATTGCAGCGCTGAAGGAGGCGTTGCAGATAAGCGTTTCGCCCTGCCAGATTTCGCCCGTGTACTTGTAGATGCCATGGCGAGCCATTACGAGCGTAGCCTTGAGCGTCAAGTCCTGCGGCGGAATCACCGGAGCGCGGAAACGGCAATTTTCGACACCCATGAATGCCGGGCGCTTGCCTTCGACATCGGCCTTCTTGGCAATCATCGTCAAGAGCGTTGCGGCCTGGGCCATGGATTCAATCTGAATCACACCCGGGAGCACCGGATTGTTCGGGAAATGTCCGTCAAAGAACTTTTCCTTGCCCGTCACGTGCCAAACAGCAACGATAGACGGCTGGTCACCTTCGGTGATTTCCTGAATTTCGTCCACGAAAGCAAACGGAGCCTTCTGAGGGAGGAGGGCATGTACTTGTTCTTCATTGTAAAGCATAGGGCAATACCTTTTCTAAGATTGTTCTGTGGCTCAAGTGACCACCGTTAATGATTTCCAGACGAACTTTCGGGAGAGCAGGCTTTGCAAAGCAAAGGTCTCCCAACAGGTCTAGGATTTTATGACGAGCGGGTTCGTCGGCAACTCTAAACACGGGAGCAGAAGCTTCCAGAGAATCGTCGAGCAGAAGCCCACAGGATTCATCCACCCCGCCAAGCAAACCAGCCTTGCGGGCTTCGTCAAATTCGTTTTTTAAAATGAAAGTTCTCGCGGCAAAGACGTTATACAAGTCTTCAGCCGAGTAAATGGAAACATTCGCCGCCGACTTAAAAACGTGACCGTTTTCATTGCGTTCCAGGATGTATTCCACCTCGAACGCTTCGCTCGGTGAAATTTTCACGGAACCGTAAGGCTTTTGAGCCTGAGCGGAATCCGCAACATCCGTGCGGAACAAATCCCACGATGCATGTACGGGAACATCGTAAAAAGCAAGTTCTTCAGGAGCACCCACATTTCTGCGGAATTCACTAAAGAACGGGAGCGCACTGCCGTCCATCAGCGGAACTTCGGCAACACACCCCTTATCACTTTCTTCGTTGCAGGCGACATCCACCACAAAGCGGCGAGACGGCCACATCAAGAATACAGGTGCAAGGTGTTCCGGTGACGCAAGCGTCAATGCATGAGCGCCTTCGCCCGATTCATAAATTGCGGTACGGGCAACGCTGAACTTCAAATCCGTGAAGCACTTCACGCAATCGGTGCTGTAAAAAGAACGACCGCCCACGCGCCATTCGACGCGAGGCTCCAGTTGCGGATTATACTCCTGGACTTCAACTTTTACGTTCGCCTTGCCGTAAGACAAAGACGCAGAACTAAATTCCCACTCACGCGGGCTTTTACGAGAATCTTTTTTCATTTAGATAACGGGAATTTATAAAATTATTTCTTGCCCATCATACGGAGTTTCACGACGGAACGGCGCCAGACGTCAATTTCTTCGGCCGGGTAGCCTGCGTAAACCTTGCCCGCCTTGAGGCTCTTGGTCACGCCCGCCTTGGCAGCGACTTTCACGCCCTTCCCAATCGTCAAATGCCCCGCCGACTGCACACCGCCCGCAAATTCCACGTCGTCTTCCATGATTACGGAACCCGCCACACCAGACTGCGAAGCCATCATGATGTTGTTCCCAAGGCGGCAGTTATGCGCCACTTGTACGAACGTATCGAAATGACAATCATCGCCAATCACCGTCGGAGAGACAAAGCCCGCCGCAACCACATCATTTGCGCTAAAGCTACAGCGGTTCCCGATGCGGACGCCCGCCAAATGCGGCACCATACGGCGCTTGCCTTCGTACTCGTAAAACCCAAAACCGCGAGGTCCCACGACAACGCCCGCCTGGAATACGCAATCTTCACCAATCGTCACACGCGGGTAAACCGTCACATTCGCTTCAAGAACCGTGCCTGCGCCAATCGTAGCGCCTTTCATTACCACGCAATTCGGGCCGATGACAGCATTCTCGCCCACCACGCCTTCAACAACCGCCGAAGCATGAACTTGTGCAGAAGCTGCAATTTTCGTTTCTTCAAAAACTTCGCGACGTTCTACAAATTCCTTCATGAACGTCACCATTGCATGGTACGGATTTTCGACCGGGCATACAAAATGCACATTCGGCAAAAGTTCCGAGCGGCCGTCCACGCAATACTTTTCGTATAAACTTGGCACAAAAAGGAGACCCGCCGTAACGCCGGCAAAAGCACTGGCGCTCACGCCACCGGCATTTCCTGCAAGTCCCGTTTCCGTCTTCGCATCGCCCGTCCAGAACGAGACATCATGCGGCCCCGCCTGATCGAGCGATGAAAATCCAGTCAGTTTAAAATTTAAAACGCCCTCATTCGAAGGCATTTTAAGATTCATCGTTTCAAGAACTTCAGATAAAGAAACTGAAAACATTATTCCTCTAGCGTGAGCATGTGAACTTGACATGCAAACTGAATGGTAACGCGACGCCCCACCTTGCCGCTCAAATCTTCCCCATCGAGCTGGATGTATTCGTTATCGGCAAGGTCAAGCGTCAGCGAACGAACCTTACGCGACTTGAGCAGATGCTTTTTCAGAATATAGCCAACAACAGGAATATTTCCAACAGCGATTGCAAGCAAGAAATTCAGCATATTCGGCACACAGACAACTTCCAAATAACCATCGGCCATGTCGGACTTGAAGAATGGATTGGCGCCACTGGCAAAGCTCGGAATGTTTCCGACAATGACGGTCGTATGCCCCGTCAAATCCACATTTTCAATAAGCTCAGGCGTATTCTCGACCATCGACAGCCATCCACTTTTCAGATGGTATGCCCTATCCGCAAAAAAGCGCTTAACATAATGCAGCTTGTTCGCAATAACAGAATTCGAAGAAATAACCCCCATTGCACGATCTTGGTTAAAATCATGGGCAATACGAGCATCAATACCCGCCGAAAAATAATTTGCAAGCGCGTACTTGCCATTCACCGTCCAGATATCGAAAGGTCTAGCCTTCGCCATCAAGAGCCTGCGCACCAGATACAAAAGTCCCTTATCCGCAAAAGGCTTGTAAAGCCCAAGTACGCGAGCAAGGTCATTGCCTGTACCAAGCGGGATAAGCCCAATCTGGACTCTGTCAGCATCTTCCGAGGTCAGCATGATCGAAAGCACCGAAGAAACCGTTCCATCGCCACCAACAGCAACGAGCGTTTCCGTCGATGAAAGCGCCTTCAGGACTTGTTCGTTCAAGCCGTCCTTGCGCGTAAATTCCGACTTCCACTCGTCAGGCTTAAAATCCATCGACTCCATAATTTCTGGAAGAAACTTATGGATAACCTTACCTTGTCCACCTCCACTCACCGGATTAATGAGGAAAAAGAACTTATACATCTTTTAAAAGTTCATCCTTTGCGTCCAAGTAGTGTTCTACGCCAATCTTTACGTTCTTTATTTCATCTGTGGTCAACGCCCTAACGACATGCGCCGGAGATCCCATCACAAGAGAACCTTCAGGAAACTCCTTTGCAGAAGTCACTAACGCACCAGCACCGATAATACAATTTTTTTTGATATGAGCTCCATCCATGACAATAGCCCCCATGCCAACGAGAACATTGTCATCAATCGTGCATCCATGGAGTACGGCCCCATGACCAACAGTCACTTCGTCGCCAATGTTCACGCCAACACCTGTGGAAACATGAACAGTCACATTGTCCTGAATATTCGATCTCTTGCCAACTTTGATTTGAGCCAGATCGCCACGCAAAACGGCA
Organism: Fibrobacter sp.; assembly: GCF_045112255.1. Lineage (GTDB taxonomy): Bacteria > Fibrobacterota > Fibrobacteria > Fibrobacterales > Fibrobacteraceae > Fibrobacter. The sequence continues at coordinate 178,987 of NZ_JBGUHR010000086.1, forward strand.
TTGTAGAACACCGACGAATCATCACCGATGCAAACATCGCCCACAAGGCATGCACCTTCGGCTAAAAATACTCTTTCACCAACCTGTGGAGTTTTACCTTTATAACGGATTAAAGAACTCATAATTTCAATTTACAAAATTAAAGCAAAAGAAGATATACCTATATAATTAAAAAAGCTTTGTTTTTATTACTTAAAATGCAACATTTTGTCCAATAAGTTCTATCTTATTGAGTATGAATGAATTATATGGGATCGATATCGAAAGTATTTTCGAAGCGCAAGGGCAGAATCGCTGGAAAATTGCCCAGACATCAGCAAAAGAGCGTATTCAGAAACTGAAAAAGCTCCGTGATGCCGTCATAAAGCACCAAAATGAATTTTACGAAGCTGTTTGGCAGGATTTTCACAAGCCAAGATTCGAAGCATGGCTTAGCGAAATATTCCCGACAATTGAAGAAATAGACTACAACATCAAGCATTTAAAAAGATGGATGCGAGATAAAAAAGCAAATCGAGTTTTTTTCTTGCCCACGTCCAAAAGCGTTCTCCGCTATGAACCCAAAGGACGCGTCCTCATTTTTGCGCCGTGGAACTATCCGTTTTTGCTGCTTGTAAATCCGATCATTTCGGCAATTGCCGCAGGCAATGTCATTATGGCGAAGCCATCGCACAAGACCCCACATGTTAGTGCATTTGCGGTCCGGTTATTCAAAGACCTGTTCCCAGAAAATGAAATTGCACTTATCGAAGGCGAAGGTGCTGAAATTGGAGACAAGTTACTAGAGCTTCCGTTTGACCACGTGTTCTTTACAGGCAGTCCAAGAGTCGGCGCCCATATTGCAGAAATGGCAGCCAAGCACCACGCCAGCATTACGCTTGAACTTGGCGGAAAGTCGCCCACAATTTTACTCCCTGGCGTAAACGTCAAAAAGCACATCAAGCAAATAGCCTGGGGTAAAACGCTAAACGGCGGACAAACCTGCATCGCGCCCGATTACGCCCTTTGCCCAGAAGACAAAGTTCAGGAATTTGCCGAAGCTTTTGCAGAAGAAATCAAACGCCGTTTCGGCGACACCGAAGCAAAGCGCCACGATTGCAAGGACTTTGTACACATCGTAGACAAGCGGGCCACCGAGCGTCATGCTGCGCTCATCAAGGATGCGATAGCCAAGGGCGCCAAGCAAGTCATCGGCGGAGTAAGCGATATCGAAAACTGCTACACGCCGGTCACCGTGCTCACAAATGTGACGCCCGACATGGAAATCATGAAGTCCGAAATTTTCGGACCGATTATGCCGGTTATCGCCTACAAGACTCTTGACGAAGCGATTGCATTTATCCAAAGTAGGCCAAAGCCACTCGCCCTGTACATCTTTGGTACAAACAAACGCGATATCAAACACGTTTTAAGCCATACCACATCGGGATCCACTTGCGTAAACAATACCATTATCCAGATTGAGAATCTGGAAGTTCCCTTCGGTGGCGTGGGCATGAGCGGCACAGGCAACTACCACGGATTTTACGGATTCAAGACGTTTAGCCACGAACGCAATATTATGGAGCAAAAGGGATTTGACGCGGTGACATTTTTCCATCCGCCTTACGGAATTGTTCCGGGCAACTTGCATTCCAAAATTCAAAGTTTCGCCGAAAAAGCGTTGCGCTTTTTAAAATCAATGTAGGAGGTTTCTATGGCTTCTTTACTTTACAGATTCGCTTGTCGAGCATTCCAGAAAACATTCTTCGTAGGCATCCACTTCATGCCCTGGCGTGAACCGCAGATTGTCCACGGAGCAGGGAGCTTACGTGATCTTCCCAAGCACCTCAAGGCAAACGACATTGATAACGTCCTGCTCGTTACAGACGATTTTCTCGCCAAGACAGAGCATTTCCAAAACATCAAAAAATATCTGGAAGAAGCGGGACTCAGCTATTCCGTTTACGATAAAACGATTCCGAACCCGACAATCGACAACATCAACGAGGCCACCCGCATTTACCGAAAGAACAAATGCAAAGGACTCGTTGCTTTTGGCGGAGGGTCCGCCATCGACTGCGCAAAAGGGGTTGGAATCCGCATCGCAAGGCCATGGACTCCGATTTCATTTATGCGAGGGACGCTCCGCGTTCTTCGCAAGATTCCGTATCTCGTCGCCATCCCGACAACGGCGGGGACAGGAAGCGAAGCAACTGTGGCCGCCGTGATTTCGAATCCGCAGACGCACGAGAAGTACCCCATCAATGACTTTGTCCTGATTCCGCGCCTTGCAATTCTCGACGCCAACATCACGCTCGACTTGCCCCCAAGTCTTACGGCAACCACAGGCATGGATGCACTCACACACGCCATCGAAGCCTACATCGGCAATAGCAACTTTGACGGTAGTGCCGAAGCCGCCATCCTGGCAGGCCGTCTTATCATCGAGAATATCCAGAACGCTTACCGCGATGGGCACAATATCAAATCAAGAGAAAATCTGCAAAAGGCGTCATACCTTGCAGGATTTGCTTTTACACGCGCCTATGTCGGTTACGTTCACGCCATTGCCCACAGCCTAGGTGGCATGTACCACACGCCTCACGGGCTTGCCAACGCCGTCATTTTACCGCATGTTCTAGAGTTTTACGGCGAAGCCTGCGAAAAGCGCCTCGGATTCTTTGCAAAGGCAATCGGAGCTGTTCCCGCAGAACTGGACAATCATGAAGCGTCCAAGGTTTTCATCATGCAGATCCGGGAACTCAACCGTTCCATGGAAATTCCAGAACACTTGGAATTTATCCAAACTGAGGACATTCCAAGACTCGCGAAATCAGCAAGCAAGGAAGCAAATCCGCTTTACCCCGTGCCGAAAATATTAAATGCGAAAGAGCTTGAAACGCTCTATCGCATTGTGAAAGGGACAAAGTTATAAAGGAGATGCCCGACTGTCATCCCGGACTTGTTCTGGGACGGGCATGACATTCCTTACTTCACTTGAAAGCGGTCTTTAATTTCTTGAGGGATGGCAAACGGCCTTCCCTTTTTCATATCCATGAGAACCCACTGCGTTTCGGATTCAAACACGACCTTGCCATCTGAAACGCGTTCAAAGCGGCACTTGCGCACGCTTGCGACCTTGCTGTAACCAGCGACCCAAGTCGTACCACGGATTTCATCGCCCAAGAACGCCTGATTCTTGTATTCCACAAACTGCGTATGAATCATCCAACCGCAACCGAACTGGTACATGACATCGGTCGCACCAACGGAATCCGAATGAGCAATCGAAATATCCTGGACCCACTGCACCGCCCAAACATTGTTCATGTGGCGGTTTTCATCAATCATCTCGGGAGTCACCTTAAAAAGTTTTTCATACTTCACCGGATTTGCATTTTCTTCCATCACAACAGCCATTGTAAGCCTCCTGTCGCGAGAAATGTAGTAAATAGTGATTAGCATGCCGAATAAAGAAAAAACGTTGGTTAAGGTTATGCATAGTTACTTGATATTAGTTAATAGAGATTCTAAAAAAAACATTCTCGACGGAGCGTAGCGAAGGAGGGAATCCATACATTGCAGACTTTAAATTGTATGGATCCTCCTAACGGAGGATGACAAACAAGAACAAGAAACAGCAAAGCTCCAAATATTACAGTTTTTATTGCAATTATTCGCTTAACATTCCCATTTTATGTTATTTTTCTTTGCGTTAAAACATTAAGTGGGAAAACCTATGGAATGGAATGATTTCACGAGCCTGACCGCAGAAAACATGCAGGCAATTTGGGACTTCAAGACAAAAGACCCGTTTTCAATTTTAGGCATCCACCCGATCGAAACCGATCGCGGAATCAAGACCGTCATCCGCACCTACCAGCCGCAGGCATGCTTTGTCCGCGGTGAATCGTGCGACGGTACCGAAGAATTTGACTTTGTGAAGCTTGGCGACACTGGATTTTTCGAAGCCATCCTCGACTTGGAATACAAGCCGTTCTTTTACAAGCTCATCATCAAGCAGGGCGACGGCATCGAATACACGCTCGTCGATCCTTATGCATTCTTGCCGGTCCTCAGCGACTTTGACCGCCACCTGATTGCAACAGGTACACACTACGAACTTTACCGCAAGCTCGGCGCAAACCTCATCGAGCACCAGGGATTCAAGGGCGTTCACTTCGCCGTCTGGGCACCGAACGCTCATGCCGTTTCTGTGGTCGGCAATTTCAACAGCTGGGACGGCCGCCGTCACCAGATGCGCATGCTCGGGGCCTCGGGCATTTGGGAAATCTTCATTCCGAATCTTGGCGAAAACGAACTTTACCGCTTTGAAATTCACGGCGCCGATGGCAACCTCCATGTGAAGGTAGACCCGCTTGCAAAGCTCGCCGAAGTCCGCCCGGCAACAGCCTCCATCACCACGCACCTCGACGGTTACGAATGGGGCGACGATCTTTACATGAAGACGCACTGGGCCACAAAGGTCTTTGGCGCTCCGATGAACATTTACGAAGTCCACGCCGGTTCCTGGCGCCGCGACCCGGCCAACCCGGACCGTTTCCTCAACTGGGACGAACTCTCCGAACGCCTCATTCCGTACCTCAAGGAAATGGGATACACGCACGTGGAATTCTTGCCGCTCGCCGAACACCCGCTCGACGAATCCTGGGGCTACCAGGTCACCGGTTACTACTCCCCCACGAGCCGCTACGGTACGCCGGACCAGTTCCGCCACTTTGTGGACCTCTGCCACCAGAACGAAATCGGCGTGATTTTGGACTGGGTTCCGGCCCACTTCCCGAAGGACGCTCACGCTCTCGGACGTTTCGACGGCACCGCCTGCTACGAGCATGCCGACCCGCGTCAGGGCGAACACCCGCACTGGGGCACCTACATCTTTAACCTCGGCCGTAACGAAGTCAAGAACTTCCTCATCGCAAACGCGATGTACTGGCTCAAGGAATTCCACTGCGACGGTCTGCGCGTCGATGCCGTTGCCTCCATGCTTTACCTCGACTACGGTAAGGGTCCAGGCGAATGGGTGCCGAACAAGGACGGCGGCAACATCAACTACGACACGCTCGAATTTCTGAAGCACTTGAACAGCATCATGGGCCGCTTGACCCCGCATGCAATCCTCATCGCCGAAGAATCGACAAGCTTCCCGAGCATCACTCGCCCGCCAGAGCAGGGCGGTCTTGGCTTCCACTACAAGTGGAACATGGGCTGGATGAACGATTTCCTCAGCTACATCCAGCACGAACCGATCCACCGCAAGTACCACCACAACCAGCTCACGTTCAGCATGGTCTACGCTTATTCTGAAAACTTCATACAAGTTTTCAGCCATGACGAAGTGGTACACGGCAAGGGTTCCATGCTCGGCAAGATGCCTGGCGACAACTGGCAGAAATTTGCAAACCTCCGCCTCACCTACGCTTTCCAGTACGCACACCCGGGCAAGAAGCTCAACTTCATGGGCAACGAATTCGGTCAGTTCCGCGAATGGAACGAAAAGCGTTCACTCGACTGGCACTTGATCAGCTGGGATAGCCATGGCAAGCTCCTCGAAATGATGAAGGTCCTGAACCACATCTACAAGGAAAATTCTCCGCTATGGGAAATCGACCATTACTATACCGGCTTTGAATGGATCTGGTGCGACGATGCCGACAATTCCATTGTAAGCTTTGTCCGTAAGGATGACCATGGCAACATGATCCTCTGCGTGTTTAACTTCACGCCGGTTGTCCGTAACGATTACCGCTTGGGCGCACCTGCTCGCGGTGCTTGGAAAGAAATTTTCAACACTGACGCAGCGATGTTCGGCGGCTCTAACGTCGGCAATCTCGGTGAAGTCTGGACGCAGGACGTTCCTTGGCAGAACCGCGAATGGAGCTTGAACATCAAGCTTCCGCCTCTTGCAGCAGTCTACTTCAAGCTCGAAAGATAATAGCGCATTCGCGCAGTTCTTAGTCGCTAGTCATTAGTTACTAGAATTTCATTAAAAAGTCCCTGAATTCATTTCAGGGATTTTTTTAATTCAACGTTACTGAGAACAAAAGCATCACAGACGACGAGCGGAACACGCCATCATCATCGGACCAGTATTCGCCTGAATTGAATGCGACAGAAGCGCCTAAGGCAACGTGTTCACTCACCCACCATTCCTTGCCCGCTTCTAGTCCAAAGCTAAAGGCACGTAGCCCGGTATTTCCTTTAAACCTTCGGTTATTCGTTGCATAACCTGTCACACCAAGAGAACCGCTAAAGAAAATATTATTCCATTGGGGCACATAATACGTGATCCCGGCACCTAAATAGACTGAGCTAAGCACATAAAAATCGTGGTCTACGTACTGCGAGGTTCCATACACGGCTTCTCGAAAATTGGAATACATCACATATCCCAAGTTCGCATGCAGAGCCAGATCCGTAACGGCATAATAGCCCAGCTTTCCATGAATCATGACGCCAAAACCGTCAGCGGTCATGGATTCTTTGCCATTTGTATTTTCAAATGATGCGTAACCAAGCCCCATTGCAGCATTAGCAAACAAGCCATCATGCGAATACGGCGCAGACAAAGGTGCGGCAAAAGCAATCGATGAAATCAGCAGCAACAAAATGAGGAGGTGTTTCATACTTTAAGGCTGAATTTAGAAAAAAGAACTCCGCCTTCCGGCGGAGTCCTTTCAAGATTTCGAGAATCTAGTTTACGAACCTTAGTTCATCGACTTAGTTCAAAGTGATGAGAGTAAGGGTGCGCTTGCCAACCTTGATACCCTTCGTGATATCGACAGTCTTAGCCTTCTTGGACGGGTCGTTTGCCCAGCCTTCCTTGAGCTTTTCGGAAGTCTTGTCCAAAGTCTGGACAGAAGCCTTGCCCTTGAAGCCCGGAATGTCAAGCTTGATGTCGAAGTCGCTGTACGGGCTCTTGTTCACGAGGAGGAGCTGCTTCTTGTTGCCGTTTACGGTGTAGTAAGCGGTCAGGAGAGCGTCTTCGTCACCCTTGATGGTGGTCTTCATGAGCTTGCCACGGAGAGCGTCGGAAGCCATCTGGAATGCCCAGTAGCTCGGGCGCGGGCAGTTCATGCATTCTTCACCAGAACGGGTCAAGTAACCGTAGTCACCGCCTTCCGGAGTGATGTCGTTGTGGATATCCCAGTACTGAGCGTTATCGACGTTTTCAGTAGCGAGCATACCGAGGTAGTCAGCGACGAACAAGCCGTTTTCGACAGACAAGGTCTGCGGACCCGGGTTGAAGTCAACAGAGTTCCATTCGGTGAGCCAGAGTTCAATCTTCTTGTCCTTATTGAACTTCTTGGTCCACTTGTCCACAACCTTGTGCAAGCGTTCGTAGATTGCAGTGAGGGTCTGCGGAGCGGAGAGCATAGCGAAGTCGTTTTCTTCACCGAAGTGCTGCGGGTAGTGGTGGACGATAAGACCATCAGCGATGTCACCCGTTTCAGCAAGGACCTTTTCGTTCCAGTCGCCTTCGAGAACGCCGAGCACAGCCACCTTGATGGTCGGGTCAACTTTCTTCATGGCTTCGATGAACTTACGAGCGCGCTTACCATAGATGGTACCGCCGTCCTTACCATACTTTTCGTAATACGGATGCCAGTTACCGTAGATTTCGTTACCGATTTCCCAGTAGAGGATGCCGGCCTTCTTGTCGATGTTCGTGTGCTTGACCCAGTCAGCGGCTTCCTTTTCAGTGCCGGAACCGAAGTTCACAGTGAACATGGCGTTGGAGCCAGTCTTTTTCAACCATTCGAGGAATTCGTCAGTATCGACCATCCAGTCGTGGTTGTCGAGGATTTCCTTCCAGTGGTCGTCATCAGCACGGAGACCACCCGGGTAACGGATAATGCCGTGGTTGATGCGCTTTGCAAATTCGCGAGTCTGAACCTTGAAGTTCTTGTTGTCGAGCATGTCGCCATCCCAGAGAGCGGCGTTGATACCGAACAAGCCACCAGAGATTTCCGGGTTGAGAACTTCCTTTTCGCCCTTCACCAAGACCTTGATGACAGCCGGACGTTCCTTAGCCTTGACTTCGCGCTGGTTGGTCAAGCGAATGTTGTCCACCTTGAAGCCACCAGCAGTACCTTCACCACTCGGCTTGAAGTCGAGAGCGACGACACCCTTGAGGTCGAAGAGGCCGTTTTCAACAGCGTTAGGCGGTTGATAGTACGGGAACTTGCCGAACGTACGGAACGGAACGAGGATCGTGGTCTTGCCCTTCGGAGCACCGACGTTAGAAACGAAGATTTCGTTGCCAGCATCCTGCACCTGGACGGTGATGGACTGCCAAGCCTTGTCAGAGTACACGTCGAACATGAGGCCCCAGTGCTTGGTCCAGTCACGGTCAGCAGCCGGACGACCAGACTTCTGCATGTCGAGCACGACGTCAACCCAGTCAGCAAGGAGGTAGTGTTCGATATTCAAGCAGTTGCTCTTGAATTCGGCGCAGTTTTCGACCTTGAACTTGAGCTGAGACTTCGGACCGGTGGACGGTTCCCACTTGTCCTTAGCAAACTTGCTTTCGAAGTCGGAGATCACGTAGTCCGGAGCGTTGGACTTGAAGGAATCCCACTTGAGATCCGGGTCCACCCAGTCGATGTTGGACGTGAAGGTGATCTGGTCCACGAAGACCGTCACAGGAGCCGGCTTGCCCGGTTCGCCTGCGTTTTCGCCCTTGCCAACAGAGAAGCGGATTTCCTGAATCTTGTCCCACTTGATGTCCTTGGCAACTTCGGCCTGTTTGTTAGCGTCCCAAGCCTTACCCTTGTCGGTGAAGCGCTTGAGAGGAATCTTGGCGAGCTGCCAATCCTTGGAGACCTTGATCCAGTCGTTGAGGCCGACCTTGGTCTGGCTCTTGATGTCGTTGCCCTGGTTGTCGAGGATACCGACGTAGAGCTTTTCGCCGCCGAGCTTACCCTTGATCCAGAAGTAGAGACCGCCCTTGTCGCGAACCTTGGAGAGGTCAATGAACTTGCCTTCACCGAGAGAGTAGGTCACGCCAGACCAGTCGTTGTTATCGATGTACATGGCGAGCACGTTCTTGTTGCCCGGAGTCTTGGACTGAGCTTCACGCTGGGCAGTGAGACCACCGTAGCTGTAAGCGAAGCCCTTGACCTGGTTGTCATAGAACGTAGCGAGCGTCTTGGCCTTGCCGTCGAGCTTTTCCGGGTTCTTCGGGCCGTCGATGACATCGTTGTTTTCATCCCAGTAGACCATCTGCTTCTTCGGGGCAGCCTTCTTGTTGCCCTTCACGATTTCGATGTTGTCGATCCAGACTTCGAATTCGCTTGCAGCGCTCTTGTCAATGGAGAAACGGATTTCAGCAATCTTGTCCCAGTCGATACGAGCCGGGAATTCGGACTTGCGGGTGTTGTCCCAGTAGAGACCACGGTCCGGGAAGTCCACGAGAGGAATGGAAACCTTCTTCCAGTCCGTCGTCACGGCGCCGCCTTCGATGTACTTGTTCATCGGAAGCACAACCTGAGTCTTCTTGCCGTCAGAAACTTCTTCGTCAAGGAGACCGACCTTCACGGCTTCGCCACCATTCTTGCCCTTGATCATGAATTCGACCTTGGAGTCAAGCATGTACTTGTTCAAGTCGAAGAATTCGTTGTAAAGGCAAATGGAAGCACCGGAGTATTCCTTCGGGTCCAACTTGATGTTCAAGGCAGCCTTGGACTTGTAACCACCAGACTTGGTGATGGTGACACCCTTGCTCGTGCCGCCGTAAGAGTAATCGTATCCACCCGGACGGTACTGTTCATCGAAGAACTTGTACACAGCCAGATGCGGACGTTTCGGCTGAGCCATTGCAGCTGTAACACTCAAGCCGAGGACGGCGAGCGAGGCAACTTTCAATGATTGCTTAATCATAATGTGCATCCTTTTGTTGTTTTTGATTTAAAATTATAAACCTGCGAAATAAAAAGCGCACACGTCCATCAATTTAACGTGTACGCCTGAAAACGTAATTACTTGGCTTCCTTCAACATCTTTTCGACGAGACCAGTGCTGAAGCGATCCTGACGCTTGCCGTTGATGTAGAAGTTCGGGGTACCCTGAACGCCGACCTTGACACCCAACTGGAAGTCCTTGTCGATGCGGGCGTTCATAGCAGAATCAAGAACCATGTCCTTCTTGAACTGTTCGATGTTGAGGCCAACTTCCTTAGCGACTGCAATGTAGATGGAGTCAGAGAGTTCACGGGAGTGCGGTGCGAGAGCATAGCGGTATTCCCAGAACTTGCCCTGCTTCTGAGCAGCGATAGAAGATGCGGCTGCAGCCTTTGCATTGGCGTGGAAGCTGAGCGGGAAGTGCTTGTAGACGAACTTGATCTGGTCCGGGTACTTCTTGTTGAGTTCCTGCATATCCGGAGCGATACGAGAGCAGTACGGGCACTGGAATTCCGTGAATTCAACAATCGTGAGCTTCGGGTTCTTGGTGTTGCCAAAGACCGGGCTATCTTCATCAGGAATGTCCCAGACCTTGTTGTCGGCTTCCATTTCGGCACGGGCCTGTTCAAGAGAAATGCCACGCTTGTCGAGAGCATACTTGATGATTTCAAATTCTTCCTTGACCTGCTTGAAATCCTTTTCAAGGGAGTCGAGGCGAGCCTGCTGGTTGAACGAACCGCCAGCGGAAGCTTGGTTGCAAGCAACGAGGCCGGAGACTACAAGAGCCATAGCAAAGAGAGAGAGACGTTTCATTTTAGTCCTTTGAGTTAAAACTTGAGGGCACAATCAGCCCACGATGTGTGAGAAATATAATAACGAAAACTTACTTTGATTTGGGAAAAACATCAAAAATGCATACACAAACGTCTCATCTGTATCCACAAAAAACAATTGTAAAATCCGAAATTTTGACCATTCTTCGCAAATCAAGTTCCGTAACTATATGCAATTCAATAAGTTACAAAAGTGAATATGGTAAAAATGTTATAAAAAACGCTCGAAAAGAATTTACAATGTGGTCAATAGTCAGTGGTTAGTGGAATGCTAGCAACGTCATCCTGACGACCAAAGGGAGGAAGAATCCAGTGAAGTTTTATTAATAGCTTGGTTTATAAGCAACAATAAACAAAAGCTATTGTCGAAAATAAAAAACGAGAGAACAATCTCTTCCTACAGTCTACCGCCTACTTCCTACTAAAACTTTACTATTTTTTATGCGTATGAGTGAATATTTGCATAAATCGTTTGGTCCCGTTGTCCCAAAGGATTTTAACAAGGATTACGGTGAACAGGGCTTTTTGCTGGAAAACGGCAAGACGCTACCCGCCCTCACCCTCCGTTACGAGACCTATGGCACACTGAACTCCGCCGGTGATAACGCCGTGTGGGTTTGTTCGCCGTTGACCGCCGACGCCCACGCTGCCGGCTGGTACACTGAAAATGACAAGAAACCCGGCTGGTGGGACGAACTCATCGGACCGGGCAAAGCTATCGATACAGACCGATTCTTTGTGGTTTGCAGCAACATCCTCGGCGGATGCAAGGGATCCACGGGGCCTGCGACAATCAATCCGCGCACAGGCAAGCCTTATGGGAGCACATTCCCTACCATCACGATAGGAGACATGGTTCATGCCCAGAAGGAACTTGCCGATAGCCTCGGCATCAAGGAATTCTACAGCGTCATCGGCGGATCCATGGGCGGATTCCAGGCGATGAAATGGGCTATCTACTACCCGGAACAGGTGAAGCGCATCATCGTGATTGCAAGCTCGCCCAGATTTTCGAGCCAGGCGCTCGGCTTTGAAGTTGTTGCCCGCGACGTCATCACGCAGGACCCTAACTTCCACGGCGGTGACTATTACGAAGAAGGCAAGACAAGACCGGACATCGGCCTTGCGAATGCCCGCAAGCTTGCGCACATCACCTACCTCTCTGCCGTGGGCATGGAGAAAAAGTTCAAGCGCGCCCAGGACCAGGAGAACAGAAGCCACGCCGTATCGTACACGACGCCATACGACTTGAATCTCCCGATCGAAAGCTACTTACGTTATCAGGGAACAAAGTTTGTTGACCGCTTCGACGCGAACAGCTACTTACACATTGCCCATGCGACAGACGCATTCGACCTCGAAACGGAATACGGCAGCATTGAAAACGCATTCAAGGACATCAAGGCCGAAGTCCTGAACGTGAACCTTTCGACCGACTGGCTTTTCCCGCCGCACGAGAGCCGCCGCATCACAAGTGCGCTCCTCAACACAGGCAAGACCGTGACAAGTCTCGAACTCGACACGCAGTTTGGCCATGACGGATTCCTGATTGAAGTGGGCGAACTCGGTAAGGCTGTAGGCCGTTTCCTCGATTCAAAGATTATCCCGCAGAACGGAACGCAGGCATTGCCTGTATTCCACGACCAGAGCGACTTCCAGCGCATCAGCAAGCTCGTGAAGGAAGGCAGCCATGTGCTCGATCTCGGCTGTGGCGAAGGCGACCTCATCGACAACTTGAGAAAGACAAAGCAGGTCACGGGCTTTGGCATCGAAAAGAACATCAAGGGCATCCTGGGCTGCCTCGAAAAAGACGTGCCGGTCATCCAGCGTGACTTGGACGAAAGCGGCATTGCCGACCTCAAGGACGGCAGTTTCGACTACGCGATTATCAACCGCACGATTCAGGAAATTCGCGATCCGGTGGCACTTTTGAACGAGCTTTTGCGCGTGGCAAAGCAGGTCATCGTGACGTTCCCGAATTTCGGCCACTGGTCTGCCCGCGGAAGCCTGATGCTCCACGGCCGTATGCCGATTTCGAAGGAACTCCCCTACGAATGGTACGACACACCGAACATCCGCGTGCTTACGCTCAAGGACTTCTATACGTTGTGCAACAAGGAAGGGTTCAAGATTGAAAACTTGCACTTCCAGAACGAACACAAGATAAGCAAGTTCCTGACCGCCATTGGGCTGCCGAACTTCGGCGCCGAACATGTGATTGCAACGATTAGTAAATTAGACGAAAGACGAGAGACGAGAGACGAAAGAGGATAAAATGTCTATTATCTCCATGACAGGATTCGGCAAGAGCGAATCCACACTGCAAGGAATCACATGCGTTATCGAAGTGCGCAGCGTGAACAGCCGTTTCCTCGAAATTTCAAGCAAGATTCCGAAGAACTTCGCCTACCTCGAAAATGACTTCAAGGCACAAATCAAGGACAAGCTCGTCCGCGGTTCCGTGAATTTGTCGATTACGCTTGGTGCCGGCAACGCCGGGAACATTCCCGTTTGCTACAACGAAGCAGCCGTAGAAAAATTCGTGGAAATCACGAAGGCCATGCAGAAAAAGTATGGCATTGCAGGCGACATCAAGCTTGAACATGTGCTTGCCATCCCAGAAGTTTTGCAGTTCACGGACGGCAACGGCGACAACGAAGTCTGGGAAAAGCATTTGAAGGCAGAACTTGACAAGGCTCTGGACGGCGTTATCGCCATGCGCGAAAAGGAAGGCGCAAACCTCGCCGTAGACCTCACCCGTCGCGTGATCCACCTGAACGAAGTCATCGACAAGGTCGAAGTTCTCGATCCGCAGCGCATTGAAACATGGAAATGCAAGTTTCGCGAACGCATCAACACGCTCATGAAGGATTCCGAAATCGACGAAGTCCGCCTTTTGCAGGAAGCCTGCATCATGGCCGACAAGCTCGACATTCATGAAGAAATCACGAGATTCAGGAGCCACAACAAGCTGTTCCTCGACGCGCTCGCCAAGGGTGGCGCCCAGGGCAAGAATCTCGGGTTCATCCTCCAGGAAATGGGACGTGAAGCGAATACGCTTGGCACCAAGTGCCAGAATGCCGAAATCGCAGCACTAGCCATCGAACTCAAGAACGAGATTGAGTGCATCCGAGAACAGTCGATGAACGTCGCGTAATTCTCAACACCAATTCTCAACATGGATTTTTTATCCATAAAAAGCCCTACGGAAGTAGGGCTTTTTGTTTCAAAACAATCTAACTTATAGTCAGAAAGAATAAAACATCCACACTCCAACAACAAGCGTCTCGTGCAAACTGCACAAGACGCTTTTTGATTATTCTAGACTTAACTGGACCCTTCCGCAATTGTATAACGAGAAATAATGGTTCCTCTCCCTGACGGTCGAGGATGACGGGCGTCAGGGTGACGTAGATGCAACAACCAACATCCTACCGCCGACTTCCTACTGTCTACTTCTTCTTTGAAGATTTCTTTTTCTTGTCGCTCATCTTGACGCGGCGAGAGCCGGAGCGGATGCGTTCCCACGGGGCAAAGGACATCGTCCCGAATGTAAATCCGAAAAACCAGACGTTAAAAGCGACCCAGAGAATGGCGGCAATGCCGATTCTTCTCCAGTCCACGACGACGCTCATGTCGATTACAAGTGCCGAAAGAGCAAGGAGCGATGCAATCATGACCGGAGCAAGCATTTTCTTGCCCGCCTTCACGAGGGCGCCAGCCGAGGGCGTTCCTTCACCGAGTTCCTTCCCTGCAAGCAACGCACAGGCAACAACGCCCGAGAACGCAATTGTGCTAAGCACGGCCCACATGAGCCAAGCCTTGCCAATCATCAGCGGGAACCAGCTTACAAATCCCGTAAGCAAAAGCCATGAAAGCGCAAACGGGAACAGCGCACAGGCAACGCTCCACTTGGCCAAAAGCACAAGCAAAAGTGCAACGCCCGCAAACACGGCAAAGAAAATAACAAGCATATCTTCATCGCCGCCCAGCGCAAACAGCGCCCCCACAAAAGCCGCAAGCGCAAGCAGGCCGCCAAAGCCGCCACGCATACCGCCAAAGACAAAGTAGAGCACAATCATGGAAAGTCCGGCAACAAAGAAATACTGCGCAGAATTCCAAGCCGAGGCCAAATTCGTGAACTTCGCAATCCACATTCCAAGCGCTTCAGAAGCCCCCAGCGGAAGGGATGCCATCTGTTGCCAGCCCGTAGCAAGGAACGCCACCGAAAAGCCAATCATCAACAGCACAAAAATCAGGCGAAAGCGGAGGGAAAGTTCCAAAAGCTTTTGCACTTTGCCCGGTTTTTCACGTAATTCCATTTATTTACCTCGAGATCAACAGTTTTTGTTTTTTAGTCCAAGTTTTAGTTTTTGTTTTAGATTCCGAAACACTGACTTTCGCCTTGTTTCGGACAACATAGTGATACAGCCCATTGGCAAGCAAACGGCCATAATTGTCCTTGCCATCCCAATGTGTTACACCAGATTTAGCGTCATTAATAACCTTGACAAGTCTACCATGCTGGTTATAGATGAAAATCGACACTTCCGGATCCTTGTCTACAGAAAGGTTCTTAAAGTAGAACGTCGTCCCCTTCTTGCCCATCGGATTCGGGACGTTGAATACGTCAGCAAGCCCGGTCTGCAAATCTTCTATAATCTGGACATTAACAGTCTTTATAGCAATGTTTCCAAGAACATCCAAAGCACGAACCCTGAACGTGTAATCGCCAGCCGGATACGCTTCCGTTGTCAACGACTTGCGAGCAACAGCACGTTTCGAGGACTGTTCCAGGAAGGGTGCCGGATGATAGGGGTTTTCAAGCCCAACCATTTCAAAAGAAATACCTTCATCGGCCTGTTCACGGTAATCCAAAGCAGTTTCATCTTCAACAACGACCTGCAAACAAGCCGGAGTTCTCAATTTCACATGCTGATTATCGGCAAACGAAGTCAATTCCCCGGCATTGCATGACTGGATTTTAATCGTCGGCGGAATATTATCATTCAAGGAATCTGCATAGTTGGAAATACCTGTTATCTTAATATTCTTTTCAAGATAGCGCCCAACAGCAGGTTCTTTCGACGAAAATGCCCACGCGCGGAATTCCGCAAGCGAATCACCGATATTCAACTTCTTCGGAGTCACAAATTCCGTTTCAAAACGGCCATCAGCAACGGGAACGACTTCTGAATAGATCAGCGCGCCATCATAATTCACATCAATAACTTTTTCTATAGAAATCAAATCAAGAGCCTTTGTATAACGGCCTTCCCTAAGCGTCAAGGCGATGTTTCCCGAAGTCATTCCGGACACTTTTCCAGAAAGCTTCATTTTATCAAGAGCCTTGATAGACTTCACCGGCGAATCAAGAGTAATCTTCATACTCGCCAAAGGCAACTGAATCACAGGTTCGCCCATAAACACATAATGTTCCGTATTATGCACATTATCATGCGAATCCGATTCTTGACGATTATGAACAATATTATCCTTAGCTAGCATATAGGCGACACCAAGATAATTTCCATCTTTGGACAAAGCGTTATTTATCAAGTTCTTCGAAAATTGATTATTGTAAGATTCATACGTTTCACGAGCCGCACCAATTCCAGCAATAGCGCCAGCGCTTTTCTCAAGGACCATAGCTTCGGTCATTGACCTAGAATCCCCTTCATCAAAGCGTCCCACGGTACATGCAAACGAACTTAATATCGTGTATTTTTTCTCATTAGAAAGCTTTGCAATGTCCGATGTTCTGAACAAGCCTTCCGAAGCCAATGTAGACTTGGATCCATGACCGTAATATATGGTCATCAAGGCACCCTGATTCATAATATTCAGGAAATCGTTATTTGCTTCCTGTTTCTGACCAGCGGCATCATACTCGTAATTCAGGAGATAAACCTTTTTCATGTTCATACGATAATTAAGTTTATCTGAAATTGCATCAATCGTCCTTGCCAACATTTCCTGGTCTTCGGTATGCGGAATCCTATCCACCCCACCGCTATTGCGGGCATCATCAGCCCCAAGCAGCATCGTGGATCTCCATTCCCCGTGATCAAATCGACCCACTTTCTCGTAATCGCGAGCTTTTTCATTGTACGTATAAAATTCATCGACAGACGATACAGGAATACGGCCAACAGCAAGGTCTACATCATATATACGGGGACTTCTAACCATTTCTCCAGAATCCAGGACCGCAAAGAAGTCTTCGGTCACCGCCGACTCCTTTTCAAACGGAGGCATATAATTTTTACCGAGTCTAGGATTAACGCCTCGATAGTCATAATGGCCAGAACCAGCAAGCAGCACAAACCGCAAATCCGGGCAGACGCTTCGTGCGTAGGCGATGTAGTTTCGAATCGCAATCGGAGAAGGAGATCCACCGGTGTAATGTCTGTAAATGTTTTCTACAGCAACAACAGCAGTGACAAGCGGGCTTATAGCAGAATCGCTGGAACGGAACGACGCAAGATCTTCCGCCGGTTCAAGGAATTCTTCTGGCGTAATAATCAGGTATTCCGTCTTGGAAGAAATCTGCGCAAGCTTCTGGACGGCATTTGGGGATGGCGCAGGTATAGCCTCAATACTCAATGTGGAGTTACGGCGATCCTTTTCGTTATAAAGCAAGTATCGAACATCTTCATTAAAGCCAATACTATCGATAGCGGTTCCATTCGAAATTTTCAGAAGTCCAACCGGCTTAAAGTTCACAAACTTCATCAAGCGCAGATCGGAATCTTTACCGACAGGGATCCGAACAATTCCTGTGGCAAACCCAGGCAACAGCCATTCCGAAGAATCTATTGACACAGAAGCCGGATCCCACTGGTAAGCTACAGAAACGCCATCGAAGCGGTTGTATTGATTTTCGTTCGGAAGCATGGTCAGTTCAAACTCGTTCCCGGAAGCCTTGAGGGATTTGAACTCCATAGCGAAGTTCCCTCCCGGCAACAAGACGCCATCGGACCAGTAAAAGGAGTCTGCACGATCCTTTGAATGCTGTTCGCCATTGACACTCAGCTTAAAATGAATCGACTTCATCCGCGATGAGTAAGCGCTATCAGACATATAGCCAATCGACTGATCCACACCACTGCTTGAATTTATCGAGCGAAGCGGGAAATAGGTAACAGACGCAAATCCCTTGCCATCCTTGACAAACCCAGGCAAGTCCACGATCTGCGATTCCGCGTTCAAGTCCGTAACGACCGTAGTTTCATTTTTATCATGCCATTTCCAGAACCACTCTTTTCCAGTTGTTTTTTCCCAATCAAGAGACTTGCCGTAATAAGTATCAATCAAGAGTTCATCTTTTTCGGCACGCACATACCTAAGCCACTCAATGCTTTTCGGCGTCGATTTTGGCTGAGCAAGGGTTTCAAGGCGTTTGCCCTTCCCCACTTCTTTATACCCGAGAATAAAATGCTGGTAAAAAGAATACGGAGAATACGAATGGAAATAGTTCATATTCGATTTGGGATAATTTTCTTCTTCTGAATCGATCCTTTTCCAAAACGCATTACCATATCCCACGAAATAAAGGGAATCGCCATCATCAAAGATGCCGTTAGAATTGCGGTCATCAACGGTTATGGGCAGTTCGAATAGCTGGTTCGGGCTGCGAAGCTTGGCTCCTGGCCCCATGTCAGGGAGCGTATCTGGCGAGGCTCCGTAAACGCAAATTTTTTCTACGGGGATTCCGCTCAAATCATCACGACTTGTGAATTTCAGAAGGGAATTGAAACCAACGGCATAGAGGCCATCTTCGCGGAATGTCGCCATATCCTTGTCGCCTACAACCAGTTTGGCAAGCTTGACGATGCCATCGATTTCAGAAGCCGCTTCACGGCGCAGGACCGTACGGGACGCGGCCGTTCCAAACTGCGCGGCGGACTTCGAATTCACCACCTGCATAAGTGCGCGGGCGCCCGGATTGCGGCCGCTTGCCGATGCACTTGCAAAATCGACATTCAAGCGGAAATCCGTGCGAAGGGCGATGGAGCCGGCCTGCTTTACATATAGCGGGACCAGCACATCGGCCATCCACAAATTATCCTTGAGGTACGGTTTTGAAACCGAGACTGTCTGTGCCTTTACAGGAGTAGACTTGCAGTACGAAGTTCCAAGCGCAACAAGCTTATTGTTGGTTACCGAGACCGAAGGCATATCGCCTGACGGAAGTGCCACTCGGTAATAGCGGTACGGCACCCTGCTAGAATCCATGTAAAAAGCATTTTCGGGAGCAAAGCGCATTCCCGAGCCGTCTTCACAAGATTCTTTAGACGTATCAAGGACCTCGTCGTCTAAGATAAAACGTTTCTTGGAATCTTCTATGACAGAAGAAGCCATGCTGGAGACCGTTGCACAGGCAACCAGTAGAATCTGAAATTTTTTAATGATAGATTTCACGAAAATTAAAATAGTAAAAATCAGAAACGGGGATTCCCGCGCAGAGGCGCGGAACGACATGCAAGGCGAGAGCTGCAAATGGTAAGAACTGTCAGATGCTAAAATTACGGCCTTGTAATGACCATTTCGAGAAATCCATTGCCCGTCGTGCGCATTTCGACAATTTCTCCCCCTGACGCCTTAGCCTTAAAGACGGTTATATATTCAGGAGGAACGCCTTTGGAAAGGATCATCTCGATTTCCTTCGCCGTAATCATGAATTTCGAGTTCCACTTGTCCATATACCAATGCCACGGTTGCCAGTTAAAAATACCGCGGGTAGACTGGACAAAAGCGCGGAGCATCATCGAATATTCATACCTTAAGAAGCCCAGATAATCGTTCACTTCGGCATGCTTGTCAACAAGCGTTTTCGTTGCAAAGTCAGGATCGTAACGAAGAGGAGTCTTGTCCGGATTGTCGTAGGTAAAGCGGATTAACTTGTCCGTTACCAGGATCTTCAAGTTCGAACGGTCCAGGTGCACAAATTCTTTTTCAGAAATTTGTCTGTAATCCCTGAATACGACATCAGGCGTAAGGACCTTGTTGAGTTTCAGTGGAACAGGTTTTGCATCAAAGGCGCCAAGCTCGTAAAACACGATAACCTCGCCTGCGCCCTTCGGCAAAAGCACAGCAAGCAAAGGCTTTTCGCGTTCTGTAATGGCCCAGATCATCTTCGGCTTGTTCGAAGAGTTCAAAAGAGGGTCTATAGCCTTCATCACCGAAGGGTCACGGACACCGTTCACATCCCATTCCATCCACGTTCCAGAGCCGCCAACAGAATCAAGAACATCAAAAAGGCGCCCTCCAGCAAAGCCATCCTTAGCTTCTACAGCACCGTAGATTTTTGTCGATGGAGTCACTTTCGCTTTCGCGGAAGCCGACGGGGCTGCAAAGGACAATGCTGCACATACCGTGAAAAAAACAAGAACAGCAAGCGACTTACGCATAGCGGTCTCCACTAGAACCCAATCGGTTCGAACAGCGATTCATCCAGGCGTGAATACTGCAAGTGGTATTTCTTGTCGAGCCAATAAAGAGCAAGCTTTGCACCTGTCCAGTTCTTCTTTGCAGCAGTCGCTTCAATACCCTTAGTGATTAACGGAAGAGTTTCAATAAGGTCCAGCTTCCACTTGGTGTCGTCCCAGTTAAAAAGCATTATCGGGACCTTCGGACTCGATGCAAGGCCGACGCTTCCTCGGTCATTCTTGATTTCAAACGGTCCCATGTTTACGCGCTCCACAAGGTCCAGAAATTCAGTTTCGTAAAGAAGCAAATAGAGCATACGGTAATCAGGTACCGTCCAGAGGTGTTCGCGCTCGAACAGTCTATAAAGCACGATGGCATAAGCTTCATAAAACTGGCATGTGTCTATCGCGGCGGCATCGTAGGACCTGGCATGGCTTTCAAGTTCATCGAGCCAGGATTCCGAAGGATCCGTCAAAAAGTCAAGCAATACATCAGAGGGTGCATGGTTCTTGACCGACTCCTTGAAAAGCGTGAACATGTTTTCGAGCATGGTAAGCTTATCTGATTCCTGGGCCTTCACCTTGGCGTCACGGACTGCCGCCGTTTCAGGCAGTTCACTCGAAGTGTTATTGGAAGAACCCGCACAGCCGGACATTAAAGCAAAAGCGCCCACCAAAAGCGCAAGAACAATTTTATTTTTCAGTACATGCATCGCGATACCTACCTCAAAATGAATCTGGATGAACTTTTACGAGCCTGTTCCTTGAAAGGCTATCAAGGCAGCGGCCCCGGCGGTCAGCACAGGAACAAGACCAATACCGGCGTTCATCTTTCGTTACAACAATATAATTTAGAAATTAAGTCTTCCGAAAGCAGGAGCGCAAAAGAGAACAAGATTCACGCGCTACACCGCATGCAAATGGCGCTTGCGCTGAACGTACGCGAAGATCCTCCCGAGGTCGAGATGAAATTTCCAGGAAGCAACGGGCACATCCAGCCGAGCAACCCGCTGTTTCCACTGTTTGTGGCTCATGTCTTTGATATCATGGCAACAAAGAACGGCGATACGAAAGCCGCAGCGGCCGCGTTCGGGCTTAGCCCAAGTGCGCTCGTGAAAATTCTGCGCCAAGACAAATCATGCGCCGCAAAATTGCAAGGCAACCGCGTGGAAAACGGGAAAAGCAAGTTGCATTTGTAATTGCATTTCCACAAGCTTTGTCAAATTAATTTTACACAAAAGTAGGGGGAATAAAACGCCCGCTCGTGCGTGTTAAGTAAGTAGGACCACCCAAACAATCAGGAGGTTATATGAGTCCTATGATCAGAAAACACGCCTGCCGCAGCGCGGCTACAGCATTAACAGCCCTTGCCTTGTGGAATTGCTCCGGCGATTCCCGTGCAGAATCGCCCCTCGATACAATCCAGATTGGCGAAACCGCAAAAGTCGCACTCAACCTGGATTACTCCGAAACGCCGCTGCTCGACAGTCTCGTGCTGGATTGCTTTGGCCCAGACACACTCCATTTCGTAAATTCCGCCGAAAACAATTCGTTCAATCTCGATGTTTTCCCAAGCGAGAACTGGACTTTTAAGGCAAAGCTTTACGCAAATGGGGCATTGATGCAAGAAGGCGATGTCACAACCGCTATTGACGCCGGCGCAACCGTGAATTTAAAGATTCCGATGCATGCGCTCGTCGGGTTTGTCTATGTAAAAATTCCGATCGGCTTTGGAAACCCGGCAGGAATCAAGAAAGGAGAAATGATTCTCACAAGCAAAGACGAGACCTTCACCTACCCCATGATATTTGATTCGGATAGCGTCTCGTTCACAAGCGACGAACTCAAGCTTAACCGCGAATACCAGATAACAATAGCGATGCAGGATGAAAGCGGGAAACCCATATTCAGTTTGAACGACAAGTTCACGCTCGATGAAAACACTCCAATTCCAAGTTTCCAGATAGAATCGCTGCGTAGCAAAATCGCGCTGGCCATCGAACTTGCAAAAGAAGTAAACGTGCATGTATCGCTCAAGCTCCCTGCAACGAAACGCGTTCCGGCCAAGAACGACATCGTGGTCAGTGAATTCTTTGTATGGACAAACGCAAAAGATTCCTCGCAATACAATTTTGTAGAACTCTACAATGGGAGCACAGACACGCTCATTTTGGACAAATGTTCCTTAGGGAAAACATCAAACGCAAGCGGCGCCGCAGAAATAGCAACTCTAGAGCTTCCACCCAACGAAGTCCTTGTCGTGGGGGATCATGAAACAGCTGACATCGCAGGATTCTACATGCATACCGAAAAAATGCCTGCATTTGGCAAATCCTCGGGATCGCTTGTGTTGCAATGCAACGGAAACATTCTCGACTCGCTGTATTACGGCAAGGCCGATACGCTCCACAACGCCCCATTGCCCGTCGGAAGCTCCTCGGCAACAGCGCCAAAGAGCTTGCAGTTAAACATCGGGCTTTGGAACAAGCGCGGTGAGCCGGATTCCTGGTGCACGGACACACCTACGCCGGGCGTGATTTCTGCCTGCGGGAATTAAAAAAGGCGATGCCGTCCCGGAACGGAGTCCGGGATGACAGACCGGCATGACAAATAACAAGGTCGTCCCATTTGGGGCGACCTTTTACAAGAAGGCGATGCCGCAACTAGTGCGGCATGACAATGTTTAAGCGTGGATCTGGGAGCTAGCGCGTTCGATGTCGAACAGGCGGCGCAAGTTTTCGGCCTTGGCCGGTTCACGTTCTTCGGGGAGAGTCAGCGGACCCATGTTGATGGCGACGAGGATAGAACCCGGGTAGTTGTTCACGCGCTTGATAAAATCGCTGACGGAGACGCCTTCGGTGTAGAAATCCACGACGAACGTATCCCAGTCGTCTTCTTCGAGCTGCTGGAGAGCTTCTTCTTCGGTCTTCACGGCCTTGAAGTATGCGCCCACGAGCAAGTCCGAAAGGACTTCGAGGCAGGCTTCACGGCGGACATCGTCTTCTTCCCAGATCAGGATGCGACGGTCGCTGTAATCACGGACTTGCGGAACAAAGTTTTCTTCGGCGTTCAATGCATCGAGCATCGCACCGTTGGCTTCGTCCATTTCTTCATCATCAAAATTATCGATTTCTTTAGCCATGCTGTAAATATAATAATTAGACGAAAGACGAGAGACGAAAGACGAAAGATTTTTCACAGAATCCGTGCGAAGCACCATTATACCACTCTCGTCTCTAGCCTGTAGGCTCGTAGAGCCGTTCTTTCGTCTATGCGGGGCTTAGCCACGCTCATCGAACCAGCGCTGGAGTATGATGGCAGCGGCTGTGCGGTCGATAATGGCCTTGTTCTTCTGCTTTTTCTTTTTGCTCATGTACGAGGTGAACTCCTGCGCCTGAACGCTGGAGTACGATTCATCCTGCGTATGGATTTTCATTCCCGGAAAACGGAGCGCCAAATCCTTGATAAAAGCCTCGACCACCACGTTCTTGCCATCCTTGCGGCCATCCGGGTGGTAAGGCATCCCGACGACAAATTCGTCAATCTTGTTGATTTTCACCAATTGATCCAGACGCTCGAACAGGTTCGTCGTCTTCTGGTCGATCGTCTCGCGCGAAAACGCCATCTTGAGCTCGGAATCGCCAAAAGCGACCCCGACACGATGCTCTCCGTAATCCAAAGCCAAGTAATTCACGCCCCTAAATATAGAATACGAACTGGAAATATTGCATTTTTCCGCTCATTTTTCTATCTTTGCGCCGAAAATTAAAGCCAAACGGTAAAATATGGATCAATCAAAAATCAGAAACGTTGCCATCATCGCCCACGTTGACCACGGTAAAACGACCCTGGTGAACCAGCTCCTCAAACAGTGCGGTACCTTCCATGAAGGTGAAGAAATCGTGGACCGCGTGATGGACTCCGACAACCTTGAACGCGAACGCGGCATTACCATCCTCTCCAAGAACACGAGCGTGATGTACAAGGGATACCGCGTGAACATCGTCGATACCCCGGGGCATGCTGACTTCGGTGGCCAGGTGGAACGCGTTTTGGGTACTGTCGATGGCGTTATCCTGGTGGTTGACGCATTCGAAGGCCCGATGGCCCAGACCCGCTTTGTGACGCAGAAGGCTTTGCAGCTCGGTCTTACCCCGATTATCGTCGTGAACAAGATCGACCGCGACGGCTGCAACCCGCTCCTCGCCTTGGACAAGGTCTTTGACCTGTTCTGCGAACTCGACGCATCCGAAGAACAGCTTGACTTCGACAAGGTCTTCGGTAGTGGCCGTAAGGGCATTTGCCGCGCCGAACTTGAAGACCCGGATGGCGACTTCAGCATCTTGATGGACAAGATCATTGAACGCATCCCGGCTCCGAAGGGCGATCCGAACGCTGAACCGCTCCTCCAAATTGCTTCTCTCGAATACTCCAGCTTCCTCGGCCGTTTGGCTGTAGGCCGTGTGCAGGAAGGCGTGTTCAAGCCGAACCAGACTTACGCCCAGACATTCCCGGATGGCACCGTCAAGACCATCCGCCCGCAGAAGATCCTCCGCTACGAAGGCCTCACCCCGAAGCCGATCGAAGAAGCCGGTCCGGGCGAAATCATCCTCATCGCAGGCCTTGACTACTTCGACATTGGTGATACACTCAGTGCTACAAGCAATCCGAAGCACTTGCCGCGTATCCATATTGACCCGCCGACAATCTCCATGCTCTTCACCGTGAATACCTCCCCGCTCGCAGGCAAGTACGGTGGAAAGTTCATGACGGGTAACCAGCTCCAGGAACGCCTGGAACGTGCCCACATGGCAGACCCGGCCCTCCTCGTCGAAAAGGCAGAAGGCGCATCTACGTTCAAGGTCTCTGGCCGTGGTATTTTGCACCTCACGATTCTCGTCGAAAACATGCGTCGTGAACTCTACGAATTCACCATCGGTTCTCCGCAGGTGATTTTCCAGAACGACGAAAACGGCAAGCTCCTTGAACCGGTCGAAGACTTCAAGGTCGAAGTCCCGAGCGAATTCAGCGGCGCCTGCATCCAGGAAATCCAGCAGCGCAAGGGCGAAATGGTCAACATGACGACCGACGACAATGACCGTGTGCAGCTCGAATTCATCGTTCCGTCACGTGGCCTTATCGGCATCCGTCCGAAGCTTCTCTCGCTCTCGAAGGGTTATGCCGTGACGCAGTCCTTCTTCAAGGAATACCAGCCGTACAAGGGCGAAATTCCGGCACGTATCAACGGTGTGCTCATTGCTAAGGAACCGGGCGAAGCCGCAAGCTACGCTCTCTCCAAGCTCGAAGATCGTGGTTACCTCATCATTGGTCCGGGTGCCGAAGTTTATCCGGGCATGATCGTTGGTGAACACAACCGCGACGTCGATATCACCGTGAACGTCACGAAGGGCAAGCACCTCACGAACATGCGTGCCGCAGGTTCTGACGACATGATCCAGCTCACGCCGTACCGCCGCATGACTTTGGAAGAATGCGTCACCTTCATCAACGAAGACGAATGCATCGAAGTCACTCCGGAAGTGCTCCGCATCCGCAAGACCGAACTTGACCCGATCAAGCGCAAGCAGATGTCCAAAAAGCCGGCTGAAGACGACGATTAATTAGACGAAAGAACGCCGCAAAGCGGCTACAGACGAAAGACTAGAGAAGCACCCTGCGGGGTGCTTTTTTTGTATTTATCAAGATGAGCCGCGCGAAGCAATCTCAAGATGTTACTGGATCCTTCACTTTGTTCAGGATGACGATGTGAAAAAATTCAGGATGACGACGCAATCATTTGAAGCGACTATTCGCCGCAGACTTCGCCTTATTCGCGGTCCTTGATGCAACGAAGGCTAGCCCCTTCGGCTTTAGCCCACTTAACTGAATCTAAGTATTCTCCAACAAAAAAAACTGAGCTAAGGTTAAATTGATGTCATTTTCCGAAACAGACCATAAAACTCCCCTTTCCCCCATTCCCATATAAGGGCCTCCATAATAACGGAACCCCGCGGGCAAAAGGCCAAAGCCAAACGCATCTATTCCATTTTTTTCTTCATCCCATCCACTGGTTGTTTTTAGCTTTGTGCCAGCAGTGCTCTTTCCGCCAATTAATTTGTATAAAACATCAAATTCGGACTGCGTTGGTACATGCCAACCTTCGGGACAAATACCTCGATGAGGACTATTAGGCTTACACATTGATCCGACTCCACAAGCTACAGCGCCATTTTCCAGAGAAACAATCCCAGCGCTATCCATCGCAGCAGACCAAGTATATAAACGACCATAGATATCGCAATTATTTTTTGCGTTATAATAGCACCAACTTGTGGAATCTGACGCATACGCACCATTATAAAAAGGCACTCCCGTATAGGCAAAATTCAAATTCTCCGCCATCCACGTCTGGGAACCAATAGTCACAGTCTTATAAGTTTGACCATCACGACTATCCGTCATAGAACCCAAAGTAAATCCTTCCACAGGGTCAATAGTTTCTGTAGGAGAATCTTCGGAACATGCCGCAATAAAAACACCTAAAAAAGCAAGCAAGACCACGCCATTTTTCATAATACTTTATAGGACCTCTCATTCTTTTGGGTTGAAAGTATAGGAATTTTTGTGCCCAAAAAGAAATCTCCATCCGTAACATTTTTCAAAGTTGCCATTTTTTGAGGAATAACTAAATTTATCACGATATTCACTGAGTTTAGGCTCAAATTTTAGGAAAAGAACATGGCAAATAATCGTGAAAACTGGGGTTCCAAACTCGGAGTCATCCTCGCAGTTGCAGGTTCCGCAGTCGGTCTTGGCAATTTTCTTCGATTCCCTGTGCAAGCGGCTACCAATGGTGGCGGCGCATTCATCATCCCCTACCTCATTGCGTTTGTGTTCCTCGGGATTCCGCTCGCCTGGATTGAATGGACGCTCGGCCGTTACGCAGGCTACCACAATTACGGTACCTCCCCGAGCACCTACCACGTGATTTTCCAGAAAAAGAAGAAGTGGGCAAAGTACCTGGGTTCGCTCGGACTCCTCCCGCCGATTTTCATCATTTTCTACTACGGATTTATCCAGTCCTGGATTTTAGCGTTTGCATTCTACTCTGCAACGGGCACGTTGATGGACGTTGTCGCGCAGGGACCTGAAAAGATGACGGAATTCTTCGGCAACTACATTATGCTCAAGACTTGCGTCGGCGGCATCCCGGTCGCCATCATCTTCTTCCTCATTACATTTATCGCGAACATGATTGTGCTTTCGTTCGGTGTGCGCAAGGGCATTGAACGCGCCAACAAGATTTGCATGCCGATCCTCTTGATTTTGGGCCTTGTGCTTGTGGTCCGTGTGCTCACGCTCCCGGGCATCGGCAAGGGACTTGCCTTCATGTGGAACCCGGATTTCTCGGAACTCGCAAGCCCGAAGGTCTGGATGGCCGCTGCAGGCCAGGTGTTCTTTACGATGAGCCTCGGTATGGCGATCATTTTCTGCTACGCCAGCTACCTCAAGCCGAAGGAAGACCTCGTGCTTTCTTCGCTCACAGCAAGCGCAACAAACGGCTTCGCCGAAGTGATTATTGGTGGTACGGTCGTGATCCCGATGGCAGTGCTTATCGCAGGCGCGAACATCGAAGAATGCGCGAAGCTCGGCACGTTCGGCCTTGGATTCCAGACAATGCCTTACGTTTTTGGTACGCTCCCGTTCGGCGGTGTGCTTCAGACGGTTTGGTTCACGATGCTCTTCTTTGCAGGCATCACGAGCGCCATTTCCATCATCCAGCCGCTCATCAGCTTCTGCGAAGACGACCTCAAGTTTACGCGTAAAAAGTCCGTCACGACGGTCAGCACGATTACCTTTATCGGTAGCCTCACCGCTATTTTCGGCCTCGCCGCAGGCACCGTCGATGAACTCGACTTCTGGGGCGGTACGTACCTCATCGTGTTCGTGGGCATGATCCAGGCGGTTCTCTTTAGCCTCGTGCTCGGACGCCGCAACGCCAAGAAAGCCCAGGAAAATGGCGACCTCCCAGCCGAAGTGGTTGTGGAACCGGGCGAAAACGAAGCATTTGCCACCATGAACGATGGCTCGCTTCTCAAGCTCCCGCGTTTCCTCCGCCCGATTATCCTTTACGTATGCCCGATTTACCTGATTGTGCTTTTGGTTTCGTTCACGGCAACGGACGGCCTCCCGTTCATCACGCTTAGCAACGTAGACCCGAGCGCAACGGTCACATTCCTCGGACACACGTTCCCGCAGGTCGGTTTCACATGGGCTTTCCGTGGATTCCTGCTCGTGCTGTTCCTGCTTTTGAACCTCGCCATCGCCTACGCCTGGCGCAAGGGTGGCCCCGCTGAAAAGGGCCGCAGCAAGAGCATCAAGAAGATGGAAATCGGTAACTCTGACGAAAACATGGAGGGCTAAAAAATGGACGCTGAATTTACTACGGGCGGACTCGTTTTCATGGTTAGCGCTTGGGGCGCCATCATCGGTCTCTGCGCATTCTGCTTCTATAAAGTGTTTAAGAAATAAACCTTTACTGGATTCTTCGGCTTCGCCTCAGAATGACGTGAAGCCGCTCTGTCATGCCCGCCACCGTGCGGGCTTTTCCTTTTTTACCCCCACCAATCATTACTATATTTACCTCGCAATTTTGAACAATTTTTATACAAAACAACCTATATGAAACGTACTACCTGCCCTGGCGAAGTTCCCTATTATATTGCTGTATTTTTAACTTCTTTTATGCAACTCGGCTTATTCATCCATTTCCAACGATGGATAACCTTTAACTCCGAAGGAACTCGATTTTTCTGGCTGAGCCTACTGCTCCAGTTCGCCATGTTCTCGCCAAGCATCATCATGATGCATGTCGCAAGTTACTTCGCCGGCCGCTTCCCCAAAAGCAAGGTCATGGGCTGGACGTCCATCGGCATGTCGGTCTCGGTTTTACTGATCGCATTCTTCTTCGGCGATAGGCTCGACTTTGGCGCATTTGCGCTCTTGTTCCTGTACGGCATTTTCCTCTCGATTTTCAACCCGGCCAAAATCGGCCTCATGAAAGAAATCACCGACGGAAACGACCTCGTGAAAATCAACGCCATGCACTTGATTTTCATGGCGCTCGGCATCACAATTATCTCCTTCGTCACGTTTGACTACAGTCCAAACGACAGCTCGACGATCAGCTACTCGATTCTCCCCTTCATTCTCTCGGCCGTTGGCCTCGTCGCCGCCATTTCATCGTTCTGCATCCGCATCTGCAAGCAGAACAAGTTCGTGAAGCTCCGCTCGCCCAGACGTAATTTTGCATCGACCTGGTCGAACCCGATGCTCAAGCTCTCGATGCTCGGCATTGCAGCCTTCTGGAGCGTGACGCAGTTCCTCATCATGATTTCGCAGAACATGACGGGTACACAGAGCACAACGCTTTTCCAGTGGACGTTCATCTTTACGGGAATCGGCTACATCATTGGCGCGATCAGTGCCGCAAAGTCCTCCAAGAACTTCGTGGAAACAGGCCTTATCCCGCTTGCAGCCATTGCATCTTCTATCACGATGGTCGTGACGCCGTTCATCAATAACCAGTACGTCCTTGCATTCCTTTATGCGTTCATCGCCTTCTGGGCGGGTTCCGCATTCGTCATCCTCCGTACGGTCATCCAGAACGTCACGCGCCCCGACACCTCGGGCCGCATCCACGCCGTCTCGTTCATGATCCAGATGAGTTTCCTGTTCATCCTGCTTGGCTTCCAGGTCATCCTCTTCCTCATGACCGAACTCAGCCTCCACAAGCAGCTGTTCTTCCTCGCCGTGATCCTCGCCCTCACGTTCGTGTTCACGCTCAAGCGTACCCCGATGACGCTCCTGCGCGCAGGTCTTCGCTTTGCATTCTCGTTCGTGTTCCGCTACAGAGTCAAAGTCCACGGCATCCAGAACATGCCCGAATCCGGCCCGCTCCTTTTGGTCGGCCCGCACTATAGCTTTATTGACTGGGCCGTACTCCAGATGGCAAGCCCGCGCCCGCTCCTCATCGCAAGCAACCGCAACACCTTTGCCGACTGGTACTTGCGCTGGCTCTCGCACGGCAAGTCCGTCATCAACATCAACCGCCGCGACCCGAGTGAAGCCATGGAAAAAATCCACGAAGCACTCCTCAAGGGCGAAGCAGTTGTCATCTTCCCCGAAGGCGAAGTTTCCAAGGCCCCGTTCATTTCCAAGTTCTCGCTCGATTACAGCAAGGCCATAGAGGGCACTGAAGCCCAGATCGTTCCGTTCTACATCCAGGGACTCTGGGGCAGCCGCTACAGCAACGCCTCCGAAAGCGTAAACCGCCCGCAGTATTTCAACCGCACCATTAGCGTGGGTTTTGGCAAGGCAATGCCTGCCACGACCTCCGACGAAGAAATCCGCAACGAGCTTCAGATTCTAGGTTCGGACATCTGGAACATCGCCATGGACCACTCGGCATCCATCGTTCCACTCTGGTTCAGAGCGATGCTCAAGCGCCGTTCCCGCCCGATCTTGATTGACCCCGCCGGTAACCACGTCAACGGTTACGGCATGATTCGCCTCTGCCACCACTTCGGTAAGAAGATCAAGTCCTTCGCCAAGAACGACCAGAACGTGGGCTTCATGCTCCCGACCAGCCGCGACGCCGCCCTCGGCATCATGTCCATTCTCGGCACGGGCAAGACATCCGTCAACCTGAACTACACCGCTCCGGTCGATACGCTCATCGGCTGCATCGACAAGGCTGAACTTTCGACAATCGTCACGACACGCGCCTTCTTCGACAAGCTCTGTGGCAAGAATCCAGACTTCAAGCACCTCACCGAAAAGTGCAAGTTGATTTTCCTGGACGAAGAAGAAGCCAAAATCTCGACGCTCAGCCGACTCGTTAGTACCTACTTCGTATCCGTCTGCCCTGCAAAACTCCTCCGCAGTTTGTGGTTCAACACCTCCGCAAGGCTTGATGACGATGCCGTCATCTTGTTCAGCTCGGGTTCCGAAGGAACTCCAAAGGGCGTAGAGCTCACGCACAAGAACGTCATCTCGAACGCACAGCAATGCGACTACGTCGTCAAGCTCTGCCGTACTGACGTGATGACCTCTCTCCTCCCGCTCTTCCACTCGTTCGGCTTTACGATGACGTTCATGATGCCGCTTTTGGACGGTGTACCGATGGTGCTCTGCCCAGACCCGACCGACATCAAGACTCTTGCCCGAGTGTGCGCCCAGTACAAGACGACCATCCTCATGGGCACCCCGACATTCCTTCGCGCCATCGCCATCAACCGCTGGGTTCACCCAATGTGCCTGGATTCGCTCCGCTACATCATCGCCGGTGCCGAAAAGCTCCGTCCCGAAATGCGTGAAACATTCAAGCTCAAGTTCGGTAAGGACCTCTACGAAGGCTACGGCTGCACGGAACTCACGCCTCTCGCCGCCATCAACGCCCCGAACGTGCTTCTCGATGACTTCTTGACGATGGAAAAGTGCAGCGACAATTCCAGTATCGGTCTTCCGCCTCCGGGAACAGTCACTGCAATCATCAATCCAGAAACAAATGAATTTTTGCATCAAGGCGAAGAAGGCATGCTCGTTGTGACCGGCCCGCAAGTCATGAAGGGCTACCTCAAGGACGAAGCCAAGACATCCTCCGTAATCCTTGAAATCGATGGACGCCGCTGGTACAAGACCGGCGACAAGTGCACCATCACCAAGGATGGTTTTATACAAATTCTCGGTCGCTACAGCCGCTTTGCAAAGCTCGGCGGCGAAATGATTTCGCTTACGGCTGTGGAACTCCGCATTGCAGAAACCGGCATTATGGGCGAACACGAATTTGCCATTACCGCCGTGCCGGATTCTGTGAAGGGCGAACGCATTGTGCTCTTGGTCAAGGACGATGCAACACTCGACACCGAAGAAATCTCGAGAAGCCTCCGCAAGTCGGGCATTCCGCCACTCATGCAGCCGGGTTCCGTATTCGGCGTCGAAGCTATTCCGAAGCTCGGAAGCGGCAAGTGGGACTTCAACGGAATGAAGAAGCTCGCCACGGAACTCGTCGAGAAGAAATAATCGCCACTAATAGCCTTAGAATATACCCGCACGCAAAAACGTGCGGGCTTTTTAAATAGCGGGCCATAAACACCCCAAACGCCCCTCAATTATTGTATATTAAAGGCGCAAAAACAAGGAGATTACATGAGTCAAATTGTCTCTAAATTCCAAGAATTGGGGCTGACGCTCCCCGCCTGCCCCGCACCGGTTGCCGCTTATGTTCCGGCAACGCGCCTTGGCGATACGATCATTGTTTCCGGGCAGTTGCCGTCCGTGAAGGGCGACTTTTCCGCATTTACCGGCACAGTTCCAAACCAGATTTCTGTAGAAAAAGCAAAGGAAGCCGCACAAATTTGCTTCTTGAACAACATTGCCGCCGCCCTCACGCAGTTGAAAGCCGGCGAAACGCTCCGACTTGTGCAGATTCAAGGTTTTGTGCAATCCGCAAACGATTTCCACGACCAGCCGATTGTACTGAATGGCGCTAGCGAACTTGCCGTACAGATTCTCGGAGAAAATGGAAAGCATGCACGTACGGCAGTCGGCGTTTCGACACTCCCGAAGAACGTCGCTGTCGAAATCAGCTGCACGTTCCAGGCAATCAAAGAATAATTCGGAATTAGGAATTCGGATTTCGGAATTAAATTACAAGTGAGCGGATCCATTCGCGCATATGGAATACGGAATAGCCCGAAGTCAGAGACTTCTGGGCTATTTTTGCACCCCATTCCGTCGCCATTTTCTTAGGGTCTAGCGGGAACCCGACACGGCCCAAATCCAGGCGATCCGCATCAAAGCACGTGTCAATCGTAACAATTCCTGTACGCGGTTGAATCGTGTGGAGGCGACACGCATCATAGAGCCAGTCAAAACGCTCATCATCAAGTTCAAAACGCTTTTCTTCGCGACAGCGCTTAGCAAATTCCGCACCGCGCGCGCCATGTTCACGGTCGTACGCATCATCCAAGCGCTGCGAATCATGGAAAATTGCAAATAAACGCACCACATCAATATCGGCGCCGGTCTTTTTCGCCAGGAGGAGTCCATTGTACTCCACCTGATGCCAATGCTCAATGCCATGAACCTCGGACTCGTAGAGCCGATTTTCAAAAGCAAAGTTCATTAAAGCCGCGAAATCGATCATATTTTTTTTAATTAGGATTTCGGAATTAGGAAAGTGGAATTAAGATAATCGCGGCGAAGCCGCCAAATTAAATAATTGTACTTTCGTTTTACTCAAGTACCTAATGCTGGCTCAGAAATAGGCTTGCAAGCAATCCTGCTTCATTCGCCCTATGCATTAGTCCTAATTCATACATCCGAATTGAATTGCTATTTTCCGTAATTTTCCTTCAGGTCCATGAGGCGTTGCAAAGCTTGCATCGGAGTCATTTCCTCGGGCTTAAGCCTGCGAATTTCATCCTTGAGCAAGAGCGTATTTTCGTCTGGCGGAGCAAACAAGTCCATCTGCGGCTGCGCCTTGATTTTCTTGTTTTGCGCCTCGTCGCTCGGGTCAATCTTCTGCTTTTCCAAACGGAGCAAAATCTTGCGAGCGCGGCGCACCACATTAGGTGGCAGCCCCGCCATCTCGGCCACGTGAATGCCATAGCTCGAATCGCAAGCGCCTTCGAGAATCTTGTGCAAGAACGTGAGCTTGTCGCCCTTTTCCTGAACGGCGACCTGGAAGTTCCCGGCATGTTCCAGCGATTCCACAAGCCCCGTCAATTCGTGATAGTGCGTTGCAAACAGCGTAAGCGCCATGCGTGCAGGCTCGCTATGGAGCGTTTCGACAATTGCCCACGCAATTGAGAGGCCATCAAACGTACTCGTACCGCGACCAATTTCATCGAGCAGCACAAGGCTATGCGGCGTCGCATTGCGCAAGATGTTCGCCGTTTCAATCATCTCGACCATGAACGTACTGAGGCCACGGCTCAAGCGGTCGCTCGCGCCCACGCGTGTAAAGATGCGGTCCACCACGCCAATGCGCGCACTTTCGGCAGGCACAAAGCAGCCAATCTGCGCCATGAGCACAATAAGCCCCGTCTGGCGCAAGTACGTCGATTTACCGGCCATGTTCGGGCCTGTAATGAGCATCAGTCGCGTACCGTCCGGCGAGAGCGTCACATCGTTCGGGATAAAGTTCAAATCGGGGTTCACCGCGACAATCACCGGATGGAAACCGCCGCGAATTTCAATACCCGTTCCTTCAAAAACTTCCGGGCAAACGTAATTGTATTTGCGGGCTGCACGGGCAAAGCTGTACAAGCTATCGACACGGGCAATAGCATCGGCAATACCCTGGAGTTCGGCACGCCAGCTGTTCACGCGTTCGCGAAGTTCACAGAAAATCTTGTATTCCAGCGCATGGATGTTGACTTCGGCATTGCTGATGACGGATTCGCATTCCTTCATCTCGGGCGTGATATAGCGTTCGCCGTTCACCGTTGTCTGCTTGCGGATATACTCGTCTGGAATCGGCTGCGTGGCCTTTGCCATCTGCGCCTTCGTGATTTCGATGTAGTAACCGAACACGCGGTTGTAACCGACCTTCAATGACGGGATTCCGAGGCGTTCGCGTTCGCGACCTTCCAACGAAGCAATCCATTCACGACGTTCCTTGATGTCCTCGTTCATCGCATCAAGTTCTGCACTTGCACCTGGGCGGATCATTCCTCCTTCGCGCACAGTCATCGGCAAGTCATCATTGAAGTACTTGAGCAAGTCTTCGCCACGGCCCTTTGCCGCGTTCAGCGTTTCACGGAGTCCTTCAAAAAGCGGCGCATGCAAGTCTTCCAAAACGTCAGCAACCTTCGATGCCTGCGAGAGAGAACGTCCCATTCCCGCGAGGTCACGCGCGTTTGCTCGACCGCTACCGACACGGCCCATCAAGCGTTCCATATCGAGAATCGAAGTGAGTGATTCCTTGAGTTCGTCAAGCGCCACGGGATTCTGGACAAGTTCGCCCACCGCTTCTTCGCGTTCACGGATGCGATCCACAGCGATCAACGGATGGCTTACCCAGTCCTTGAGCGTACGCCCACCCATTGCCGTCACCGTAAAATCAAGCACGGAGCAAAGCGTGCTGGAATAATCGTCAGCATTCAGCGGACGCACGAGTTCCAAGTTGCGAAGCGTACTCGGGTCGAGCGTCATGTAATCGTCCAGATTCAAAATCTCGAGCGTCGTAAAGTGCGATAGTTCGGACTTTTTCTGGTTGATCAAATACTGGAGCAATGCGCCCGTCACGGACGTTTCAAAAACGCGACCATCCAAGCCAAGGCCATCAAGCGCTTCGACCTTGAAATGCGTAAAGAGCACATCTTTCGCCTGGTCTTCTGCAAACAAAATCGCCGGGAGTTCGGTGACCAAGACGTTTTCTGCCTTGATCAAGTCCATAATCGCCGAGGGAATCGTCGTCCCTTCGGGAATCACGATTTCCTTGGGCATGCGACGGCTGAATTCACATTCAAAAGCCTGCACACTGCTACGGCACGTCGCCAAGTAACCCGTCGTCACATCGGCAATCGCAAACGCAGCCACATCGCCGTTTCCTCCTTTGCCATCATCGCTTGTCGCGGGCACATAAGCGCAAAGGTAATTCGCCTCTTTTGCATTGAGGTTTTCTTCGTTCATCGCCGTGCCGGCGCTGATGATTTCAACAATGTCGCGCTTGACAATGCCCTTTGCAAGTTTCGGGTCTTCGACCTGTTCGCAAATGGCGATGCGGTAGCCGGCAGCCACCATCTTTGGCACATAGCGTTCGGCAGCATGGTGCGGGAACCCGCACAAGGGCGTTGCACCGGAGGCGCCGTTATTGCGGCTCGTGAGCGTTAAACCTAAAATTTTCGAGGCGATTACAGCGTCATCTTCAAAAAGTTCAAAGAAGTCGCCCATGCGGAAAAACAGAATGCAGCCAGGATTTTCTTTCTTGATTTCGTAATATTGCTGCATCAACGGAGTAACGGCCATTAAGCATCTCCCATAGACAATTCAATCTGGTCAGTCGATTCTTCGAGCGGAGTCGGTTCTTCCGGAGCGTTATCAGGCTTGGAGTACTGCGGCACCAGAGCGCCGGCTTCCAAAAGTTCGCTGAATTCGCGCAAACGCGGCAAGTCTTCTGGAATGCGATTGATACCAAAGTATTTCAAAAATTCCTGCGTCGTGACGTAAGTATAGGGGTTACCGACAGTTTCAGCTCTTGCGCCCAAAGTAATAAATCCCTTGTCGAGCAAGTTACGGATCGGACCATCTGCAGACGAAACACCACGCACCTGTTCAATGGCGGCTTTGGTAATCGGCTGCTGGTACGCAATCACGGCAAGCGTTTCAAGAGCAGCCTGGCTGAGCCTGCGGGCATTTGCTTCCGGGAAGAGTTTACGCACCCACGGATAATACTTTGCACGAGTTCTAAAGCGGTAACCGCCCGCCTGTTCCACAATTTCAAACGGAGACTGAATCTTGTTCAAAGAATCGTTCGCTGTGATGAGCGCATCAGCCACAGAACGTGCGTCCAAGAAGTCACCGAGAATTTCGCGAAGCTTCTTGAGCGTCACGACATCCGGAGACGCAAACACAAGCGCCTGTATAATGCGAGCCAGGTCTTCCCTACTTTCAACTTTCGGGAGTTCCGCCGATTCTTCGGCCAGTTCTTCGACATTCTGATCTTCAGCCATACGTTTGATCCTTTTGTCTAAAGCGGTCTAAAGTCACCTAGTTAGAATACAACCAAGTCATTCTTGTGGATAAGTTCATCAGGGACGTTCTTGCCCAAGATTTCATGCACCTGGGCAGTCTTCTTGCGGAGCACAAGTTTGAGCGTTTCGCTATCAAAACCAGCGACACCGCGAGCCACAGGATTCTTCCTTTCATCCTGAACTTCAATCAAATCGCCCTTGTCAAAATGCTTCTGCACGGCAATCACGCCCACCGGTAACAAGCTCGAATGATTTTCACGCAAAGCCTTCACGCCGCCTTCATCGACAATCACGCTTCCACGCGGCGTCGTAATGAAGCTCAGCCAACGCTGACGGCTATTGAGCTTTTTCTTGGAACCTGCAAACAACGTACCTGTTGCATTTTCAAAGAACACCTGATGCGGGAGGACCTTCATACCGCTAGCGAGGAATGCATTCGCGCCGCTCTTTGTCACATTGCGAATCGCTTCGAGCTTGCTCCTCATGCCGCCGGTACTGACGGCGGACCCGGCCTCGCCGGGCTTTCCGGCAAGCGCCAAAATGGCAGGCGTGATTTCAGGAACAAAGTTCAACAAACGGGCGTTTGGATTCTTCTTCGGATTATCATCAAACAAGCCATCTTCATCCGTAAAGATGAGGAGCAAGTCTGCATCAAGGAACAACGCCACATCGCTCGAAAGCTTGTCGTTATCGCCCACCTTGATTTCAGCAACAGCCAAGGAATCGTTCTCGTTAATGATCGGAACAATCTTGCGAGCAAGCATCGCCTTAATGGTATTCTGCAAATTCTTGTAACGCGCACGATCGCGGAAGTCTTCTGCAGACAAAAGAATCTGACCGACAGAGAGTTGCACCCAGCGGAACATTTCGCGGTAAGCGTACATGAGGTCAATCTGGCCCACGGCAGCGCAAGCCTGCTTTTCGGCAAGCACGGTCGGCTTTTGTGCATAACCCAGTTCAGCCATGCCAGTACCCACAGCGCCACTCGTGACAATGACGACTTCCTTCCCTGCATCCATCAAGCGAGCCACGGAATCCGCGAGTTTCTGGATGTAACGCGTACGAACGCCACCACGCTCGGAATCCACGAGAATGCGAGAACCAATCTTCACCACCACGCGGCGAGCTTCATCTAAAATGTTCTTTCTTAATTCACTCATATTTAAACTTTAGTTAAAAATTCATTAGGCAAAAGCGTGAAACGTCATTCTGAGGCGTAGCCGAAGAATCCAGTTAAGTTCAGCCCTGGATCCTTCACTTCGTTCAGGATGACGACTACGTACTTCATTACCACTCACCTATTTGCACACCACCAGGCGAATTGCATCGAGGCGGAGTTGCGGGTTAGCCACAACCTTCCTGCGTTCCTGCACGTTCTTGCGGAGTTGCTTCAAAGCTTCGCTCGTACCCGCCTTGCCACGCATCGAGAGCAAATGGTTCATGCGCTGGTATTCCTGTTCCGAACGCGCTTCCACAGCATTCGCGGCTTCTTCGGCATACTTCTTAGCCTGTTCAGATACAATCAGGCGAGCCTTTGCCAAGCCATCCTTAGCAAAGTAACGGAGCGTCATATCGACAGCGGCATTCCCTTGCGGAACGCCAACATCCTTGAGCGCCGCATTCGAAAGCGCATCGAAATACCCGGACATGTTTTCGCCCTTAGCATTCACGAGCACCTTGAAATACTTCGGTCCTGCGATATCGGCACAGCCCCATTCTTCGGACACCGGGAGTTCCACCGCAAAGTTGTACTGCATCATAAGCCCGCGCAAACCGGAGTTCGGCCAAATGGCGCAAGACACCGTTCCACGACCCATGCCCGTTTCGTAATCGAACACGCCCTGAGCGAGCGGATGGTCCAAGCTGATAAATTCAATATCGTCGTGCGTCATCGCAACATCGCGATCGAAAGTGACCGTCATGCAAGTGCCGCCGCTCACGCGACCATCGCCGTCGCCTTCTCCACTACCTTCGCCGCAGAGATCTGTCTGGCTATTCACACGGCCACCGCCTGCAGTAGCCGCAGCCATTGCCAAATCAGGCATGCCCGGCACAGAGCCCGCTTCAACTTGCGGTCCCATCGTGATGAGGAAGCAATCCTGCACAGAGCTATTCTCGACATCGAGTCCGCGATTCATCAAAGAATCGAACACGAGATTCTTGAGTTCCGGTTCTGCATCAAGTTCACGAATTTCATCCGTGATTTCCTTAGCCTTCTCGGGATTGCGAGAGTTGAATTCCAACAAGCGGTCACGACCGTTTTCGATATGCTTACGCATCTGCTCGCAATCTTTCTTGACCTGCGGGATGACGTTTTTCACAAAGTTTTCAAGGCTAGTACGCGGCGTTGCCAAAGCTTCAATCAAAGATTCCGTGTACTTGAGGAAGAGTTCGCCACCGCTCATGAGCGGAGCGCCAAACGAGTTCAAGCCTTCGTTGTACCAGCGGAACATCACTTCCTGACCAGAACCCTTCACGTACGGCACGTGGATGATGATGTTCTTGTCCTGACCAATGCGGTCCAAACGGCCAATACGCTGTTCCACAAGCGCTGCATCAAGCGGCAAGTCGAACAAGACCAAGTGATGCGAGAACTGGAAGTTACGACCTTCAGAACCAATTTCAGAAGCGATGAGCAAGTTTGCACCATCGGGC
This sequence comes from Fibrobacter sp., assembly GCF_045112255.1. Lineage (GTDB taxonomy): Bacteria > Fibrobacterota > Fibrobacteria > Fibrobacterales > Fibrobacteraceae > Fibrobacter. The sequence continues at coordinate 218,574 of NZ_JBGUHR010000086.1, forward strand.
TTGCTGAAGTTTGCCGCAGCCTTGTCGCGCGCCATGATGCTCATGTCTTCGTGGAACATCACGAAAGCGCCTTCGCCCAGGAATTCGAGGAGCAAAGTTTCAAGCGCCTGCACCACCTGGATGGATTCGCAAATCAACAAAACCTTTTCGTTCTTGTATTCCTTGAGGAACCCCTTGAGCCACACAAAGCGTTCGTCCATCGCCCATGCGTCGGAGAACCTCGTGCAGAGGAGGCCATTTTCCTGAATATCGGTCGAAGCTTCCAAATCGCGGTCAGCAGCGACATCCACCATTTCACGGTAAGCCGGATTCGGTTCAAGCGGGATTTCATCGAGCACACGCTTCGGGAATCCGCCCACGCCCTTACGCGTATTGCGGAACACCACAGAACCTGTACCCATGCCATCGACAATGCGGCGCATCCATTCGCCAGCGGTCATGGACTTTGAATTTTCCTGTTCCAGCCACGGACGGATCTGCGAGTTCTTCGGAACGCATTCGTACAAGTCGTCCCAGCTCATATGGTGGTTCGGGTCGGTCGGAAGCTTATTTAAATCACGCACAAGCTTGAGGTAAGCTTCCTGGTCCTTGATAAAATCATTGTAGTCGGCAAAGCGCACCGGATCAAGCATCTTGAGTCGGTTGAACTGCGATTCCGGATGGAGCTGGAGTGGCGTACCGGTCAAAAGCAAAACGCCCTTCGAGCGGCCAATCACCCTGTTCGCAAGCATGTACTCGTGGCTCGTGAAACCATCCTCGCACACCAGATGGTGGGCTTCATCGATGATGGTCATATCCCAGTTCGTCTTCAAGAGGTCTTCGATCAAAGCCGGCTGCGCCATCAAGAAGTCGATGGACACGATGATGTCGTTACTCTGCATGAACGGATTGGGCTTCGTCTCATCCTTAGCGACACCGACAAACAAGCCACGGATGTAGCCTTCGTCTACAAGCGTAAAGAGCTGGTTGAAGCGGCGCTTCATTTCGATCATCCACTGATGCTTCAGCGTTTCCGGAACAATCACGAGCGTACGCTGGATGCGGCCTCTCGACTTGAGCGCATGCCAAATCATGCCCGCTTCAATCGTCTTGCCCAAGCCCACTTCGTCCGAAAGCATGAGCCTTGGGAGTGTCGAGCTAGAGCATGCGCGGTAGCAAAGATAATACTGGTGCGGGATCATGTTCACACGCGGGCCTATCATGCCGCGAACCGGTGAAGACATCCACTTGTAATACATTTCCATCGCATCTTCATGACGCAAAAAATCACGCGACGAGCAAACTTCGTCATCGGCCAAGGCCTTAAACAGCACTGCCGGTCGAGCGGTCGAAATCTTCGAACTCAGCTCGGATTCCTTCATTTCCTTGCCATTACGCCCGACATAAACCATGATACCCGCATCTTCGCGAATGGAGTCCACCACAAAGGAGACACCCTTTTCACTCTTGACGGTTTCACCCACTTGCAACACAAATCGTTCAATCGGAGCTTCATCGGTCCTGTAAATACGAGCTTGACCGATAGACGGGAACAAAATTTTAACAGTACGGCCCTGAACTTCAGATACAATACCAAGCCCCAGGGTAGGTTCGGCTTGGCTAACGTAGCGCTGACCAATTTTAAACATCATCATAACCTGTAAATTTAGGATTTTTTCGAAAATTCGGCTTGCGAACTTTTTACTAAATTATTCCACAACATGAAATGGTTTTATATCGACACATCAATCACCGACGGGGATAGGCGTCAAGGTCCTTATTCTATCGATGAAATTAGAGATTTTGTCAACGAAGGCAAAATAAAAGACGAAACTTTAGTCTGGCACACCGGCGAAGCTAATTGGAAGGCATGGAAGGATTTTCCCGAAGCAAGCGAACCCCCAGAGCCAAGCGAAGAAGAACTCCTCAAGCAGACGATTGAAACGCTTCTCCAGAGCAGGATGAATCGCAAGCGTTACGCCGGCTTTTTTGTACGCGCGAACGCCTTTATTATAGATAACATAATCCTTTCTGTTTTCGGAGCACTATTCCTTTACGTCATGAGCCTGGCCGGCATGCTGGACATCACCGCAGTCTCCGAGATCGTAAACCAGTACATCGAAAACCCGACCTCCACGGAGCTTGTTTCCAAGGCTCTTGAAATTCCCGGAATGTCCACGTTCTTTACGATTTGGAGCATTGTACAGGCTGTTTACTTTATCGTATTCCACGCCGTCTGGGGCGCAACACCAGGCAAAAAGCTCTTGCACATTCATGTTGAAATGGCAAATGGCGAAAAGCTTTCGTGGGCATTCTCGATTTTCCGCTTTATCGCAAGCATCGTCACGCAAGCGACACTCGTTTTTTATGGTCTGGGTTACCTTATTGTCCTTATCGATCCGCAAAAGAGAGCGCTACACGACTTTATAGCAAGAACACGTGTCGTTCATAATGCCATCGAACAAAAAGAAAAGAAAGAGGTTTAATTTATATGGATCAGTTTATCGTTCCGCAAGTGAAAGCACCCGTCAATGGTGAAGTTGAAATTTCCGGCGCAAAGAACGCCGTGCTTGCCGTGATGGCAGCTGCGCTCCTCGCCGATGGCGTTTCTGAAATCACGAACGTTCCGCACTTGAAGGACATGAAGACCATGTCCGATGTGCTCCGCGTGATCGGTTGCCACATCAATGGCGGAAGCCACGTTCTGAAAATCGACACTCGCGGTGTAGACCATCTCGAAGCGCCGTATGAACTCGTGAAGACTATGCGCGCAAGCTTCTACGTGCTAGGCCCTCTCGTCGCCAGATTCGGCCGCTGCCGCGTCTCGCTCCCCGGCGGATGCGCCTGGGGCCCGCGCCCCGTAGACCTCCACCTCAAGGGTCTTGAAGCGCTCGGTGCAAAGATTACCGTCACACACGGCTATGTCGAAGCCACTTGCGAAGGCCGCCTCCCCGGCGGTAACTTCAACTTCCCGATTTCTAGCGTCGGTGCAACCGTCAACGTCTTGATGGCAGCTACACTTGCTAAGGGTGTGAGCGTCTTGCAGAATGCCGCCCTCGAACCCGAAATTGACAACCTCATCGACTTCCTCACAAGCATGGGCGCCAAGATCCAAGGCCGCGGAACGCGCACCCTTACCGTCCAAGGCGTTGAATCGCTCCGCCCGGGTACAGGCGTCACCATCCCGGACCGCATTGAAGCAGGCACCTTCCTCTGCGCCGCAGCGATCACGCGCGGCCGCGTAAAAGTCACTCGCATCATCCCGGAACACATCGCCTCTACGCTCGATGCCTTCCGCGAAATCGGCTGCAAGGTAAGCGTCGGCGCCGACTGGGCCGAAGTCGATGCCCGTCAGCAGGAACTCAAGCCGATGAGCCTTGTGACGCTCCCGTTCCCGGGATTCCCGACCGATATGCAGGCACCGTTCATGGCAACGCTCCTCTCCATTCCAGGCAACAGCCTCGTGCAAGACACGGTTTATAACGACCGTTTCAAGCATGTCGCCGAACTCGAACGCTTGGGAGCTTCCATCCAGATGAACGGCAACACGGCAACGATCAAGGGCGGCCTCCCGCTTGAAGGCGCTGACATCATGGGTTCCGACCTCCGCGCCAGTGCAGCCCTCGTTCTCGCAGGCCTCATTGCCGAAGGCGAAACGACTATCAGCCGCATTTACCACCTCGACCGCGGTTACGAAGATTTCGAAGCCAAGATGGCAAAGATCGGTGCGACCGTCAAGCGTTTCAACCCGGACGCCCGCGACGAATAAAAAAAGTGCCCGCCTCCAAGCGAGCAAAATACACATTATACGAAATCGGCAGGCACATTCGCCTGCCATTTTTTTACGTCATCCCAAACGCACAAAAGCCGGCCCCAAGCCGGCTTTTTTTTCACTTCGTCACCCTGAACGAAGTGAAGGATCCAGTCATATCTCGTCAATGCAAAACAAGACTTGACTGGGTCCTTCGGGGCATAGCCCCTCAGAACGACGAGATGTTTTTACCGCATTTGTTCTCTACAAATCTCCGTTGCCGAGCGCCCGTCAGGAGACCTAAAGTCGAGCATTTCCTGTAGCGAAATTGCGGCCTGTTCCAGTTCCGGAGTCGAAGCACACGTGTTATTCGAAAGAATCATCTGCAAATACTGCTTTTTACGGTCAAGATTGCATTCATTGCCGTAAATCGTTGCAAGCTTGTACATGCCCGCGCAAGCCTTCATCCCGTTCGGATTAGAATCCACGAGATTCGTGAGGAGCGTCTTTGCCTTGGCAGCCTGGTTCGCTTCAATCAAGCAAAGAGACATCCAGTAGAGAGCGCCTTCAGCCATTTCGCCCTTTTTCACAAGCTCATAGACCTGCTTAAAGCCATTGTACGCGAGCTTGTATTCGCCACGATGGTAATCCGAATGAGCGGCATTGAACATCGTTTCCGCCTCAATCATCTTTTCAGCATTGGCATCCGGTTCCATCACAGCGCTAGCCACGCCATTGTTCACCACGACCTTCTTAGCCAAGATCTTGTCAGACTTGCCAAGGAGCAAATCCAGGCGGTAAATGATTTCTTCCTGGCGCGTATCGCGGCGGACCGTCTCTTCGCTCATGCGATTCGAAAGCACAGTCACTTCAGCCTGCAAGCGCTTTTGCGCCACCGCAGAAGCTTCAAGCTGAGCCTTCACGCTATCGAGTTCTGCACGGAGCGCGGCATTTTCTGCTGAAAGGGCCTTATACGACGAATCATTTTTAGCAATGACATCGTCACCGACCGCGCGCATTTCTTTTGTACGCAACATCGTAATGCTACTGCATCCCGAAAGCACAAAAGACGCCAAAACAACGCTAAGAGATAAAGTCTTCAAATTCACGATTAAATTCTCCCAAAACTACTGATCAATGGACACGCGGAAATGCGCTCTGCGATTCTTGGAATACGCCGTTTCGTCAGAACCCTGAACCTTCGGGCGTTCCTTGCCATAGCTTACCGAAACGAGCCTGTTGGCATCCACGCCATAAGCAATCAAGAATTCGCGCACCACTGTCGAGCGGCGAGCGCCCAGAGAAATGTTGTAGTCTTCAGTGCCACGAGCATCCGTATGGCCTTCGACCGTCACGATAAAGCGGTTTTCGTTGACCAGGATTTCAGCCACTTGCGCAAGCAATCGCTTCGCATTTTCGGTCAATTCAGAGCGGTCATAGTCAAAGTACACATCTTCAAGCATGATGCGGTTGATCAGTTCTTCCAAGCGCGCACGTTCAGCTTCGAGGCGTTCCGCTTCCAAGCGAGCCAAAGAATCCGCACTCAACGTATCTGCCACAAGCGCATCAAGGTTCAGCGTAGAATCTACAGGAGCTTCCGGCGCCGTTTGCGGTTGCGGATCCGTTTCAGGCTTTTCCTTGCTGCAGCCCCAAGCAAAAAGCGCAACAGCCGTACCTATCAATGCAAGTTTAATGACCTTACCCATAATTCACTCCTCTATTTAAATTTTTTCTCGTCAAAGAACCAGGACCAAGTCGGCGATGTATTTTCGCTACCGTTCGTAATGCGAGTCACGCCGCTCCCATCTTTACGCATAATATAAATTTGATAATTGCCGCCGCGGTCACTGGCAAACGCAATCAGCTTGCCATCGGGCGACCAGGTCGGGTGTTCGTTATTCCCCGCATTCGAAGTCAGCTGAATAATATCCGTACCATCAAGAGCGCACGTATAAATGTTCATCTTGCCATCGTCCATCGACGTGTAGACAATGCGATCCCCTTCTGGAGACCAGCTTGCACGTTCATTGTAATGGCCCATGTACGTAATGCGGCGCACATCCGTACCATCCTTCCCTACCGCATACACTTGCGGAGAGCCGCCACGGTCACTCGTAAAGAGCACTTCACTTGCAAACGGACTCCAGGAAGGACTCACCTGATTGGATTTCAAGTGCAAAAATTTCTGTGCAGAACCCGTCTTTATATCACCGCGATAAAGTTCCGTCTTGCCACCATCCGTCACCGAGAAAAGGAGTTCGCCAGTCTTCGGATTTACAGCCGGACTAAACGTCTGCTTGAACTGCGTAAAGAGCGGGGTTTCCTTGCCACCAAACGTAATGGCATAAAGGTTCGGGCGCTGCTTGCGGAAATTCACATACACAAGGCCCTTGTTGCCCTTCTGCCAAACAGGCATCATGTTGATGGAGGAATCGCGCGTAATCTGCCTACGCGAAAAACCATCGTAATCCGAAATCACGACCTGCTTCACGCCATCGATTTTCGAGACATAAGCAAGCTTTGTAGATGCGACACCACGTTCCCCGAACAAGCGATAAACAACCTTGTCAAAAAACGAATGCACAGCCTGACGCACATCGTAAGGCTTCACAGTATAACTTTCACCGAGCAGCAAGTCCTTCGTTTCTGCAGCATACAAATAGCAATCAAGCTTGATTTTTCCGTTCGAAAGCTTGGTCGCATTGCCGGTCACGTACTGGCGGGCGCGCTTTTTGCTAAAAAGCACCAAGTCAAACTTGTCCGAATTCACGGCTTCGAAACGCCCCGTGAGGTTTGCATCACGCGTCAAAATCAAATGCGGCACTTCGTTTGTCCACTTGATGTTACCTTCTTCTTCAAAAGGCACAACTCCTATCGGCATCGTCTGGAATACCGAAATCCCCACATCCACAGCAATCGTATCAATCGCCGCAAACGCAGGCACAGCAAGCGCCATCGCAGCAAACACAAAAAGCAATTTTACTTTATTCATCATAATCTCATTTTGCCAACAAGACAGTTTGGTCATTGGTCATTAGTTATTGGTCATTAGAGTTATTCGGAAATCGGAATTATTTAACTTGGCGGCTTAGCCGCGATTATTTTTATTCCGAACTCCGACTTCCTAATTCCTAATTTTCAGGACTCCTAACTATGCTGCGGGCATCTCCTTTCCTAGTTCGGCGTAAAGTTAAACTGCAACACAAGACTTGAGCCCTTGTACGTCGGCGGAAGTTCCGGCAACTTCGAAATCTTCACCGCTCGCATCGACAAATGGTCCCATGCACTGTTCGAAGAAGATCGCTTGAGGAACACGCTAGTAATCGCACCCGAGCGTTCAACTGTAAACTGGACCGTCGTTTTTGCATCACGATCAATCGTCAGTCCGTTTGGCGGATTGAAATTGCTCATGATTTTTGCCTTCGCGCGTTCCAGAAACACCTGCATCAGCGGGTCCATATCAATCGGATTGACCGCCTTGAGGCTCGGCAATTCAAACGACTTTTGCAAGTTCAAGTCATCGATATCAAAGTCGTCATCCTTCGGCTTTTTCGCAGGCTTCTTCTCGACCTTCTTCTTTTCAACCGTTTTCTTCGCAACCTTTTCCACCGGCTTTTCAACAGGTTTCTCGACAGGCTTTGGCTTTTCGACATCCTCTTCCGGCTTCTTTTCTTCAGCCTTGGGTTCCGGCACAGGAACGGGTTCCGGCGTATCGGGCTTCACTTCAGGAGCGGGTTCTTCGGGAACTTGCGGAGCTTCCGGCTCTAGCGTTTTTACAGGAGTCGGCTCTGGAGCGGGTTCCGGTTCCGGAGTCGTTTCAGGCACAGGTTCGGGCGGTTGCGGAGGTGGAGGTTCCACCTTCGGCGCTTGCTGCGGTTCAGGCTCCGGCAAAGCGGTCTTAGCCGCAGGAGCTTTCACCGGTTCATCGACTTGCACCATCTCGAACACGGGAATTTCTTCGGCAGGCTTGCTCAAATCAATGTTGTTGAGAGCGATCAAAGTCCCGACAACCGCCAAATGAAACACGACAGCACACACGATGATCTTGAACAAAGATCCATCGTTTTCCGTCTCGAAATATTGGATATGGTCCCTATTTCTTTTCATTTACCAGTTCATCTTTTGGAGTCATCGTCAAGAAACCGAGCTTCGTTACACCGAGCTTTTGTACCTGCGTCACAACCTTCATCACAAAGCCGTAACTTACTGCTTCGTCCGAATTGATGACCACAGCCATTTCGCCGTTCCACAGCGACTTGAAAATGCTCTCGAAGCTTTCCATATCCACCTGCATATCGGCGATGAAAATTTCGAGGTTCTTGGTGATGGAAACTTTGAGAAGTTTCTGCTGTTCCATCGTCGGAGCCTTGACCTGCGGGAGGTTGACCTTTACGCCCTGGCTCATCAACGGTGCGCACAAAATAAAGACAATCAAGATGGCGAACACGATGTCGATCATGTTCGTGAGGTTGAGTTCCTGCTTTAAGTCCTTACGGCGGCTGCGTTTCACGCTTCCTCCTCGGCAACTCCTTCAACAGCGAGCATGTCACCTCTTTTGAACAAGCTCAAAACTTGCGATCCAAAGTTGTAATACGAAGTTTCGTTAGAACCATTCTTCGAGGTAAAGTAATTATACCCAGCAGAGGCAGGGATAGCCACCAGAAGGCCCGCCACTGTAGTGATAAGCGCCATTGCGATACCCGGAGCGACAACGGTCAAGTCCGCAGAGCCATGGTGGCCAATCTGGAAAAACGCAATCATGATTCCCCAAACGGTACCGAGCAAACCAAAGAACGGCGCCAAGTTAGAACTCGTCGCAAGGAAGGTCAAATAGCGGTCCTCGCCCATGCGGATGCCTTCAATCGAGCGCTGGATAGCGTCTTCAAGCAAGGAAGAACGATGCTGAATAGATTCGTAAGTCACCTTACCCTTGAACTTGGATACTTCGTTCAAGACTTCTACACTCAACAGGCGGAGCGCACTATCATTCGAAACCGTGCAAAGTTTTTGGAGTTCCGAAAAATGTTTAAGCTTGCAAAAGTCCTTAAAGAACTTGGCGTTGGCGCGCAAATTCGATTTATGCTTAAAGAACTTCACGATAATGATTCCCCAGGAGCCAAGCGACATAAAGGCGAGAATCCCAAGAATAACCATAGTTACAATATCAGACTGCGTAATCATTTGCAGGACAGGTACTGTATTGTTCAAGACAACCTCCAAAAATTTTACAAAAATATACGTACTATATTATAATACAAAAAAGTAGCCATAAAAAATACCACAAACCATTTATCATCACTTTTTCGACAAATGTAAGGAATCTACATCTTTGTGAAAATATTTTTGTATATTAAAAGCACATAAACAAGTGGATTTTTTAATCCAAGGAGAAAAAAAAATGAAAAAACTGTTCGCATGCCTCGCTATTGCAGCACTCTTTGTAGGCTGCTCCAGCAATCCTCCGCAGACCCCGCAAGAAAAGTCTGCAGGCCTTCTCATCGAAATGCAGATGCAGAAGAAAAACTACATTAAGCAGCACATTCCGGCAGGCATCGGTATTGGCGAATCCGCTGATGAACAGATTGCACTTGAAAAGGCCGATCAGAACGCACGTGTAGACCTTGCCAAGTCTATCGACGCTCAGACCAAGGCTCTTATCAAGAACTTCAAGGAAGATGTGAGCGACGAAATTGCAGAACACTTCCAGAGCACATCTCAGACTGCTGTGAACCAGCGCCTCAACGGTGCAACGCTCAACGACGTCAAGGTTGAAACGACAGCCGATGGCAAGTTCAAGGTCTATGGCGTCATGACGCTCGACACCGACCTTGTCTCCGAATACGTCAAGATGCTCGAAGAACAAGAAAAGAAGGATGAAGCCGAAAAGGTTCGCGCAGCCGCTGAAAAAGCTTACGCAGAACTCGATGAAATGGAATAATCTTTCAGCTTATATTTCAAGCAAAAAGACATTGGTTAAACCAATGTCTTTTTTTACTCAAGATTTTACAGGATTCTTCGCTACGCTCAGAATGACGAAAAGCCTACCGGTGTTCGTTCGTCGTGGGTTCCATCCCACGGAAGAATGCGAGTCCATCAAAATCGTCCTTAAGCGCCTGCACGGTCGCCCCGATCATATAAAGGCTTCCCGTAATGAGGACTGGAGTTCCATCCGTAACGCTTGCACAAACTTCATTGAGATACTCGCGGGAAAATTCAGCCGCACTAGCAACATTCAAGCCAAGCTTTTCAAGTTCAATCTGCAAATCCGAAAGTTCACGGAATCGCGGGTACGGCGTACGCGTGATATGCCAAGCGCTCACATGCGGCGCCATGAGCTTGAGCATTTCGCCCACATCCTTGTCGCGGAGCGCTCCAAACACGCAATGGAACTTTTGATTCGGGTAATACTTGTCAAGAGTTTCAACCAAGCGGCGAACCGCGTGAGAATTGTGGGCACCATCTAGAATAAACTTTGTAACGCCGTTTGCATCAACAAGCTTTTGCATACGGCCCGCCCAGGAGCGAGTCGTAAGAGTCTTGAGCGCAAGAGCACCATCGTACACAATTCCTTTATTCGCAACAACATCTACAGCAGAAAAGTCACGCGACTTTTGCAAGAACAATTCCGCCGCCTTGAGCGAAAGACTTGCATTCTCGATGTAATGTTGTCCTAAATTCGGGAGTTCAATATCGTTACGGATTTCAGGAACGACACACGAGCAACTGTGCGATGCAGCAAAAATCTTGGCTTCAGCAATCAAATTTTCATTCAAGCCGCCCAAGACAAAAATCTTACTACGGCCATTCGAAAGAATACTTTGTGCAGAACCCGCCACACCCATTTTTTCCTTGAGGATTGCGGATTCCGTACTACCAAGAACTTCCGTATGTTCAAGCCCAATGCTCGTGAGCACGATCAGTTCACCATCGGCAACGGCAGTGCTGTCCAGGCGACCGCCCATGCCCGCTTCAAGTACAGCAACATCAATGTTCTGTTCGGCGTAATAGAGGAACGCGACAATCGTCAAGACTTCAAAAAACGTCGGCTCCACTTGCGTTTCTTCGGCTGCAGCCTTGACCTGCATAATCAAGCGATCGAGTGATTCATCGTCAATCGGCAAATCGTTCACGCGGATGCGTTCACGCATGCTCACCAGGTGCGGGCTCGTATAAAGTCCAGTCTTGAGACCATGTGCCTGCAAAACACCCGACAAGTAATAGCTCGTCGAGCCCTTGCCGTTCGTACCGACAACATGAATCGTCTTAAACTTTTTCTGAGGATTTCCGAGAGCTTCGCAAAGTTTTCGGGTAGAAGCAAGACCCGGCATCATCCCGAATATGAGGCGGGAATTCAAATATTCCAATCCGTTCTGAATCATGGATAATAATATAGAAAGTTGAGGCACCTGCGGTGCAGTCGGCTAAACCCTATTGTCAGATTCCGGCTCAGAGGCCGGAACGACGTCATGGCGGACCTGATCCGCCATCTAAGTCCCAAACACCAACACTCCCCTTCCGATTTATTACATTTAAACTACACACTACAAGAGGTTTTGTTTATATGAAAGTTTCAGCAAGCGCTGTCGCTTTGATTCTTTGCGTATTCGCAGCATTTTCGTTTGCGAAAGTCGATCCCGAGGCAGCTCCCCGTCACTACAACTACCGCGATGCGGGCAAACAAATGAGACGCATCTACTACGGCGAACTCCAGGAAACAATCTACTGCGGTTGCCGCTACCTCGACAAAAAGCACGTAGACTTTAACACCTGCAACTACAAGCCGCGCGAAAATCCGAACCGCAAAAGCCTTGAACGCACCAAGCGCATCGAATGGGAACACATCGTCACCGCCCACAACATGGGTAAGCACCTCCCCTGCTGGCGCGACGGCGGCCGCAAGAACTGCAGCGCAAACGACACCACATTCAAGATCATGGAAGGCGACCTCCACAACCTCTACCCCGCCATCGGCGAAGTGAACGGTGACCGCAGCAACTTCATGTTCAGCCAGTGGACAAACGACCCAACCCCTATGTACGGCGAGTGCGAAACCATCGTCGATTTCAAGGAAAAGAAGGTCCAACCCCGCAAAGAAGTCCGAGGCCAAATTGCCCGCGTTCACTTCTACATGGAAAAGACCTACAACATCAGCCTCTCCAAGCAGGACCGCAAGCTTTTCGAAGCCTGGGACAAGATGTACCCCGTCACCGAGCGCGAATGCGAACGCGACCGCCGCATTTTCAAGGTCCAGGGCGACCACAATCCCTTCGTCTTCGAGAAATGCCAGGATTCTGTTGACAAGTAGTGAACATTTGACTAAATTTGAAGTCCAAATCTCGCATGTCGTGCCAAGCTCTGCCAACTTGCGAGCGTAACCAAAGAGCTTCCTCAAAGAGGTAAATATGTCCTCCTTCCGCGGACCTAAAGGTAAAGTAGCACGCTCTCTCGGCGTTGCCGTTTCTCAGAAGACTCAAAAGGCTCTCGACCGCCGCAACTTTGCACCTGGCCAGCATGGTCAGACCCGCAAGAAGTCTGCTTCCGTTTACAAGCAGCAGTTGGTCGAAAAGCAGCGTCTTCGTTTCACCTACAACATTTCCGAAGCTCAGCTTGCCAAGGCATACAAGGAAGCTAACCGTCGTGAAGGTTCTGCAGGTGATAACCTGATGATCTTGCTCGAAACTCGTCTTGACGCAGTCGTCTTCCGCATGGGTTTTGCCCGTACGATCTTCGCTGCTCGTCAGTACGTTGCACACGGTCACTTCACTGTGAACGGTGTTCGTAGCTTCTCTCCGAGCCGCCTCATCAAGGCTGGCGACGTGATCGCTGTTCGTGAACAGTCCAAGGAACACGTGCAGATCAAGGAAGCAATCGCTTCTGCTGCTGCCGCTCCGGAATACTTGTCTGTCGATCTCGGCAAGATGCAGGGTACTCTCGTGAAGCTTCCGCTCCGCGATCAGATCCCGGTCAAGCTCGAAGAACAGCTCGTCGTGGAATACTACTCCAGGTAGTAAACCGCTTAGAGCCAAGAAGACTCAAGCTTTTAAAGACGCTCGCAGTAATGCGGGCGTTTTTATTTTCGCTGACGTTCCTTTTTAACTTTATGTTTTATCTTAAGCATAGCCAAATTCAATTCTATTTCCGTTTCTGTTTCGGATTCTTCCAAATCATTCGTAAGAACATTTGAAATTATTTCTCCACTACGCTTCAACAAAGACTTTCGTTTCGATTCATCTACAACATGAGGAATACTAGCTACAGCACGCGACAATTCTCTAATTTCAACAAATGTATCTATAATATTTATTGTTGTCTGAACAGCAATTTTTCCCCTTAATATCGTAGCTAACATATATAAACCGCGTTCTGTAAATGCGGTAGGATTAACAGGGCTAAATTTCAACTTTCCAAGGTGGTCAAAATTTTTTACCACCTCACTTTTTTCATCATCTGTCGTTTGGAATATGTACCCCTTGGGGAATTTTTCTGGATTATTCCTAACAGCTTGATTTATTTCTTTTGTAGGCACACCATAGAGACTGGCCACATCGCAATCCAAAATAACTCGTTCATTTCGAATCGTTAATATTTTTTCTTCAATAATCTTCATTTTTTCTCCTTCCCCGTTTACACGCTTGAAAAAAACGGGATTAATCTTTTTATGAATATAGAATTATTAAATGTCAAAATATGACGTTTTCAATTTTATCAAGTTTTTTCACAATTCCCACAATTTTCCAAGCGCATCAAGAAACACCCACAACACTTTTTAAACATTTCATCTTGTAAACAAGACGGCGGCTCAATACATTTCTATTTTAGATGCCATGAGAAACATTTTTGAAGAAATTGGTAAGACTCCCGCCGAAATCGAGGCAAAACTCAACAAGGCTTTCACGCAACTGTTCGAAGGCGACCGCGAAAACGAACGCATTTGCTTTGACAAGGGCGATGACATGGCGTACATCGTGGATATCGGCCACAACGACATCCGCTCCGAAGGCATGAGCTATGGCATGACGGTTGCAGCCCTCCTCGGCAAGCAGGACCTTTTCGACAAGCTCTGGAAATTCGCCAAGACACACATGAAAAACACCGAGGGCGACCTCGTCGGTTATTACTCCTGGCAAGTTTCGACCGCCGATTTCTCGATGATGGACCCGGGTGCCGCCCCGGATGGCGAAGAATACTTTGCCGCAGCACTCCTTTTCGCCGCCAAGATTTTCAAAAACGAAGAATACAAGCGTGACGCCGTCGAACTCATCAACGACATGGCGCACAAGCCGCAAGCAGGCGACGTGTACACGATGATGGACGTGAACGCGGGCCTCGTGCGATTCTCGCCGATGAAGGGCAACGATTACACCGATCCGAGCTACAACACGGTCGCCTTCTACAGAATGTACGGCGAAGCAAGCGGTGACGCGATTTGGAACAAGATTGCAGACAACAGTGTCGCCTACTTGAAGAAGGCTTGCCACCCGGTCACGGGACTTGCCGCTGACTACAGCGAATTTGACGGAACGCCAAAGAAAACGCCGTGGCATCCGGAAAGCGACTGCTTCTGCGGTGATGCTTGGCGCGTTGTGTGGAACATCGGTCTTGACGCGGCCAAATTGCAAGACAAAGGCGAACGTGCCGATGTGAGCGAATGGGAAGTTTCTGCTGTTCGCAAAATTCTCGGTTACCTCCACGGGCGTCGCCCGTATCTCGCCGACATGCGTGTCGACGGGAGCGCGTTCCCGCGCGAGGCAAGGCCTGCTACAGGCGGCCTGATTGCCATGAACGGAGCCGCAACGATCGCGCTCCCTGCGGGCGATCCGCTTATCAAGCCGTTTGCCGAAGACCTCTGGAACATGGAAATCCCGACCGGACTCTGGCGCTACTACGACGGACTCCTGTATATGCTCGGACTCCTCGCCTGCTCCGGGAAGTTTAACGTTTAACCAATGTCGATCCCGGCACAACGGCCGGGATGACAACTGCGATTAGTGTTTCTCGACTACTCTTCCAAGCGGCGTCTGCATTTGGCGCCGCTGTTCTGCATATATGGTCGGTGCGACAATGTGGTAAATCGCCTCTTTCACCATCGTCCCGACATTGAAAGCAAACGAATCAAATACGTAGCGGTAACTTACAATCGTATCGTCAAAGCCCACCACGTACGGCGCCGGTAATTTTTTTGCCTTGAAATAATCAATCAGCGAAGCCGCCACCCAGTCATTTGAACAAACAAATTTATCCAAAGTCGCATTTTTCAAAAGCGATTCAAGAATGTTGTCCAAAAGCACCTGACGTTCAACGCCCTCGTGTTCAGCAGCATCCGCCAAGTCAAACGGAGATGCAAAGCGTTCATCGACAAGCGGAATAACATCCGTGCCCGCTTCAAGCAAGCCCTGCAAACGCGCCTTCGACCAGAAACTAGCGTGGTATGGCGAAAGGTAATGAACAGGTCCCATGTCCCTGCTCTTGAGATAGCGCCCAACAATCACACCAGCTTCCTTGCCAAACGCAACGTTGTAAAACGCCCATTTCTTTTTATTGCGGGCAATCACCGGAATCACATCCGGCGCGTATTCCCACCAGACCGAAATCGGATTCTTGAACGAAGTAAAATGGGCAAAGAGTTTCGCCGCATCATAAACTAGCCACGTCGAGAGGAACACGCCCAGGCAATGAGCATCGTTTTTTACAACAAAAGTTTCACCCGAAGATAAATAAAACTGGTTCGATGCTTCGTGATACCCAATAAACTTCACCGCAATTTTCTGTTCTGCGGCAATCTGCGCAAAAGTGCGGAACACATCGGATTCTCGTTCGGACTCTATCTTCAGTCGCCCGAATTCATCCGAACGATGTACAAACAAGATATAATTAGACTTTTCGACAGGGCGTTCTTCGCTAAAGAAAAAGCGGTGCCCCACATGGCGCAAAATCCCTTGCGCACATTTTTGCATCAAAAACTTTTTGACAATATAAAGCGAAACATTGTAACGGTTCGAAAGTTCCTTGCATGAAGGGAGTTCATCAAAAGCATTCAGATATCCGCTGTCCAAATCGTTCTGGAACAGGCGCTCGACTACGGAATAGACGCTCTCTTCGGCCTTCACCTCAAACGACGGGGCCGAACCCCAAAAGCAGCCCTTGCCATGAACGAGCTGCACCAGTTTCTCTTGAGCCAAAATCTTATACGCCCGGTGAACCGTATTCACAGAAAGGCCTAGACGCTCCGCCATCTTGCGTACGGAAGGCATTTTTTCGCCATCGTGAAAACCGGCATCAGCAATCGATTTTTTTACATCTTCAATTAACAACTTTAAATCCTCTTCATTTCACAAGATAACAAAATTTCTAAAACAGAAAATTTGTAAATTTCAGTCCATGAGAATTGGTTTCGTATTTATGCTTCTGGCTGCCTGCATCGCCGCAGCCGCCCCCTCCAAAAAGGCCTCCGCGAAAAAGTTCAAGGACCCGCGCGACGGCCACACCTACAAGATCGTGAAAATAGGCAACCACAACTGGCTCGCCGAAAACCTCACCTACAAGACGACAAAAGGCAGCTACTGCTACAACGACGACAAATCCAACTGTCACAAGTACGGTCGCCTCTACACATGGAAAGCAGCCATGAAGGCATGCCCCACCGGCTGGAGGCTCCCTGACCGCAAAGACTGGAATTTCTTGAGCAAGTACCTCGGCGCAAGCAAGAAGAACGGTTTCAGAGTCAAGCAGGCCGGCCAGAGGATCTGCTTCGGCAACAACGAAATGTGGAGTCCGTACTGCGAAGAAACCAAAGCATCATTCAACGCGTCTGGCAAAAGCGACACACATTTCGCTTACGAAGACATGGAAAAATCCGCATTCTTCTGGACGGCTACCGAAGAAACGACCTACATCGCAAACTTCGTGACCATCGGCGGATACAACGAACGTTATGCGGAACGCGCCATCGAAGAAAACAACGCCTTCTCCGTCAGATGCATTGAAAAGTAAAACAGAATAATTTATTAAAAGAGCCTCCCCAACGGGAGGCTTATTCTATCTAAACTAAATATCTTTTGCAAGTCTGCCTTCACCGCTCTGCAATAGCTCAGTGAGGTAATTCTTTGCAATCTGGCACGATTCAGGGAGAGTGTGCCCCAGCGCAAGATTTGCAAGGATCGCAGAAGAGAGGTGGCAGCCTGTGCCATGCTTTCCATGCCCTGGCAAACGCGGGCTAGAGAATTTGTACTGTTTTCCATCACGATCCCAGAGGATGTCAACGGCTTCTTTCCCTCTAGAATGTCCCCCTTTCAAGAGAAGCGCAAAATCATTTCCAAGGTTAACCAGCCCACGAGATGCTGCAAGTCCAAGCCCAAGAAATCCAAATTCATCTTGATTCGGCGTGACCAAGTCAATCTGATTCATCACAGGCATGAATTTATCTTGTTCGGCCGCTCGCAAAAAATGAAATCCCGCCGAAGCGCTTGCAATCGGATCCCATATAATGTAGGCATCTGGAGATTTTGTTCGGATATATTCAACAATTTTCTTCAAAACTTTGGCTTTTTCGACAAGTCCGATTTTTACGTACTTGAAAGTTCTTTTTTTGAATAAGGTTTCTAGCTGAGCTTCGATGCGGTCCCAGATGACCCAGCCAGGCGCCACAAATTCATCTTCATTTTGCTGAGTAAGCGCAGTACATACAGATTCGCAGTACACACCAAAATGAGCCATAGCCTTGACATCGGCTAAAATTCCGGCCCCCGCAGAACCATCAAAACCAGCGATGGTCAACGCAAAATTCATCTTATTAGACATAATACACCCACTTTTTTATTTTCCCATTTCCAAATTATATAAACGGGAACCAAGAGGAGAAATTGTCACAAAAAAATATACCAGCATTTTTACTACACGACTGAGTAAATACCAATCATCACGACCGAAACGCCGCAAATGAGCACAACCGCCGGGATAATCGGACGGCGCATGGACTTTGCTCCAAGAAAATACACCAGGCAACCCTTGGTAAGCGTATTGGCAAGGCTTGCAAACAGGAGCGCCAAAATCAAGTTGTGGTGTTCAAGAGTCGCCTTTCGGCACATATCAATGAGCGAGAACGCGACCGCATCCATTTCGGCAGCACCGCCCAAGAAGCTACAAATCATCAAGGCGCCCGATCCAAAGTACGCATGAGCCGCGTTCGCAATGAACATGACCACCGTAAAGACTAGGCCAAACTTAATCGCCGGCAACAGCTTGAACGGGTTATTAAAATCGGTCGTCTTCTGTCGATGATCCTTGGATTCACGAAGTTTCAAGTACCCCGCATAGCCAAGTCCCGGCACCACAGGCACAAGTAACGGCGCCAGGAGCGGGAGCGCAAGGGAGGGCATCAGGAACACGCAAATGAGGTAGAGTCGTGCATACATCACCGACCAGCTCAACACAATGCCGAGCGTAAAGTCCGCTGCATACTGTTCGTTATCAACGCTACGCCCCGCCAAGTTCAGCGTGAGCGCCGTACTGCTCGCAAGCCCACCCAAAAGCCCCGTAAGCCAAATGCCCTTACCCGGCCCGACAAGCTTAATGAGCACATAGCCCACAAAGCCGATGCCGCAAATAAACACGACAAAGAGCCAAATCGTATGCGGATTCAGAACTTCAAGGCCTGGCGGTCCAAAAGAGCGATTCGGCAGGAACGGCAAAATCATGAGAGAAATCACCGCAAACTTGACCGTCGCAATGATGTCCTCGGTCGATATCTTTTTCGCAAAATCGTGAAGCTGCCGCTTGACCGCCAAGAGCCACAAAAGCACGATCATGAGGATACACGCTTCCAGGAGCCGGTTGAACCAGCAAAGCGCCCCCAAGAAATAAATCATGATAAGGGCAGCACTCGTCGTGACGCCCGCAGGCCCGCCGTTATCGCGGTTCGAAAGGCCGTACGCAATATGGCTTGCCACGAGCAAAAGCCCGACAATCACAAGGCCAACGACAAAGGGAACTATCGACCCCATCAGGTCGCCCAGGTAGCAAGACAAGGCGCCACAAAGGCTCACAATCGAAAACGAGCACAGCCCAGCGGGGTGCCTAGAATTATTGCGGGAATACGAGTTTTCACGCTGCATACCGATAATGAAACCGATACCCAGCGCCGCCGCAAGCTTATAAAAGATATTGAACTCAATCATACTTGTTCAATAATCTAATCAAAAAAAAGGCTATTAGTTATTAGTTTTTAGAATTGTCATTCTCGACAGAGCATCGTGAAGGAGGGATTCCATACATTGTATTTCAAGAAATAATGGTTCCCCTCACTTCGTTCGAGGATGACGGCTCCAAGATGACAGCCAACAAAATTCCTAATTTCGAATTAATTACGCCATCCGCTGTTGTTTAGAGGCGAGCTTCATGGCGTACATGTTCGCATCGGCCATGCGGTAAACGTCCATTGCTGTCACGGCATCACCTCGACGGCGTATTGAATAACCGTAAGCAACATTCATGGCGATCGGCAACTTGGCGTCTTTTTCCAGGAGCACCATCGTCTTTAACGCAGTGTTCAGATCCGAAAGATGTTCCGCACGGACAATAGCCACAAATTCATCGCCACCCATGCGGATAGTCGTTCCAATGCCGTTAAAAGCATTCTTGAACACATCGGCAAAGGCACAGAGGAGCTTATCGCCCATAGAATGTCCAAAATGGTCGTTGACGTACTTGAGTCCATTCACATCGATACTCACAATAGCATAATCGCTATCATCACGATTGAGGACTTCAAAAATGTGTTCGCACTTAGCACGGTTATATATGCCAGTGAGCGCATCTCTATAGGCAATCTGGCGAAGGACTTCCTTCTCGGTCTTGTCCATGAGTTCTTCGTACATGTAAACAAGGTAACCCACCATCAAGAGCAAAATGAAGAGGAGCGCCCCCACAGGCAAGCATGTCGAATCCATGAAAGGCTTATCCAGCCCAAGCATATTCTGGATGTTGTAGCGGAACACATCCGCAATTCCAAACAGCACAAACACAACCGTACCAGACGTAAGGATTTTTTCCTGGAGGCCGGCACCGCGATCGTAAAGCACCCTGAATACGACCATGAACAAGAACGAAACAAAAATATAGCTGTGATAGACAATCAAAAATGACGGATAATGAGCAATATCAGCCACATGCAAAATAGTCGTCACAACAAAGAACAAGCCACCAAAACCGACAATGCCTTTCAGCATTCTCATTTTCCACGGCGAAATCTTGCCAGAACGCATATTGATGATGAGAAGCCCAAACGGTATTGCTGCAAGATAAAGCGATATATACTCTAGCGTCGTATCCAGAGCATAATTCATCGAGAATATCTGAATTCCCTTCGCATAGTTGAGCGTCCAAAGTCCCATCAGCCCTGCAAAAAGTCCAATCAGGATAAGTCGATAATACGCCCGGTCAAACCCCACTGCACAACACCCGGTAATAAAGGCTATCATGCCAAAGAACATCAGGAAAATTCCAATCGTAATGGAATCTGAATTGTTCGCAAAATAATCCGTCATGCTGCCGGAGCGCAAAAGTTCTATAGATGTCAGCGATTTTGCGGCAGCCCTTTCTGTGACAACTGTGACCACGCGAATCGTATGCTGGTCCAAATGCTCAGGCATGTTCACAAGATGGATTCCGCTACCGACAAGCCGCCCTTCCTTAAAGCGTTCAAATCCATAACGGTAATAGCAAATACTATCTACATAAACGGCAATAGCAACGTGATACGCATGGAAGCGCAAAGTCGTTGGCAAAGGGATTGAATCATCCCTCATATTCCGTTCGTAAATAATGGTATCACCGGGTTCAACATTTGAAGGCACCCGGAATTCCGACACATGCTTCAACGGAGTGAGATGCACATCGGAAAAAGAAACGGACCAACCATCGTTAAGTTTGATAACATGATTACACGTGCCATGACGGCACATTCCGTTGAAACTGATGACAAACAAAGCAACACTTACAGCGGCAAGCACTGCAACGAGAAGCTTAAGAATTCTCTTTCCGTTTTTCATCAGCATATATATATAATAAGAAATTCTAAAAGCAATAGAATCTTATTTTTTTCGTACCCAAATTTGAAAAACGGTCGGAAAATCGTTTTTTTCGTCAGCCTGGAACGGTTCTTCGCTGACTTTTTCGAAGTTTCCCTCCCATTCCGGGAAGAAAACATCGCCATCTACATGCGACAAAACTCTCGTCAAATAGAGCTTTTCGACCTGCGGTATCGCTTCACGGTACACGGCGGCACCGCCAATGATAAAGCACTCCGTCTCGCCTGCGGCGCGGGCGGCCTCGATCGCCTCACCGAGCGACGAGCAGACAATGCAGCCCGGGGCCTGAAATTCCTTGTTTCGGGTGAGCACGTAGTTCGTGCGGTTCGGGAGCGGACGGCCGATATCGTCGTAATTCTTGCGACCGAGGATGATGGCATGCCCTGTGGTAATCGCCTTGAAGCGCTTGAGATCCTGCGAAAGGTGCCACGGCAAGTGCCCATCGCGCCCAATGACATTGTTTTCAGAAACCGCTACAATTGCAGAAATTAACATCTTTCGTCTCTCGTCTGTAGGTGCGCAGCACCGTTCTTTCGTCTCATCGGTGATGATACGGGTGGTTTTGCATGACCATCTGGACGCGGTAGAGCTGTTCCACCGTGATAATCCTCGCGTGATCATGGGTAAAAGTCAACGGAGAAAGGCTCAACAGCAAGTCGGCCGACTTTTTCAAGTTCTCGTCGATGCCGTACGCAGAGCCAATCAAAAACACAATATTTCCCGTAAAGCGGGCCTGTAACGCATCGGCAAGCTTCACCGTCGTCATGAGCTTCCCTTCTTCGGAGAGGATCACTCGGCGGTACTCGTTACGCGGGAATTTTTTCTCGAAAAGGGCGGCTTCCTGGGCAAGCGCCTGGGCGTGATCGTCAATTTTCGATTCCTTGAGTTCAACAACTTCAAGAGGCATCGCGGAACCGCGCAAACGCTTCACATACTTTTCCACCTCATCCGCAATGAACGGGGAACCAGCACGGCCGAAAACTGCTAAAATCCATTTCATGGTTAGACGAAAGACGAAAGACGAGAGACGAGAGAATTCAAATAAATACGATGAATATCACGTTCAACAATATTCAAAGCTAAACATTTTTTCTTACAACCAAATCTTGTCATTTACACCTCTTTCGTCTTTAGTCTGTAGACTCGCAGAGCCGTTCTCTCGTCTAACCTATCTCCCAACCGATAGTCGGTCAATCAAGAACGAGGGCATTCCCTGCTTTTTCATGCGGTTCTGCGTCTCGCGAATGTCGTATTCCACGCGGATGAGCCGTACACACTTGGTCTCGGTATCAAGCAGGCACCAGCAGGCTCTCGGGTCGCGGTCGCGTGGCTGCCCCACACTGCCGACGTTCACCAGCAAGCGTTCGGTATTCGCAATCACGTACTCGTACTCATCAAGAATTTTCGGAATCGCCAAAGGACGGCTTGCAATGATGACCGGGCTATGCGTATGCCCCACAAAGCAGTAACGCTCCGAGAAATGGTCAAAAGCGTTCAGCGCATCCTCGAGATCGGTCACGTAGACCCAATCTGCCGGAGACAAGGGCGACGCATGCACAAAGCAAATATCGTTTTCTTCGTGAATATACGGAAGCGAGCGGATAAACGCCACAGACTCCTTGGAAAGGTTCTTCTGGGTCCATTCAATCGCCTGCTTCGCATACGGGTTGAAGCCAGCGCTGGATTCGTACCGTACCGCCACACTGTCGTGGTTTCCGATCAGGCACACATCCATGTTCTCTTTAACCAAATTGACGCACTCATCGGTATCGACGCCATATCCCACAATATCACCAAGGCATATTCTCCGTTCAACGCCGTTATCGTGCATAGACTCAAGGACAGCCTTGAATGCCGTGGCGTTGGAATGGATATCTGAACAAATACCGTAAAGCATACCTGTAATTTAGAAAAAAAGAAATATGAAAGTCTTACACCGCTATTGACAAATAGGGATAATACGCCTTGATTTGAAAAAAATGTTGATAATTGCAATCGGTTGTTTGCAAAATTCGATTACTTCTCGTATTTGAGTGTTTTATTTGATAGTTTTTAATCCTTAAACAATTTAACCCTGTTGATAAATAATCAAAAACTGATTATATTTAACTATGTACAATGTGACCTTAACCAAGAAAGCGGATCGTTCGGCGAGAACCATGCCTAGAGCGGTGCAAAACAAGCTGAAGGCTCTACTACAATCGCTAAAGGTTTCCGGACCTATACAACCTCTTTTCTGGCATTACTCGAAACTTGGCGACAACAAGTATCATTGTCACATCGCCTTGAACTGGGTCGCTTGCTGGACATGTGAGAATGGGTCGATAAATATTGAGGTATACTATGTTGGCAGTCGTGAAAAAGCCCCATATTGAAATTCGTGCGAAACACATCCCTGCTCCGCTTGTCAGATTCCTAAAAGATACCTACAAGCCTGAAAATGTGGCGGTCTGCAAAAACGAGGATTCGATTCCCTTCGAAGAATCCGATTGGTTCAAGAATCTGGACTCAACCCCCGGAGAAATGATTGTCGCAAACCGTGATTTGCGAAACTGGTCTCAAGTCACCCTAGCCGAAAAACTCGGAATTCAGGTTCAGAACCTCTGCGCCATGGAAAATGGACGCAGAGCGGTATCCCGCAAGATGGCCATAAAGCTCGGTGAAATTTTCGGAACAGATCCTGCAGCATTTTTTGATTTTAGCAAATAGAGAAAGCGCCCGTTTGTAGAAATAATTTTTCTATCTTTGGGCACGTATGGTAGTCATCCAAGACAAGATGAAGGTGAGCATAGCCTACACCCTCAGAGAAGGCAAGCGAATTCTTGAAGAAGTTCCCGCCACCCAGCCGTTCGTGTACATCCACGGATACAACAACATCATTCCCGGACTTGAAGACGCATTGACGGGGCGTCGTCTGGGCGAAAAGTTTACAGTGAGCATTCCGGCGAATCTCGGTTATGGCGAATACCGCAAGGACCTAATCCTCACAGTCCCGAAAGAAGAACTCCGCGACGTCGGGGAACTCTGGCTCGGCATGGAACTCGAAATGTACCAGGATAACGATATCCGCGAATTCCAGCTGCCGGACACCGCCGAAGAATTTGTGAACGACTTGAACCTTGACGATGACGACGATCAGTGCGACGGCATTTACACCATCAAGGAAATTCTCGAAGATACGGTCATTGTAGACGGGAACCACCCGTTTGCAGGCAAGGACTTGACTTTCAATGTCGAAGTCATAGACATCGTCGAAGCTAGCTTCACCGAACAGGAATCCGGATTCCCGGACGAAGACGATTACGACGGCTACGATAACTATGACAGTTACGACAACCGCATGGGCGACGACAACTTTGATTCAAACGAAAGGAGATGGCGCTAATGGCATCGATGGATGAACTCAAGAAGGCTGCAGGTGTTCGCGCCGCAGACATGATCAAGGACGGAATGATTGTCGGTCTCGGCACAGGCAGCACGGCGGCCCACATGGTGAACCGACTCGCCGAACGCATCAAGACTGAAGGCATCCACGTGACGGGCGTTTCGACCAGCTGGAGCACCACGCTCCAATGCCGTAGCCTCGGCATCCCGCTCAAGGAAATGGGCGAAGTGAGCCACCTCGACATGGTGATCGACGGCGCCGACGAAATCGACCCGAACCGTAACCTCATCAAGGGCCGCGGAGCCGCACACCTCCTCGAAAAGATCGTCGCCTCCATGACGGACAACTACGTGATCATCGCGGACAGTGGCAAGGCCGTGCAACAGCTCGGCACCAAGTTTGCCGTACCTCTCGAAATCATCCCGGGCGCCATCGCCGTCGTGACCGAACGCGTGAAAAAGCTCGGTGGCGAAGTCAAGGTCCGCATGGGCGCTCCAGGCAAGGACGGTCCAGTGATTAGCGATTCCGGTAACCTCATCGCCGATGCAAAGTTCGCCCCCATCGCAGACCCGGACAAGCTCGCCCGCGATCTCGAACACATCGTAGGCATCGTCGGACACGGCCTCTTCATTAACATGGCCACAAAGGTCATCCTTGCTGACGAAGCCAAGGGACTGATTGAATTCTAGTCAATAGTCATTAGTCAATAGTTTTAGTTTGGCGACTTCGTCGCGGACTCCGTTTTCCAACGGAGTTTTTCGTTTATACAAAAAAACTGCACGACCTTCTGGCCGTGCAGCTTTTATATTCAAGCTATTTTCGAAAGCTTACTTGGCTTCGAAATAGTAAGTCTGGACCGTCTTTCCGTCCTGGGAGAGCTGGATAATCTGCTTGCCCTTCGGAAGTTCGCCAGTAATCTTGAAGAGGTTTTCAGCAACGTATTCGACCTTGAGATCGGTTGCCTTGTCCTTGACCGGGAACACGCCCTTCGTTTCGCCTTCGCCAAAGCCCTTGCAGTCCTTGTGAGATGCGATCGGAGCAACGACAGCCGGATAGGTCTTAGCAATGAGCGGAGTCGTCACAGAAGATGCGTTACGGAAGAACACTTCGAGCTTGCCTTCAATGACGCGCGGTTCAGGGAGGTTCGTAACAGCAGATGCGACCTGAGCAGGAGCGGCCTTCTTAGCCTTCTTGCCCTTCTTGCCTTTCTTCTGGACACCAATCTTTTCAGCAATGCTTGCAGTAGAGCTACCAGTCTGCTGCGGCATCGTCAAGCGGTAACCGGCAATGGATTCATTGCAGTTCGTGGAGTAGACCACCCACTTGTTATCGATCTTGAGCGGGCCTTCCGGAGTGCCCTGGTACAGACCCGGATCAACCTGGGCGCTGTAGATGTAAAGAATGAGAGAAGCGTTCGGATTCTGTTCCGTCGTTTCAATCTTCATACGGGTCTTCACATACTTAGAACGACCAGCATAAACTCTATAGGCACCAACCGGAACCTTGACAAACTTAAACTTACCCTTGCGGAGTTCCTGGTTGAATTCGTACTTCTTGGAAAGAGTGGTGTAAATCGTGGAGTCCATACCGACAGTCGGCATTTCCAGCGGCTTGTTGGTGAAAGCATCACGAACTTCGCCTTCGATGGTTCCAGTCTTACCGCTATCGCAAGCCGTCATAGCAAGGGCGATGAAGGCAGCGGCACAAATGCTAAGTTTCTTTTTCATTTTGCGTCCTCAGGGTTAAATAAGAGAAAAGCCTCCCTAGTTAGGGAGGCCCCAAAATTTAAGAAGATTAAGCTTCTTCTTCAGCCTTGACCGGAGCAGCCTTGCGAGTCTTGCGCTTTGCAGAGGTGATGTTAGCACCGCCGCCATAACGCTTGTTGAAGCTGTCGATACGGCCAGCCGTATCCACGCGATGCTGCTTGCCCGTCCAGAACGGATGGGTATCAGCAGTGATTTCCAAAGAAATCACGTTATATTCAACACCATCGATAGTCTTCTTTTCGGCGGAAGACTTCGTGGAGCGGGTGATGTATTCTTTACCCGTATTCGCATCGACGAACACGACCGGTTGATAATTAGGGTGGATACCTTCTTTCATTATAAAACTTCCTGTGAAGTAATTGTTGAGAGCTATAATTTAGTTGTTTTTTAGGATTTTGGCAAGTTGCAACCTCATTTTTAGTATTTTTATAGCATGAAATCTTTATTGCTGCTTTTTCCGTTACTTTTGATTGCCTGCGAAAACGACCACCCGACTGCCAAGATTGTCGAGGTGAACAAGCGCATGGTGCTCGAAGAATGGCCTGACAGCAACTATATAGCCTCGCTGGACTCCATCTTGAAGCTCGAACCGGTCAAAAAAGGCAAAGACACCGCCGACGTGAGCCTCAAGATGAACGCGTTCAAGGCGCCGACATTCAAGCTCCCGCCGTCCGTCACCGGAAAGAGCACGAGCCGCAAATCCGGGCTGAGCAAACCGCCAAAACAGGTCAAGCAGGCCGCAGAAGCCTCCAAGCCAAGCAACAACGCCGAAAATTTCGTAGCCAAGTTCTCGAACGCGCTCTCCGCCTTGCAGTCCGATCCCTCGAACAAGAGTCTTTACAAGGTCGTCACCGCTAACGATGGCGAAGACCTGTTCAAGCTCCTCCGCAGAACATACGGTGCAGGCACTCAGAACCTCCCCCGCTTCTACGTGCTCTCGGCCCTCCAGTCCGTGAACCCGGGCGTCATGCTCGAGCACCTCAACGCCGGCGACAAAGTCCGCGTTCCAAAATTGTAATAGACAACGGTTAGGTTAATTAGGAAATAGGCTTGCAAGCAATCCTGCGTCACTCGCCCTATACATTAGTCCTAATTCATACTTCCTAACTCCGAATTAAAAGAGCGTTTTCACCCCGAAGCCAAGGACACCGTCCAAATAATCGCACATATTGGAAGCAATTATTATTGCTGTTAGTGAGATATTCTATCAAAAAACAAACGAATGACAAACAGAGTGAGAATATAGCGTCGGCCAAGGTATTTTCTTCGCAGTAGTGTGCAAAACGAGTGTTGCGACGGGCTGCTTG
>NZ_JBGUHR010000087.1:0-15074 GCF_045112255.1 Fibrobacter sp.
GGGCTGCTTGCAGACCGGCATAACCGAGTGAAGCCGCTGACGCCGTAGGCGTCAACTCCGAGCTGGGGCCCCGCCCGCATGACGTACTTTTTTTGCTTTTTTCAAAAGCACTTTTCTTAAAACAGCGTTTTCACCCCGAAGCCAAGGACACCGTCCAAATAATCGCACCCATTGCGGAGCGCATAGTAAATGCTAAAGCTCCAGGACTTGCGGTACTGCGTAAACCCGATGCCATAATCGTGCTCGCGCGCCCACCCGTGAAAAGGCTTCATTCGCCTGTAAAGTCCCGGCTGGTAGAACAGCTCGATCGACAAATCGTAGCCATCCTGCCACAGGAACGCCGCCTGCGAAAATCCATACGCGCGAGTCCGCATAAAGCCATACATCATCCCCTTAAACGAGTTGATGCCACCCAGGCTAAACAAGTCCTCACGCGCAAACGAACCTCCCGACGGAAGTAACGCACCCGCCGCAGCCGAGTAGCGCACAATGAAATTTTTCCACAGCGGCACGTAATGAACCAAGGACGCATGCAACCGCAAATAGCTATCGAGCGAATCCGGGCGGTCCATCATCCACGCAAGCGAAACATCCAGCGACGTACCGCTTCGAGGCAAAACGCTCCGGTCAAACGAAATGTACGAAAGCTCCAGCGACGAACTCTTCTCGTCATTGCCGATACCCACAAATGCCGAAATTTCAAGGTTAAACCCGATATTCCGCGATACGCCAAGTTCCAGACGGGAATCCCGCGACAGAGAGTCGTCTTCAAAGAACCCGCGCACAAGCACATCCCACGCCGAGCCAAAAATAAACCGTTCGCGATACGAGCCTTCAATCCGACGAGACTCACTTTGCGAATAGCCATCCATCTGCAAATCGCGTCCCGTTCCCAGAATGTTGTACAAATCGAGATTGATTTTTCCTTCCCAAACATTTTCGTCGCTCGAATATGTGAGAAAACCTTCGGCTGCAGAAATCGGGGCCGCCCGCATAGAATACGCCGGAATCACGCGGTTTCGCACCGGATCACGGAACAAGCGCACATCGGCAGTCTTTTCGTAATAGCCCAATCGAGAGAGCTTGCGTTCCGAGCGTTCCAAATCCGAAAGCGACACTTTTTCGCCAACTTCAAGCCCAGTCAGCAGCCTAAAGACACCTATGTCCGTTGCACCGGAATCCAGATTTTCGGCCCCGCCCCACACCCAGGCGCTGCCTCGTTCAAAACGGCAACGAGCCACACCTGCGCTATCGACGTTCACCTGCAATTTTGCACCCAGGAATCCACGGTCCTCGTAAAAACGCAACAGTTTCTGTTTTGCCCCCCGCCATGAATCGCACGGAGCACCGACTATCACGCTCATCGAAAGTTCTTCAAAATCGCCGTGTTCCCCCTCCCATTCCACATGCGTAATACGGCATTCAGACGCACGGCCCAAAACCGCCCCCAACAGAAGCACCACCACAACGCACAAAATATTTCGAGTCAACAACTTCATACTAGAAATACGCCTTCGCTTCTGTTGCCAATTTCTGGAATATATGTTCTTCGGCATTGCCAAAGCGCAAAATATAGCGGAGCGAAAGCGACAAGAAGTGGTTCACTTCCACTGACACCATCGATTCAAGCCTGAATGTCACACCATCGCCAAAGCCAGACATCATCTGGTACGGAATAGCGCCATCATGTTTATTCATTTGTATAGAAGCAAATGAGACATGCGCATCGACAAAGCCTTCTTTTTCATAGCCGACACGGAGTTCCTCTTCCCAGAGATGCGCACCAAAAGACATTTCAGTATTATCTTCGCCAGAACCTTCCCTATAGCGGACACGCGGAGACACGCTAAAGCCCGCAGGAAATTTCCAAGTGTACCGACCTGTAATTTCCCAAATATTCCAGTCCAGTTTTTGCAATGCCGCCAAGTGAACATCTTCAAAAGTATTGTCTACATGCACAGAATGTTCATCGTTTATTTTAAATCCAGCCGTAAGCTTATGGTCAAACACATCCTGATAGTAACCGATCGACGACATCTTCTTTTCGTAACTTGCACTCGGCTTGTACGATGCCGAGATCCCCGACGGATGTTCCCAGGCAAGGTTAGCCTCCCATGAAACCGTTCCCGCCGTCACGCGACGCAGAGCCGCCGGATAAACCGGCGGGAAATAAATTTTTTTCCCCGTTGTATCTTCGGCTTCGGAACGGTACGAAGCGCTAATCGTTATATCGCGCAACAGCCCCTGCGAAATTCCAAGCGAGACACCCGGATTCCATTCAAGCGAAGCTTCAAACATTGCATTTGACGAAAGCACAGCGCCCACGGAATCATTGCGACCCATGCCTTCATAGACAAAATCACCGTTATCCACCCCTTCGATAAAACTTCCAGTAAGGCTATCGTAACGCACATCGCCCGTGCCCTTCGCAACCGCTTTGTAAATGGCCGTATAAGTCTGTTCCGAAGTCATTCCGAAACGGTACGCCACAGAACCTTGCACACCCATATCGTCATCGCCAAAATTCGAAGACAAGTCGCCCACCCAGGAATCCGAGTTTCCAAGCGAATCGGAAACGGCATGGGTATACTGCAACAAGTGCGAAAGACCAAAGCGATTAAAATTAGCATCTGCCGACTGCGTCCATGTCACGAGATTCACGGAATCACGCCAGCCTTCGTCACGGGAACGCCCTGAGATTTCATGTTTGCGCACGGTAAGCGTCCCGACCGATTCCTTCACATTCCACAGGTCATCATTCAAAGTCGCTCCAACGGCCGTTTTTGCATAGCCCCGTTCCGACTTGTGCCCCAGCGAATCGAGCACCGAATAGCGTACATCGCCGCGACCAAACGGCCTAACGAATCCGCGCAAGAATTCCGACGAAAAAGTTCCCTGGTAACGCTTCTGATCCACATCCTGCGTACTCGAGACATACATTGCCGAAAACTCGCTTGCCACATCCAAATTGCGGTGCACAAGCGACAACTGAGACCGCGAGGAATTCCAGCGCTCTTCATCGCCACGGCGGTATCCCCACTTTGCCGTTCCAAACCAGTCCTTGCCTAGACGAAGGCGAAGCGCAAGTTCATCATGGCGCAAGCCGCCTTTCAAAAGAGCGCTGTCCAAATCCCATTCATTCTTGAGCGCATAAGAATTCCAGTCCCGATCGTTCCCGTTAAATTCTGAAATAGCAAACCCATCTTGTACAAAATTCCCATAGACCGAAAGCGCCACCGGGAAAGCATTCATGTTCTGCGTCGAGTCTGTCGTCACATACCATCTAAAAGCACGACCGCTCGGGCCACCAACATTTTTAGAAACTGTATTCGAATCCATGCGATTTAAACCGAGTTCGACATCGGCATAAAAGCGATGTTCCGCCTGCAAGCGGAGGCGCGCTCCCAAGCGTTCCGACATTTTCGGTCGATGCAACTCGTTAAGCGAAGAATCCCGCAAAACACCGCCACGATCGTTTTTCAGGCGTTCATAATCCACGCTGTCAAGCGAACTTTTGCGCATGCGGTCTACGTCATTTTCCAAATGGAAACCAGACACGTCAAAGAATACATTTTCAAAGCGCAAACTACCGCGAACGGCATACATCGTGTAAATGCTTTCACTTAAGTAAGCATCATATTCTACGCGAATTTCATCGTCTGTTCCAGGAATGATCCCATTTTTAAAATTCAAAAGGCCGCCGGCGTAATTCACTTCGTAATCGCGATCCCGAACAAGCTCTACACCATTCAGCCAGACTTTTTCAGAATTCGGTACAATCGAAACAAAGCTGCCAGACTCATCCAGATAATAGCCGTCACGCTGCCCCTGCACACCGCTAAACGAACGCGAATACCGCGTCACTTCATCCGTACCCCACGCCCCGCTCACTTCCGAACCCATGTAGCGCAATGTCGCCATCGCGCCAAGCGTAGAACGGCCAAACGACGTGAGTCCCATGGAATTGTCTGTCCACGTAAAATCGCCCAAATGGAGCATCGCATACGGAGATTCTACACGAAAATAAATCTGGTCCACTTCCTGGAGCGTTGCCGTCGTCTGATCCCCCGCTTTGCGGTCCACATCCGACAAAAGAGCATCAATGTAGACGCTATCAGCTAGGCGCCCTTGAATCGAGAGTCGCAGTTCCTGATCGACCTGTGTGCCGCCATCGCCCACAGTGACTTGCATCGTCTTGTAGCCGTGAGTCTCGATTTCTGCACGTGAAGAATCCGGCGCATCAGCAGTCGCAACAGAAATTGCCGTCTCAGGCGCAATTCCAGATGCGTTTTCTAAAGTATTCTTTTCAAGAATTGAAGGATCCCAGACGGGAAGCGAATCCACATCCAAAGCAAAGGCAAAACTGACAAGCAGCAGGCCCAGACAAGGAATCGACCGCATACAAAATTACCGGGATGGAGCCACCACGCGGAACTGCCTACTCGCAAGCAACTTGCGGCCAGCCACCAAATCAACGCTCCATTCGCCAAGCTCAACCAAGTCCGAAGCAAGCATGGAACTGCAAACATCTCCAGCAAGATTGCACGGTTCCACAAAAATCGTATCTATACCCAGAAACCAGATGTGAAAAAGCGTGTCTTCCTGATAACGTGCAGAATTTGTAATAGACGAAAAGACGTAAAGTCTTGTATTCTCTTCGAAAACACTGTCAGAACCAAAGGGTT
Organism: Fibrobacter sp.; assembly: GCF_045112255.1. Taxonomy (GTDB): domain Bacteria; phylum Fibrobacterota; class Fibrobacteria; order Fibrobacterales; family Fibrobacteraceae; genus Fibrobacter. The sequence goes on from NZ_JBGUHR010000087.1 coordinate 4,686, forward strand.
CTCCATTTACAATATGACGGCAAACCACGCTATTGGCTGGAGAAAGCTCTATATCGGAACTTTCCGTAAAGCTGACATCGTCATCAATAAAGAACATGACTATGCGATGGACAAAGAAACCAAGAAAGACGACCAACGCCAAAAGAGTCGTCTTACGCAAATTTCGCAGTGGCGGAAACCGACCTGCCACAAGCACCTCCTAGCGAACAAGACTGCTCGTATTCTGTGTAAACGCAGGTACGGCGTCTTCCAACTTTTCAACCAGCAAGCGGTTAAAGTCGTCAATGCGATTCGGAAGTCGGCCACCATTAAACACCTGCACAAGCAGGAGGGACTGAGCTACAGGAGAAATATAAACGGAACGGTTCTCGCCCGTAAATGAAACGGACTGGAACTTTTCTCCACCAAGCATCACCCCGATCTGACGTGATGAGTCAAATGCGGCAATACTCAACACAGCAAGAGGAGTTGCATCAAGGTCCGAGCCAAGAGAGCCGACTTCGGCAATGATGTTTCCATCTCGATGGCAAAGAACAACATATTCGCACTTGACACTGGCCTGATACGCAGTCATCAAGCGACGCACCTTGTTTGCATCATCTGAATAAATTGTATAATCGCTCATATTACACCACTATCGTTTATAAAAAACTACTTGTCCTTCGGCTTGTACGGACGCAAGACAATTTCATCGTCATCCGTTTGAGTCGGTTTATCGACAGAGCGGCCAAACGTAGGCATTCTTGGCACGGCAGTCGAGACGCGCGGACGGGCAAATGGAGACGACATAGCCCCCTTCTGGAACAAACCAGAACCAGCACCGCCGGAATTACCCGCATTTGTCTGAGGTTTTGCGGCAAACGACGGCATACGGAACGGAGAGGCCGGCTGAGGCGCCGGGGTTTCATTCTGGGGCTTAGCGGCATCGACTTTTTCAGCCGGAGTTTCACTTGCAGGAGCTGCCGTAGTTGCACCGACAGCGGCCTTGCGCAAAAAGCCCTGCTTCACATTAAACTTTTCGATCACCAGCATGGCAATAGTCTTAAGAGTCGTCACAACACCCTTGCCATTATGGGCCGTCGCCGGGAAGAATGGGATTTTCTTGTCTGGATTGAGCATTTCGTTCATTTCATCCAGAGTAAACACATTATCCATGTCGCGCTTGTTGTACTGCAACACGAACGGAATGTCGTCCAAGTTCATGCCGTAGTCCTGCAAATTCTGGCGCAAGTTCTGAAGGCTTTCCAAGTTTTCGGCCTGGCGAGAACGCTGGGAATCCGCTACAAAGACAATCCCATCGACACCACGAAGCACAAGCTTACGTGTACTGTTATAATAAACCTGGCCAGGAACCGTATAAAGCTGGAAACGAGTCTTAAAACCCTTGATGTCGCCCAAATTCAAAGGTAAAAAGTCAAAAAACAACGTTCGATCGCCTTCCGTAGCGAGCGAAACCATGTCGGTACGCTTATCTTGAGGCATTTTCTGATGGATTACCTGAAGATTTGTGGTTTTTCCACTCAAACCAGGACCATAGTAAACGACCTTACAACTAATCTCTCTTGTAGCAAAATTAATAGACGACATTCTAAATCCTTGAAACCCAATACTTAATCTAGTAAAAAAGTTTCGTAACAAAAAAATTATTTTTTATTTTTGGCGTTTTTTAACTAAAATCACAATATTTCGTCTAATATCGACTCCCCTCGTATTTTAACCAAACAACCCCACCCCCAAAGTTCCATACAACAAAACAACCCGATACGCCATGAGCATATCGGTTCATTTTGCTTAAAACCTGTAGAAAAGCTTTAATTAAGCGAGGCCGTTGATGACCTTAGCAACCTTGGCCTTGTAGTTGGCAGCACGGTTGGCGCAGAAACCAGCGCGGTGAGAAACGGCAGCCTTGTCGAGCATGCTGAAGAGCTTCGGCATTTCTTCGAGGGCAGCGGCTTTCGTAGCAGCAGTGCGGATAACCTTGAGGCTAGCACGGATAGCGCTACGAGTGGAACGGTTCATTGCGTTGGCCTTTTCGGCCTGGAGCAAACGCTTTTTGCAAGACTTGTGTTGAGGCACCTTAAATTCTCCGGGTGAAAACCTACTTAAAAAATGTTAGCACAAAGATAGTAAAAGTTTAAAAGTTGTCAAGGGGCGAGTTGATTGGGAATTAGGAGTTCGGAATTAGGAATGAGGAATTAGTTCTATATTTAGCACCATGATTCCGTTCATCAATGTACGTGCACAGCGAGAAGCCTATTTATCCGAATTTAAGCAAGCCGAAAACGAAGTGCTCAATAGCGGCTGTTTTATCGGAGGGCCGGTCGTCCAGGCGCTGGAATCGGAACTTGCAGAATTTACAGGATCAAAGCACACCATCACCTGCGGTAGCGGAACGGACGCTTTGACAATCGCACTCCTCGCCCTCGGGCTTAAACCGGGAGACGAAGTCATCGTCCCGGACTTCACCTTTATTGCCCCCGCCGAATGCGTGATGCGCCTCGGAGGCATCCCGAAATTTGCAGACATCGACGCCGAAACGCTCCAGGTCAGCGCAGAAAGTATCGAATCGCTGATTGGCGAAAAGACACGCGGGATTATCGCGGTCAACCTCTTTGGGCAGTGCGCCCCGTACGCAGAAATTCGAAAATGCGCGCAGGCAAACGGTCTCTGGCTCATTGAAGACTCAGCCCAAGCGTTCGGGGCCATGCAAAACGGCATACCCGCCTGCACGTTCGGCGACATTTCTATCACGAGCTTTTACCCGGCAAAGCCGCTCGGCTGCTACGGCGACGGCGGAGCTCTTTTCACGGCAAACGACGAACTGGCGCAAAGGATCCGCCTCATCGCAAACCACGGAAGCCAGACGCGATACATTCACGAAATCTGCGGCATGAACAGCAGGCTAGACGCCATCCAGGCAGCAGTCCTGCGTGTGAAGCTCCGCCATTTCAAAGACGAGCTGAAGAAGCGCAGCGAGAATGCCCGCAAGTACGATGAATTTTTCAACGCCATTCCGGGAATCGCGCCGCAAAAAATCGCAAACGGCAACACAAGCACTTACGCGCAATACACCGTATTGGCAGAAGACCGCGCAACTTTTTTAAAGCAACTAGAAAGCGCCGGGGTGCCGTACTGCATCCACTACCCCATGCCGCTGCACACACAGCCATGCTTCAAGGAACTCGCGCAAGTACGCGAAAACACAAGCGACCGCGCATCCCGAGACAGCTCCGCAAGCAACGCCACGGTAGCCTGCCAAAAAGTCGTAAGCCTCCCCATGTGCGCCTTTACAGATGTGGATGAGATTATCGCGAGACTCCGCATGACGGCAGCTTTCAAAACGTCATTCTGACACCAACGGTGGAAGAAACGAGAGCAAAGCGAACAAAGCAGGGCTGCTTGCAGACCTATTTTTGAGCAGCCGCCTCGGACGGCGCAGCCGTCAATCCAGTCATTTTTCAAGACTTTACTGGATGCTTCGCCATTCCGGCTCAGCATGACGTGAATCAACGACTACACCACAAATTTTTCGATAACTTCAGTAATCCCGGAGTGATTGTTGTCGTGCTTGGTCACGTAATTGGCAACAGCCTTCGCCGCCGGTGACGCATTCGCCATCGCCACCCCAACGCCAGCCGCTTCGATCATCGGGCAATCGTTTTCTTCATCGCCCACGGCTATCGTATTTTCAATCGGCTCGTGATAGAAATCCGCCATGTAGCGCACGGCAGCGCCCTTGTTCGAAAGCATATGCGAGAACTCGAGCATCTCAGGCTTGCTGAACACGTCAAAAAGCTTGCCCGTCGTAACAGTTCGCATCTCGGCGCGGAAATCCACGAGACTCGAATGTTCAAACGGCGTAATCACGTTTACCTTGATTGGCGGCTTGACCACGACATTGATGGGCCCGTCATTGCTATTAACCCCACCATAATAATTGCGGATATCGTCTACAACAACATAATCCATTTTCATCAAGCGGCAATACGTCTTGAGCTGTTCCGTCTCATATTCCGAGACCACCAAATCGCCCGCATACGTGTGCGCATGCATCCCGCGCTTGTGCGCTTCATCCATGATGAACTTCACCTGATCCACAGCAATGCGTCGCGTCAAAATCGGCTCTCCCGTTCCGCAATCGTAAATGAGACCGCCATTGAAGCTCACCAGAAAATACCCCGGCTTCAAGAAGCCGTACTTTTCGGCAATGTGCTTTACGCTTGTGAGCGGACGCCCCGTCGTCATCACGAACTTGTGTCCCGCGTCTATCATCGCGCGGATCGAAGCCATGTCCGCTTGGCTAATATTCTTCTCGTCGTCAAGAAGCGTACCGTCTAGATCAGTAAATAAAAGTTTCATCGCGGCAAATATAGAAAGTCCGTCTAGCCAATCCAAAATATTTATTTACATTTTTCAAAAAAGAAGGAAAGCCTTATGCAAATTGATGATTTACTGAACGAAGCAAAAAGCGTTGCCATTTTTGGACACGTCCGCCCCGATGGAGACTGCGTGGGGTCTACGCTCGGTCTTTACAACTATATCAGCGACAACTACCCGACAATCAAGGTCCGCATTTTCTTGGAACGCTTCCCCGAAAACTACAAGATTCTCGCAAACGCGAATGAAACGTACGAATACTATAACGAAGAATTCGGAGATTTTGACCTGACATTCATTATGGACGTTCCTACAATCGAGCGAATCGGCGCCAACGGAGGTAGCTGCCTTAGGACATCACGCAAATCATGCAATATAGACCACCATATCAGTAACGCCAAGCAGCTTTGCACCGTAAACTTTGTTGATGCCAAAGCGAGTTCCGCTTGCGAAGTCCTCTACTTTTTAATGGACCCGAGCAAAGTCAGCAAGGCCACCGCAGAATGTCTGTACCTCGGCATCGTACACGACACAGGCGCTTTCAAGTTCAGCAGCACCGGACATAAGACGATGATGGTCATCGGAGACTTGCTCGAAAAGGGTATCGACTTCACGCGCATCATCAACGAGACGTACTACACGAGAACGTACACCCAGACGCTCGTCACCGGTTATGTGATGATGAACAGCAAGCTCGCCCTCGATGGAAAAGTTGTCTACAGCTACCTCACTCCCGAGGACATGGACCACTATTCCGTAACGTCCGTTGAACTCAGCAGCGTCATCGACACATTGCGCGAAGTCACCGGCACCGAAGTCGCCATATTCCTCTACCCGGTCAACGGCGAATACAAGATTAGCCTGCGCAGCAATTACGTTGTCGATGTCAACAAAGTTGCAGGAGCTTTTGGCGGAGGCGGCCACGTCCGAGCTGCAGGCGGAAATTCCAAGGATTCGCCCGAAGAGACGATTACAAAGCTATTGAAGCTTATCCAGGAACAGCTTTAGCGAGATTCGCGCTTTTTTAAAGTGCGAAAAGCGCGACAGCCAAGAAGACGAACACCGCACCGCTGAACCAGTTCAGATTGCGGTTCGCCTTCGGCGATGTCAACAGGAACTTCTTGACAGTTCCTGCTAAAAGCGCAATGCTCCCGAAAACGATCATCGTCGCCAAGAGAAATTCACCGCCGAAAATGGCCATCTGCAAGCTCGGGTGGATTGGACGGTCCAAGCGCACCGCCGGCGGAATCAATGAAAGCATAAAGAGAATCACTTTCGGATTCGTGAGATTCATGATAATGCCACGCATGTAAAGACTACGTGCGGAAGGAACACCGCTGATTGCATCGCTGGACTTTACTGGATCCATCGACTCCGTTACACTTCGCTCAGGATGACAAGATTCCGAATTCCGACTTCCTAATTCCGAACTAACCACAACGCCGGCTCTTACCCCGAAACTTTTATACGCGAGATAAAGCAAGTACGCAGCGCCCAGGCACTGAATGACAAAAAACGCCGTCGGGCTAGCCGCAATCAACGCCGAAACGCCCGCCACGAGCAGGCAAGTGTGGATGACAATCCCCGTGCAAAGACCAAGGATAATGCAAAAACCGAGACGCGCCCCGTAAGTAGCGCTCTGAGCAAGCACAAAAAGGTTATCTGGACCAGGGGCAATCCCGATGACAAGCGCTGCGATGAAAAATTCAAGCATTACAATTTACTCAAGAAAGCGTCCACGTCGAGGTCCGCAAGGTCCTTTTGCAATGCGTCAAGTTCATCGTCCGTAATCGCAGTGTGATTTTGATCACGTTCTTCCGCACGGGCATTCGAGACATCAACAAGCTTTTTGAGTGCATTGGCAACCTCGCCCACCGTGCCATCCTGGCGCATCACGACGTTCAAAACCTTCGAAAGTTTTTCACGCAATTTCGAGAACTCTTCGCGGTCTAGCTCAGATATTTCCCCATGATAGCACATCAAGGGGGTCTGGCACCTGGCACACGGAAACACCATCATATTCGAGAAGTCGCCGTCTATCTGGACCTTAAATTTCGTTCCGCAATGCGGGCATTCGATATCCATTTCACTCATGTACCATAATGTAGAATTTTTTACAATTCCTAGCCAAATACAGCAACAATATTTTATCTTTACGCAGTCCATCTTGCTTTGTGAACCCTTTATTTTTTTACGATACAATTATTTCATTGAGATCATACCCCAAACCTAAACTATGCTCTGCCACTGGCTATATCAAACAACAAACATTGACCTTTTTGACGGTCGTCTTTTCCGTGCGGGCGTTGCCGCCATGCTCTCCATCATCCTGGTGCTCTTCTTCATGCCGAAGTACATTCGCTTTTTGCAGAGGCTGGACGCCACGAGCGATTTCGACAAGGATGGAAAGACAAAATCCCCTCCGATTATGGGCGGCCTTCTCCTCGTGATTGTCGTTGAAGTAGTTTCATTGCTTGTTTGCCAGATGAACGGCTACACCATCTCGACACTTGTGATTTTGACTCTGTTCAGCGCCGTGGGTGCCACCGACGATATGGCCAAGGTCCGCGCCAAGCGCCTCGTGAACCAGGGCAAGCTCAAAGCCGCCGAATACATGGACAAGGCGGATGGCATTTCCAGCTCGCTTAGACTTTTCCTCTACTTCTTGTTTAGCTTTGTCGTTGCCGTTTTCTGCTACAAGTTCATCCCTGAACTCAAGGGCGATTTGACCATCCCGTTCTGCCCGATTGACGTGTTCCAGATCCACCTTCCCAACTGGATTTTTGTAGCATTCATGACGTTTGTCATCGCCGCATCTGCAAACGGTACGAACTTCACGGACGGTCTCGACAGCCTCGTTTCTGTACCGATTCTTACTAGCATGGTGTTCGTTGGTCTCGTTGCTTACGTAAGCGGCAACTTCATCTTTAGCCAATACCTGAGCGTTCCGTACCTCCCCGGCTGCGATGAACTATTCCCGCTTGCAACAGCCATCGCAGGCGCATTGCTCGCCTACCTTTGGTTCAACAGCCCTCCGGCAGAAATCTACATGGGTGACGCAGGTTCCGTGGGCTTCGGAGCCGCCATCGGCATCATGTTCATCTTGGTGCAGGCAGGGCTCTTCCTCCCCATCGTGTGCATCATCATCATCGCTGAAGCTTGCTCCGTGCTGATGCAAATTACGTGGTTCAAGATTACTAAGAAAACGACCGGCACAGGCAAGCGCATTTTCCTTTGTGCACCACTCCACCACCACTACCAAAAGAAGTGGGATGGCCGCTTCCCGAGCAAGCCGCTCATGAACTCCAAGATTGTATGGCGTATGCACCTCGTGAGCATCTTCGCCCTCATCTTCAGCATGGTTGTGTTCTTCGGCATTAGATAGTTCGCCACTGTTACAAGACTTGTCATGCCCGCCTCCGAGCGGGCATCTCCTTTTTATTATATTACATCGCATGAATATTATTGAAACTTTGAACGCCGCAGGTCAGCAAGAACTGGCCCAACATTTGGAATCTTTGACGGGTGACGCCCGAGCCAATCTCGAACGCGATATTTTAAGCCAGGACTGGCAAGAACTCAAGGCTTTGCATGCCGAAAAATCCGCCGCAAATTTGAGCGACAACGTTTCTGCGGACCTCACACCGATGCCATGGAAACTCGCCACCGACGATCTCCGTTACGAATTCTGGAAAGAGACGGGCGAAATTCTCCTCGGTCAAGGCAAAGTTGCCGCATTCCTCGTGGCAGGCGGTCAAGGTTCTCGTCTCGGTTTCGATGGTCCGAAGGGCATGTTCGATATCGGTCTTCCGAGCCACAAGAGCTTGTTCCAATTGCAGGCAGAACGCTTGCGCAATTTGGGCGCCCGCGTGGGTCACGCCATTCCGTGGTGCATCATGACAAGCCCCCTGAACCACGAAGCGACAGTCAACTTTTTCAGTGAAAACAACTTCTTTGGATTAAACCGCGAAGACATCCGATTCTTCCAGCAGGGAACGATTTGCGCCCTCACCGCTGACGGAAAGGCTGTCCGCGATGGCGAAGACCATTTGGCGCTTGTGCCCGATGGAAACGGCGGTTGCTTCCGCGCGCTTGCCCAGAGCGGAACACTTGCATGGCTCGTAGAACGCGGCGTTCAGTACGTGTTCCTCTACAGCGTCGATAACGCCCTCTGCCGCATTTGCGACCCGGCATTCATTGGCGCCCTCGCCGAAAAAGGCACCATTCTCAGTGCATCGAAGGTTGTACACAAAGCCGGTCCGAACGAAAAAGTCGGCATTTTTGCATTCCAGAACAAGAAGCCGGGCGTTGTCGAATACAGCGACCTTCCGGAAAACTTCCGCGACATGACAAATGCCGATGGAAGTCTCACGTTCGACGGTGGCAACATTGCGATTCACTTGTTTAAAATCAGCGGGCTTCGCAAGCTGCAGACAAGCAAGCTCCCGTGGCACACCGCCCGCAAAACCGTTTGCGGTATCGAAAAGTGCTTCAAGTTCGAACAGTTCCTCTTTGACGCCTTCCCGCAGCTCGGTTCCATGCTCCCGTTCGGCGTCGTGCGCGAAGAAGAATTCAGCCCGGTCAAGAATGCCGAAGGCAACGATTCTCCGAAGACAGCCCGCATCATGATCGGCAAGCTCCACCGCGAATGGCTCCACAAGGCACACGTGAAAATTGACGAGAAGAAGTTGTACGAGATTTCGCCGACCATCAGCTACGCTGGCGAAGGCCTCAAGCAGAGCATCTTCGACCGCGAACTTGGCAGAAACATCTTGGAGTTTGACGAGGATTAGCGCCTTCGGCGCAGTAAGCGGCAGGATATAGGAATTGTCATCCTGAGCCCCGGAACAAGTCCGGGGTAAACTCCGATAAAACAAAGTTGAAGGATCCAGTCATTTTTCAAATGCACTGATGGAAATGCATCGATTGAAATGCGCCGGTTCAAGATTTTTACATATAAGTTCCTCATTAACATTCTGCTGCGTTTGCCGGATGCGTTTTACGCAGTCCTTTTTGCTGTAGTTTTCCCAATCTACAAGGTTTTGCACAAGAAGCGCGCCTACGGGCGCGTCGAAAAGCACTTGGCTGCAGCAAAGGAATACTTGGCTAATGCATGCGTCGGTCCAAACAAAGAGCCGCGCGATGAGAAAAATCCAAACCTAAATGCACTTGCGACAATAAATGCGCACGACACGTTCCGCGGCATCTTCTGGAATGCGCTAGAATCCTACCGTGGCCTCGCCCGTTTCAAGAGCGTTGAAAAACGAATCGTTTACGAGAACGAACATATCATTCGCAACGCCATAGCAGATTGCGCCAAGCAAAACGCCCCCATCGCAGGCATCAGCATACACCAGGGCGCATTCGAGCTTATGCACCGCGCCCTTTGCCGCTACAGCGAACACGTCCATCTCATTACAGATTCCGTCGGCGACATTGCATTTCGCGAAGTCCTCAAAGACATCCGCAGCGATCCACACCTGACCGAATATCATCCCGACGAAACAGGCCGACTCATCCGCGAACTTTTCCGCACTAAAGGCATTCTCGCGATGGTCATCGACCAAGGCAAACACACCAAAGGGAACACAGTCTCGCTATTCGGACGCCCCAGCACACTCTACTTGCGACTTCCGCAAAAAATAAACGAAATGGGTGCAGGAATCGTCACATTCCGCACGTGGAGTGAAAAGAAACGCGTCGTCATCCGCTTCGAAAGCTACTACCCGCCAAAGTACGATGAAAACCAGCTAGTCACGGAGATTGCGCACGAAGTCGAAACGTGGATTGCCGACCACCCCAAACAGTGGAGCTGGAATTACCACGGGAATTTCATTGGCTAAAAGCCAAAAGCCTTTATTCAAAAATAAATAGCACTTCATGCGGGCGGGGCCCCAGCTCGGAGTTGACGCCTACGGCGTCAGCGGCTTCACTCGGTCATGAGCGCCTGCAAGCAGTCGCCCGCGACTCTCGTTTTGCACGCTACTGCGAAGAAAAAAAACTTGGCCGACG
>NZ_JBGUHR010000088.1:0-11759 GCF_045112255.1 Fibrobacter sp.
GCCGAGCGTCTGGCTGTAGCTGCCATCGGTTGTGAACTTGATGTTTTGCTTGGCGTTACCGACGGAGACCTGTGCAAAGTAGGTGCCGCGAGCTTCGAGACCTTTGCTCAAGTCGTAAGTGCCGGATCCCTGCAATGTCTTCTTGAAGACTTGGTTGCCGAGCGAGTTGTAAATCTTTACCTGGACAGGCGAGGTGCTGCTCTGGGAGTAGGAGAGGATACCGTTGTTGATGCTGATGTAGCCGACTGCATTTTTGAATGCCGGCTGGATGCCCACGTTTTCGTCTTCGTGGATGGTGAACTTACCTTCGTCATCGGTCTTTGCGGTCTTGCCTTCCTTGAGCAAGCTTACATCGACATCCTTGAGGGCTTTGCCCTGGTCGTCGGAGACTTTTCCGCTAATCGTGTAGGCGAATGATGTGGAACATAATGCCGCAACGCAGGCTGCGGTAACAAACGAAAGACGTTTTGCTTTCATCGAACACTCCTTTTTAAAATCCAAAAAATTCTCTTTGGACTCCCATACCCAAAGTAAATTTACTCTTTCGAGAGAATTCCTTTACGAATGTAAATATATTGTTATGGACAATTTGTCAATGACTTGTGGTGAAATTTTACTTTTGTAAGAAATTTGTAAACTTGAGCGCGACTCACGTATGGATCCTCCTAACGGAGGATGACCATTGACTAATAACTAGTAACTTTGCAAATCCTTTGCTATTATTAGCGCATGAACCACATTGCAATTTTTATCGACGCAGAGAACTTGACCAACTGGGTCAAGAATAACGGTGTACAGTCGCTCATGGACGAGCTTTTGCCGCTGGGGCAGATAGTCGTGCGTAAGGCATATGGCAAATGGTCCACGCCGCAGCTGATCCCGCTACAGTCCGCGCTCAATGAAAATGGCTTTGAACTTGTGCACACGTTCCACCCGGTGAGCGGCAAGAACTCGACGGACATCAAGATGACGGTCGATACGATGGAAGTGGCGCTCGATTCCCAGGTGCAGTGGATTGTGCTTGCCACGGGTGATTCCGACTTTTCGCCGCTTTTCCGCAAGCTGCGTGAACAGGGCAAGGAAGTGATTGGTGTGGGGCCGAAGTCCCCGCTGAGCGAATGCGTCAAGAATTCCTGCTCCCGCTACATTTACACGGACGATGCGACTGCTACAGATGAAGATTCCGGCGATGAAGTTGCCAATGCCAAGGAACGCGCGAACCTGATCGTTTCCGAAAAAATCGATTCTATGGAAATGCTTCGTAGCGTTTTGCAAAAAGAAGATGGCCCGATTGCACTTGCGGCGATCAAGCCAAAGATGCTCGGGCTCGATAATGCGTTTAACGAAAAGCGCCTCGGTTTCAAGACGTTCAAGGATTTCGTGAAGTCTGCGGACTTTGTGCAAATGACGGATGTGGGTGGCGGTTCTTACATGGTGGCACTCGCCGAGCAGAAAGTCGCTGTCGAAGAAGATGCGCAGATGGTTTTGGCAAAGGCGCTCAAGCGTAAGGGCTGGGACATGTTCCCGCGCAACATGCTCAAGAAGATTTATGCCGAAGCTTGCGACCTTACTTCATTTGTTCCGATGAACAAGCAGGACTTGGTTCAGGAAATTGTAGCAAAGAACATTGCCGGTACGACGAGCAGCATTATCAACCGTGCACTGAGCACGTTCTTCAAGGCGAAACTTGTGACGATCAGCGGTGGCGATGACAAACTCTGGACGGTCACCGAGACGAACCAGTACTGGAAAGAGATTGACAAGGCGATGCTCGATAGGCTCCGCGTGAGCCTCAAGGAGACCGGCCAGAAAGTTTCCAAGAAAGATATTGTTGCTATTTTGTACGGAAAGTACGCTGACGGCGAAGCCGAAAAGCTTGTATAGCGGATACGCCTCGTCGTTCTGAGTGCAACGAAGAACCCAGTTATATCTTGTTCTACATACCAGAAATGACTGGATCCTTCCGCCTTCGGCGTCAGGATGACGATTGCGATAATTTAGTCCAACTTGCCTTGATACAGATCCAGCAGATTGCGGGCCAAGAGGCTTGTGTACTTGGCGTTGGTGAGCGTGGACTGTGCGCTTTCGAGGCGGTTCTTCTGCGTGAGGTAATCGGTGTACGTGAGGGCGCCTACGTTGCGCTGTTCTTCGGCGACCTGCAATGCTTCGTTTTCAGCTTCGACCTGGAGGATTGCGGCCTTCCACTGCATGTCGGCACTGAGCGCGTTCAGGTAAAGCTTTTCGATGTTGTTTTCGAGCGTCTTTGCCTGTTCCTTTAAAGCGACCTGGCTTTCGGTTTCGCTAATCTGCGCCTGCAAGACTTTGTTCTCGGTTGCGCCACCGTCGATAATCGGGATATTGATGTTCAGCGAAATGCTGTGCGAGTATCCGTTCTTGAGCTGGCTTCCGTACTTCTTGGATTCCCAGGCCTGGAGGCCGGTGCTTGCGCTTGCGCCGAGCGAGACCTTGATGGACTTGCCCTTGCCCGCAATTTCGGTGTTCTTCTTTGCAACCTGGATGGCGAGGCTATCGGACTTTAATCCCGGATTTGTTTCCGTGGCTGTAGCCTGGAGCGCGTCGAGACTCGGAATCGGCGTGAGGGCGTCCGGCGTCTGGATTTCGGATTCCGGAGCGGAGACCTCGAACGTTTCGCTTTCCGGGAGTTCCAGAAGCTGGCGGAGCGTTGTCTTTGCGGTGTTCACGCTCAGCTGTGCGGCAAGCTGGGCAGCTTCTTTCTGGAGCACGTTTGCCTGCGACTGCGTCAAGTCTTTCTTGGTGATGGAGCCTGCTTCGAACAGCGTGTTGTAGTGCTCGAATTCGGCCTTGGCAAGTTCAACGGTTGCATCTGCGGTGTGCAGCTTTTCGATCGCGGCGAGCAGGTTCATGTAGGCGTTCAAGACGCTTTCTTGCACGGATCGTTCAGTTTCCTTTGTCGAGAGTCGCGTCGCTTGCTTGTTGATTTCGTTTGCCTGAATGGAAAGTCTCGTAGAGCCGCCGTCCCAGAGCGTGTAAGAAGCGCTGAGGCCAGCGTTTAAGCGGTAATGGTCTTGCGGACCGTCTCTGAACGGGGAATCGTAAAGGGAGTTGCCGATGCTTGCGGAGAGCGTGGGGTAGTTCCCGACTTTGGCCTGTTCGAGGCTCACATCAGCTTTCTGTTCGCGGAGCTTTGCGGATTCGAGCTTGAGGCTTTTTTCTTTGGCCTGCTTGAGGCATGCGCTTAAGGTCCAGGGACCATCAGCGAAAACGAGCGATGCTGACGCAAAAATACCGAGAACGATTGCTTTTCTGTAATTCATACCTTTTAGATGCCCCAGCTATATATTTTGGTTGCGTGATTTTTAAGATAGCAAATTTGTACAAACACAAAAAGGCTTCCTTGCGGAAGCCTTTTCGAATGGACGGTACTGGATTTGAACCAGTGACCTCTGCCGTGTGAAAGCAGCGCTCTAAACCAACTGAGCTAACCGTCCGAGGTGAGTGCAATAATAGTAAAAAACTATTCTGCTGTCAAGAGGTTTTAGACGAAAGACCGCTACGCTGGTTGACGAGAGACGAAAGATGTTGCTTTTTATAAAGTTCAATCCCGGAACGGAGTCCGGGATGATAATGAAAATCTCTAGTCTTTCGTCTGTAGGCTCGTAGAGCCGTTCTTTCGTCTAACTACAGGAACTTGTCTTCGGCGGCGCGGAGGATGGTGAGGAACTCGGCCGGGGTCTTCGAGGCGATGAGGTCCTTGCGCACATTTCCGTCAGCGAGGAGGCGGCTCACGGAGGAGAGAGCCTTGAGGTGCGGACCCACAGTGTTGCCCGGGCTTACGATGAGGATGAGCAGGTATACCGGTTCACCGTCAAAGGACTGGAAGTCCAGGCCCTTTTCGATCGTGGCGGCGACCATGCACATGCGGTCCACGTAGTCTATCTTTGCGTGCGGAACGGCGAGTCCGCAACCGATGCCCGTGGAACGGCTCTGTTCGCGTGTCCAGATGGCTTCGAAGATTTCGTCGCGGTGATCAAGTTTGTAGGCGCTGCAAAGAGTATCTACCAATTCGTTAAGAATGGCTTCCTTAGTTTCGCTGGAAGAGTTAATCAAGATGCAATTATCTACAAATCTTTCAGAAAGACGCATGGTTTATAATATTCCTTTTTATGTATCCCTCAAACAATTATTTTAGAATAATTATTGAAGTTTGGTAAGATTTATATCTAAAATGTGTCCAAAAAAGAAGAAATTTCTAACTGGGAAGATGATGTTTCTAGCCTGTCGATGGCTTTTCTCATGAGCGCGACGTCAATTTGACCAGGGGCGGCCGCTTTCCCGATGGATCCGTAAGTGAGGTTTGCACCCTCCTTCAGGGACCAGATTCGGCTGGTTTTGCCGGTTTCGCCCATGCCGAACGCGGCGATGAGCTTGAGTCCTTTTGCCTTTTTGGCAAACTTGTAGAGGCGTGAGCAGTCGTCGTCGGAGTTGCTCATGGCGGCGATTTTGATGCCGTCTGCCTTTACCCGTTTAACGTCGTTGAGGTAGTTCTTGAGTTCGAGGTCGCTCGGGATTCGGGTGAAGTTGTGCTCGGAAATGAGGATGTTCACGCCTTTCGGGGCGGTAAGCTCGCGAAGCTTGTCGTAGTCGTGCAGGCAGTCGCGTTCAAGGTCGAGCCATTCCGGGATGTCCGATGCGTTTAGAATTTGTTCGAAAAGTCCGAGGCGCTCGATGGCGCGGGCGTCGGGGAATGTGCCGCCGTCACGCTTGAGGCGGATGGTGCCGAGCTGTATCGCCTTCGGGACGAGCTTGCGGATTCTTGCAGAAAGCCCTGTCCATTCGGATTCGTCAAAAAAGTCGTAACGGATTTCAAGGATGTCGCAGCTTTCGTAGTCGATGCGTGCCGGGTGCAACTCTTCGCTCTCGGCGGCGGTAAGCGTCTCGGGACTCACAAGCCCGACCAGGTATTTTCGAGAATCAGTTGGCATGGTGTAAAATTTAGCATTAGGCGAGCGTCGCGACAAGCGGACAACGTACGGTTGTCATGACCGAGCCGAGCTAAATGCACGCGAAGTGTGCCAATATAGAATATAGACGAGAGACGAGAGACGAAAGACGAGAGATGTTAAATGCACACGAAGCCGCGAAACATCCAGTAAAGTCTCGTGTTGAAAAATTAGCTAGCAACTATTTTCTAAATTATACCCGAACAAAAGGATTTTTTATGGCAGATTGTAACGAAAACAAAGAAAAGCAGACCCCGGACATGCTCAAGAAGGCTGAAGAATACCTTGCCTCCAAGCGCAGAATTTTCTTGTGGGGTGGTGTCGATGACGAAAGTGCCGAACGCATTGTGAAGCAGCTCCTTTACCTGGATTCCCTGAATCACGATGATATTTATTTCTTCATCAACAGCCCGGGTGGCGTGATTTCTAGTGGCCTTGCCATTTACGACTGCATGAATGCAATCCAGAGCGATGTCGTGACGGTGTGCTGCGGACAGGCTGCCTCGATGGGCGCTGTTCTCCTCACTGCCGGTGCAAAGGGCAAGCGCGCTGCATGGCCGAACGCCCGCATCATGATCCACCAGCCGCTCATTCACGGTGAGATCGTGGCGCCTGCAAGCGATATCCAGATCCAGGCCGAAGAAATGCTTCGCATCCGTGGCATCACGGGCAAGATCCTTGCTGAAACTTCTGGCCACACGATTGAACAGATTGACCGCGATACCGAACGCGACAACTTCATGTCTGCCGAAGAGGCCAAGGCTTACGGTCTCGTGGATAAAGTCGAGAGTATTATCTAATGGGTTTATTTTCTGCAATTAAGAGCGGCCTTGCCAAGACCCGCGACGCTCTCCTCGGGGAGTTGAAGGGTATTGTCGGTGCCGGTAAGATTACGGACGAGACGCTCGAAGAACTCGAAGAGCATCTCATCAAGGCTGATGTTGGCGTCGAAGCGGCGTTCCTTTTGACGGATGCGCTTCGCGAAAACGCTTTGGGCAAGTCGCTTACGACAGAGCAGGTGCTCGACATCATGCGTAACGAAGCGGAACGCTTGCTCAAGGACCCGCCACCGTTTGAACTCAAGGGCAAGCCGCATGTGGTGCTCGTGATAGGTGTGAACGGAGCCGGCAAGACGACGACGATCGGTAAGCTTGCTGCCCGCCTCAAGAACGAAGGCAAGAAGGTCATGATTGCCGCTTGCGATACGTTCCGTGCCGCAGCCATTGACCAGCTTGAAACATGGGCCGAACGCTCTGGCGCTGAATTCGTGAAGCATCAGGAAGGCTCCGACCCGGCTGCGGTGGCGTTTGACGCTTGCAATGCGGCTGTCGCCCGTGGTTGCGATGTTGTCTTGATCGATACCGCTGGCCGTTTGCACAACAAAGATTACTTGATGGAAGAACTCAAGAAGATTGTGCGTGTCATCAAGAAGGTAAGCCCGGATTTGCCGCACGACATGTGGCTTGTGATTGACGGCAACACCGGACAGAACACCATCAACCAGACGAAGATCTTTAACCAGAGCTTCCCTCTCACCGGTCTTGTGGTGACAAAGCTCGATGGAACCGCGCGTGGTGGCTCCGTGCTCTCGATTGCTAGTTCGTTGCAAATCCCGATCCGCTGGGTTGGCATGGGCGAACGCATCGACCAGCTCGTGGAATTCAACAAGCGCGACTACGTTGACGGCCTTTTTGAAAACGCTCTAGAAAACAGGGAGTAGTCTTGAAGCGGTTCGCATTTTTCTGTGCAGTGGCGTTTGCGTTTTGCGCGTGTTCGGATTCTCCTCCGAAGGCCGATGACCGCCTTGTTGCTGCATTTGTAGAAATGCGGGTCGCAGAGCAAATCTACGGGGGCGATTCTCCCACGGCTCGCCTTGCCCGCCTGGATGTCTTGAAAAAGTATGGCTATACTCGCGAGGAATATCTTAGGGCAGCAGATAAAGTTCTTGATGATGATAAGCTTTGGCTGCCGTTTCAGGCTGCCGTTTCGGATAGGATAGATTCTTTGCTTGGAATCCCTAAAATTGTGCCTGTACAAAAGAAGGGGAAGAAATGATGAGAGCGTGTTTGTGGATTGTTCTGGTGTTAAGCCTTGCGCTTTCGGCTTTCGCGGCTCCTCCGGCGAAGCCAAAGCTTGTACACTGGATGAACTACACCGAAGCGCTGGAGAAGGCTAAAGGTTCGAACAAGCTTATTTTTGTGGACCTTTATGCGGACTGGTGTGTTCCGTGCCGTATCATGGATGCAAATACTTATTCGGATCCGACAGTGGCGTCGCTTTTGAATACAAGATTTTTCCCGGTGAAACTTGACGTGGATTCGCAAGACACGATCGTCTGTGACGGAAAGCGCAAGACGGTTCAGCGTTGCTATTTTGACGTCTGGAACCTGAGCGTACTCCCTGCATTTGTCCTTATTGCCCCGAAAGGGCTTTCTATTTTGACGATAAAGGATTCGTTTACCGCCGAAGAAATGAAGTATTTGCTTTACCAGATTCTCGAAAAAGAGAAGGAATGGATTTCGAAATGAGTGAAAATGTCCTCTTTTATGCTCAGATTGCATTCTGGGTTCTTTTGTTCCTGATTGTTCATTGCTATTTGCTTTTTCCGATGACGCTCCCGTTTGTGAGTGAAATTTTCAAGCGCAAGAAAAAAATGGTGGACGGCACTCCCGAACTCCCGACCGTGTCTATCCTGATTTCGGCGTATAACGAAGAAGCGGTGATCGAACGCAAGATCCACAACATTCTCGAAATTGATTACCCCAAGGAAAAGCTTGAAGTTTTGATCGGCGATGACGGCTCTGCGGACAAGACGGCAGAAATTATCGCCCGCTATGCCGACCAGGGAATTACCTTGGTCAAGGCTCCGAAAAATGCTGGCAAGGCTGCCATGCTGAACCGCTTGCAGAAAATTGCAAAGAACGATATTTTGTTGTTCTGCGATGCGAATACGATGTTCTTCCCGAATGTGGTGCGTAAGCTTGTGGACCCGTTCAAGGACAAGAAGATTGGTTGCGCTTGCGGCCACCTGATTCTTTCGGACAAGAGCGGAAGTGTGCTTGGCAAGGGCGAAAGCTCTTACTGGGATCTGGAAAGTGAAATCAAGAAATTCGAAGGTGTGCTTGACCGCCTGATTGGTGGCAACGGCGCCCTTTACGCCATCCGCCGTGAACTTTATACGGAACTCCCGGTCAAGAAGAGCGTCATGGACGACTTCTTTGTGACGACGAAGATTTTGCAGAAGGGTTATTTCTGTACGTTTGTGGATAGCGCCATTGGTACGGAACAGACTTCGAAGGAATCAAGCGGTGAATACAGACGTAAAGTTCGCATTGGCCGTGCAAACTTCAATTACTTGTTCTCTTACTTGCCGCTGTTGAACCCGTTCCGTCCGCTGCTGGCGTACTTGTTCTTTTCGCATAAGATCGTGCGCTGGTTCTCTCCGCATATCATCATTCTTTTGTATGTGGCGAATGCGCTCCTTTTGACGAAGGGTTTGTTCTATCAGGTGACTTTTGGATGCATGACGCTTGCGTTCATTGTCGCAGTGACAAAGCTTTTGCCAAGTGCCTATTACTTCTTGCTCATGAACCTCGCGATGCTCAAGGGGTTCTTCCTCGCGTTTAAGCGCGAACGCAGTGGCGGCTGGGCCCGCGAAGCCCGCAGCGACGAGTAATTATAGGGGCTGCGCAGCCCTTGCACCTCGTCATCCTGAGTGAAACGAAGACTACTCAGAAGGCGAGTGTTGCAAAAATGAGTTAACTCATTTTTATAACCGAGCCAAGGAGTAGGGGCTTTGCCCCATCCAGTCAAGTCTAGTATTGCGATTATAGTCATCCTCGACCGTTAGGGAGGGGATCCATACTATACTAATCGCTTTTGTCTCATCGCCATCTTGTATGTGAATTAGATTTTATATATTACAATATAGACATATGAAAAAGTTTTTGACAGCTATTATATTCGCGCTTGCGTTTGTCGCTGTTCCAGCGAATGCTTTCACGATGGATGCGCAGGGCGGTATCTGCAATCGCGTGAGCCACATGGGACACTTCAACATGAGCTTCTATGGCCATCTGTGGTATCCGATTGACCAGATGGTTTTTGCAGGCGTTGGCATTGGCTATCAGGAACTCGACAATGTCGGCTATATGCCGTTGTCTGGAAGCCTCTGGGTGCGCCTCCCGATTGGGCGAACCATATTGCCTGTCGCTACAGGCGATTTCGGCTACATGTTCGGCAAGGATGATCAGATGTTCTGGCGCGCCGGTGGCGGACTCGACATCAAAAATGGCGACCGCACATCGATTATCGTTTCGACCGGTTACCAGTTCTTGAACCACTCCGGCGAAGGCTACTGGTACTTGCAAGTCGGCATTCTCATCGAGATGTAAATTTGTTTTAAATAATACTTGGTCTTTTCCAATAATTATGCCGCATTTGCGGCATTTCCTTTTTCTCCGTCATCCTGAGCAACGCGAAGAAACGAGTGTTCATTGTCGTCATCCAGAGCGCGTTAGCGCGAAGGATCCAGTTATTTTTTACGCTGTCACGCTCGCCAGTCATCCTCGAAGCGTAGCGTAGGGGATCCATTATGTTTATTCCTTACATTTGTGCGGGCATCGCCTTTAATTTCTGCTTTTATACATGCAGTCGTTTTTTTAAATGATTGCTTGTTGATTTTATACGAAATTTTATGTAAATTTATATTGGAAAGTTTTAAACATAGGAGAGCCTCTTATGGAAAATAAAATGAACAAGTTTGGATTTGAAAAAATGCTCGCTGTTTTGACGGTCGCCTTTGCATGCGTATGTATATGGGGGTGCGGGGATAGTGATTATCGGCGATGGGGAGGACGGTATGAGGGGACCCTAGTTGCAATAATTGACGATTCTCTTGCTTTGCTGACAAATTCTAGGGGGTATGAAGATTGTCATGATGTCTTCATGGGAAGCGAAGAGTGTGAACGCAAGGGAACAAACGACGGTTTGTTTTTGGTGAATTATAGAAAACAACAATCTCCATATTGGGGGGATACGGTTGATGGTGAAATCAGTTTAATTAGCGGCTATTACAATGACTCTTCTGCGTTTTTTTCAAATACAAAGAATGAATTTGGCTTTTGGAAGATTGGTGAGAAACCCAGAGTTGTTCGGAAATGGAATTGTGAGACCCCGTGCAGATGTGATTGGCGAAAATACGGACGCCCTTGGATTGATGGAAATGTTTTGCTCAAGATGGAAAATCAAAATGAGTGTCCCTACGCTGTATTGGATACAGTATCAGGAATCGTGAAGAAACTGGATTTTTCTGGCGAATACGCATGGCTGGAAGGATGCGATGATATCACGTACATTGACGGGAAGATTTTGTGCGTGAAAAGATTGGGAGATGTCATGGGATCCATAAGCATATTGACTTTAGATGGTGTTGTAGATTCCTTGGAAAATACGAAGGAACGTGATTTTTTGGGTTATTCTCCTGTGTTGTATGGAAATTTTATGGTAACGCAGGTATATAAGAAAGGAAAGCTTGTGACTAAAATGAAGAAGGGTGGTTTTGATGCGAATTATCCTGAAACATGGCTAAGAGACAATTCATTTATTGATTCTACGGGTTCTACAATAAGTTATTACCCCTCTGAGGATTTAATTGTTACGAAATAAAGGAGTTGGGTTGTGAGGGCTTTTCTTTGTGTTGTTATAACCATTGCCTGTGTCGTATTCGCTGGTCCGAGACCTATGGAATCGCTAAATCACTACAATGTGATTTTGGTGCACGGAGCTGCACCCGAAGAGAAGGGCTTTGAAAGTGAGTGTAATTCAGATGATATATATGATGCTTATACGATGATGTCAGGTCATTTTGACTCTCCTCAATCAATTGCTTCGCAGTTGGGTGGTGCTGCGGGTATGCTTGGCGATTATGAAAATGAAGGGGAGAAAAAGCTAACCTATTGGTTGGATTCTGCCGTTTTTGAGGATTATCAGTACCGAAATGGCAAAATATATATGGATTCTACGAATTATCGGAAATCTCCCTATATCTATATCCAGCGTTCTTTCGCAAATCCCGCAGCTTCCCCTGCCCATAATGCCCATGAAATCGGAGACAGAACATGGAAAGGAAACGATAAGTGTTCGGTACGGCGCTCGCTTTTTGAGGAAGCACAGGAAGTAAGGGCGGAAGGACAAAATAAGCTTCAACAATTGAGAACGAATGGTATAGATGAATATCGTACCATCCCCTCTCGAAATATCCTCATTGCCCATAGCATGGGCGGTGTTGCCTCGCACGAGTATGTGACCGACCAAAGTGTTTATAACAATGATGTTGACAAGATGATTGCTCTTGATTCCCCGCACGAGGGAACGGGTAGCTTGAATATGCTGCTGGATATGCGAGATTACCTTCGGCAATATGCAGAAGCTCAGACTCAGTACATGTTGTTGACTATACTTGGAATGTCCTATTGTGCTATTGCAAAAGAACCATATACGGCGACTATTACTCTTTGGTTGATGGCTCCTACGTTTGGTCTAAGTGCCGTTGAAAGAATTGTGACGCTTATTGTGGATAAAAAAAAGTTGCAAGATGATTATGGATTCAAAGCTGAAGATTCATTGACTTCATATATCGAGCCGGGTGCTCCCGGCATTTCTGCACTGATTAATCGACCTTTTAATGAAGATGGATTTGTAGCCTTTTTAATAGCGGGTGCATGAACGGCCATATTCATTACCGGTTTAGTTAAAGTATATACTTTTTTCTCGTTT
>NZ_JBGUHR010000089.1:0-1528 GCF_045112255.1 Fibrobacter sp.
CTTGTATTATATAAAGCAGCAGCTACAGTCGCCTGTTTGGCGTCTGTGTGCTACACTGCAGAGGATGCTGTGGATTGGTTCCCGCCCCTTACCGCTTGACGGTTTCCCGTAGGCTCCAACCACAGTCCTTTGCAGATTTGTTAATCAGTTAGATACCGCCAGACGGTTTATGTGTAACAAGGCTACAAGGCAAAGGTCCTGTGGATGCAGCATCATAAAATCTTCTTCCGGAGGTATTCCCATGGTTTGCGTTGGAATCGATGTTGCAAAGAACAAGCATGACTGCTTTATTCTCAGTTCAGAAGGCGAAGTGCTGGCCGATGTGTTTACCATTGCCAACAATCGAGACGGCTTTGAGACCCTGCTGCAGCGGATTCGCTCCTGTGCACTTCCTACCGACAACATAAAAGTAGGGCTTGAGGCTACAGGACACTACAGCTACAACATTCTCGGATTCCTTCTCGACAACGGTCTGCCCACCTTTGTCCTGAATCCTTTGCACACCAACCTCTACCGGAAAAGCCACAGTCTCAGAAAGACGAAGACCGACCGAATCGATGCGCGTACGATTGCGGCTATGCTCATGTCTGATGTGGACCTCAAGTCCTACACAGACACAGCATACCACAATGAGGAGCTAAAGTCACTCACAAGATACAGATTTGGCAAGGTAAAGGAAAGAGCCAAGCTCAAAACGTCGGTTTCCCGCCTGGTAAACATCCTGTTTCCGGAGCTGGAATCGCTTGTCTCTTCTCTGCACACTGCCTCTGTCTATGCCCTTCTCAGCGAGTTTCCGGGAGCAAAGCAGATTGCCGACGCGCATCTGACACACTTGAAAACGGTCTTGTACAACGCTTCCAACGGGCGTTTTGGCAGACAAAAGGCGCTTGAGATCCGAGACGCCGCCAAGCGTTCCATTGGCTCTGTGATGCCCGCCAAATCTCTTGAGCTCCGGCATACGATTCGCCTGATCCGCGAGCTGGACAGAGAAATTGAGGAGATTGAAGCGCAAATTTCCGCCTTGATGGAGACAATTTCATCTCCGATTACATCTATCCCCGGCATTGGCGTCCGCATGGGCGCCATGATTCTTGCGGAGATTGGTGACTTCTCTCGTTTTGACTCTCCCGACAAGATTCTGGCCTTTGCCGGTCTTTCTCCTTCTACCTACCAGTCCGGCAGCATGAACGCCACCGGCGCTTATGCGCACATGGAAAAGCGCGGTTCCCGTTATCTCCGCTATGCTTTATTTAACGCCGCAAAATATGTCTGCCAATGGGATCCCTCTTTCGCTGCCTATCTATCCAAAAAACTGGCTGAGGGCAAACACTACAATATTGCCATCTCTCATGCTGCGAAGAAGCTGGTTCGCCTGATCTTTGCCTTGCAATCTTCCGGCCAGATGTATCTGCCCGTATAACTTTTCCCGCCATCTGCTCAGAGTGCCCTGTAGGACACTCACCCTTTTGCACCCTTTTTTTCTTTCCTGCCGATTCGCAGTTTCTGCTTGACTTTTGATAGTTAGTCT
>NZ_JBGUHR010000090.1:0-2449 GCF_045112255.1 Fibrobacter sp.
GAATTATGCGTACACCCTTGCAGGAGCGCAGTTCCAGGTTACGAAAGTGGACGAGAATGGACACGAAATCACCGGTGCAGAAGCATACAAGTCGGAGATACAGACGGTCGATTCTGAAACCGGAAAGACGACGTTCACCGGATTAAAGCCTGGGCGGTATATGCTTGAAGAAAAGAAAGCGCCTGCCGGGCATGTACTGGTCGAAACACCATGGTACTTCAATGTGGATGTAACCGGCATCGTGCATCTGGAAGCAGAGTATACGATGGCATCGAACGCGTGGCACACTAATTCGTTCTTTATTGAGAACAAGCCCGGCGCAGCTCTGCCGCATACCGGCGGACATGGAACAAGAATCTTTACGATCCTTGGGGCGATTCTGACTGCAGGAGCAGGATTGCTGCTTTTGAGAAGACGCAGAGCAATTTAACATGATTCACACAAGAGACCAGTCCATTTCGGTGGGCTGGTCTTATCTTATGCGGCTTTTGCCGTTTCTTATTTGGATCCATGAAATCAAAGTGCCCTTTCTTAAAATGAATTAAGGTTTTTTGGGTGGATAATACATTGAATTGGATGTATAATATTAGCGCATATATCATTAGCCTTTTATTGACATAAAAATGATTTGGATGTCAAAACTATAGGTTAAGAGTGGTGTAGGCTCTACATGCAAGTGAGAATTGTTAGAAAATTTCATATTTGATCGCTTCTTCCTATATATAGAGCCTTATTTCTTCCACCTGCTCATGCCATTTCTGCCAAAAGTGCAGACTGGTGCCTTTGACGTTTACAGTGGTTACAGACTTTACGGATATTATATGCCCCGACTTTCAGCGCAAAGAACATCTTGGACCGGATATAGCCGAAGACAGGGACTTCATCGACACGGTATTTCCTCCGCAGGACAGAAGGAATACCCTCGATAGCGTTCCGCTGTTTGGTGAGCTTTTTATAATCCTCTGTGGATAACTTCTTCAGATACTTTGCCCTGGACACTTTCTTCGCGGACACCATGACTGCAAAGTTTTTCTTTTGCTCTATAGCGCGGCACTTCTCGCGGAAAGGACAGTTTCCACAGTGGTCTTTTGAAAACCGGGCACGGCATATCCCCGTTTTTTCATAATACGTCGTACCTAACGGCTCATGGCCGGCGGGGCACCTGATGACACGCTCGCCTTTGCTGTCCATTTCGTATTCTGAAAAAACCGGATCTGGAAGAACTCCGGTCAATGCTGTCGTGACAAGTTCGATGTTCCTGCTCTCAGCGAGCCTGCGGTTTTCCTCACTGCCGAAAGCGCCGTCTGCAATCATCAGTTCGCGTTCTTCGTTATCGGTATGCGACTCGATGTATTCCCTGCCGAAATCAGTGTCGCTGTGGTCATTCGTTTTATAGCTGAAGTCAGAAATGACACTGTCACCGCCGTCGCCTACTGTTTCGACAATGTTTGCCACATACCCTTTATGCTTTTTGCCGGCTTTCTCCCGGTATGTGGCATCCGGATCAGATGGGTTCTGTAAGCTTTGCGGCGTAATTTCGCTGCCCTCCTTCAGAACGGGTGATTCAGCGCCCTTCTCAAATGTCGTCTGTTCACGCAGCACACGGATAAGGAGCTGATATTCCTGGAATTCACGCCAGCTGTCATCATCCATCAGATCCCGAACCCGGATAGCATCCTTTATGGTCTGTTCAAGGCGGGGCTCCGCTTCATCACCTTTACTGTGATAAATGACCAGGTTCTCATCCTCGGGATCGAGGTAGTGAAGCAGGTCTGTGGATAACAGAGCATCACAGCCGAGACGGTGTATCAGCTTAAGGGCATTTGCCACGACGCGGTAAATAATCTGGATCCGTGAAAGAGCCTTGCTGTGTGTGGCGACCATGAGGCTGTCCATCCTCTTGACGTTTTTCCGGAGCTTCATGAAATCAGCGTATGTGCCGGAGAGACTCTTCATCTCATCGCTGAGGAGATCCTCGCCCTTTTCCAGTTCGTAGCTGTAAAGGCGTTCACGGAATCGGCTGAAAGTCCTGTCACTGACCGGCTGCTCTTTATAACTGGTAGTATGGAGGGCATACTGGTAGCGTACATCGCAGCAGATGGATTCGAGCAGTTCATCATCTGTCAGATTGTTCAGTTCCTTTAGCATGAGCGCGCCGACAATAACATTAATTGGGGTGTTTGGCCGTGAAGCGTCATTATCGCTGTAAAGAACCGAAAATCGCTCTTCATTGATAGCCGGGAACACTATATCCGAAAAATCCTTAGCCCATGAATTTCTAATCATTTTCTGGACTCTCGGAGTTGTATTTATATAACTATCGTTCAAATTTAACTGTTGAAACTGGTTAACCTTAAATGACATACCTAAGCCCTCACTTTCGATATCTATATTATATCATGATGCGTGAGGGATTAGGTGATTCATATTACTTTTGACACCCTAACCA
>NZ_JBGUHR010000091.1:0-1692 GCF_045112255.1 Fibrobacter sp.
CAAAAGAAAAGTACGAAATCCGGGGCCTGAAGAACATATCAGGCTCCATTTCTTTGAGCCCGGACTTCGAACTTTTCTAACCTATTCTATTTACTCTTTACTAAACTACTTAATTAGGGTATGCTGAACAGGTTTTCAGCGTACTCCCAACATTCGTTTTTTCTGTATAGAATCAGCAATTCCGCTGATAACAGACTCGATTTTTGATAAAATAGATGCAGGGTTTTTGATTTCCGGGATTCAAAATATCTGCATCTAAGGAGCCAAATATGTACCGAAATGCGAATAACGGCCAGTCCAGCATCTATGATTTCATCCTTCCCTTCGGCGGTCATCTGAACGAAGATAACCGGTGGGTAAAGCTCCGCAGCATGATCGACTGGAAAATGATTGATGAGGAGTACTCCGGCAACTTCAAGAACAAGGACAACGGCAACGAGGCATATCCTGCTGATGTTGCATTCGGTTCGCTTTATATCCAGCGCAGTCTTGGCTTTACAGACCGTGAACTTGTCGAACAGTTAGCCGAGAATCCCTACATGCAGTACTTCATTGGCTATAAGGAATACCGCAATGAAAGGCCTTTTGACCCAAGTCTTCTTGTGACTTTCCGCAAACGTCTTCCGGAAGAGACCATGTGCAGGATCATTGAAAAAATGTTTATAAAAGCCGATGATGACAAAAAAGACAAAGGCGGCCATACCGGTGGCGGCAGCTCCGAAACGGCTGAATCCCAGAAACCTGCAAAACCAAAAAACAGCGGGACCCTGATCATTGATGCCACCTGCGCCCCTGCGGATATAGCCTATCCGACTGACCTGGAATTGTGCGACAGGGCCAGGAGGTGGACGGAAATCATCCTCGACCATTATTGGTCATTGTTCGGCCCGCTCAGCGATACAAAAGCAAAGCCGAGGACCTACCGCGAGGTAGCCAGGCGCCGTTTCCTCAAGCTCAACAAGCGGCGCAGAAAGTCTGCGAAAAAGATCCGGAAGGAACTCCGCTATCAACTCAGTTGCATAAACCGCAATCTCGGATATATAGAAGAATACGTGCTTGCGTACGGCTTGAACGACCTGCACAAGATCGAAAGGGAACGCCTGCTCACCATTTATACATTCCACGAACAGCAGAAAGAAATGCTGGACAACAAGACACATTCCGTAGAAGACCGTATCGTGAGCCTTTCACAGCCATGGATCCGGCCAATCGTACGTGGAAAAACCAAAGCGCCTACAGAGTTCGGTGCGAAGATCTCCATCAGCGTCGTGAACGGTTACACCTTCATTGATCTGCTGAGTTTTGATGCATACAATGAAGGCGAAGCCGCCGAGTTCGAGCGCGTCGTGGAAGAATACCGAAGGCGCTTTGGGCAATACCCCGAACGGATCCTGGCAGATAAGATATACCGCAGCCGTAAGAACAGGGCGTTCTGCAAGGAGCATGGGATCCGTATATCGGGTCCGAGACTCGGCCGTCCTGGTAAAGATCAGTCGGCAGATGTCCGTCAGGAACTGCAGGAGATCGGCGAACGCAATGAGGTCGAAGGACGGTTCGGGAACGGCAAGCGGAAACTCGGTCTGTCCCAGATTATGGCTAAGCTTAAAGAAACAGCCGGGTCAATGATTGCAATGGATATCTTTATACTCAATATGGAACGACTCTTCCGCAGGAAGATGTTGTTTTTGTACA
>NZ_JBGUHR010000092.1:0-2194 GCF_045112255.1 Fibrobacter sp.
AAAGGAATGAATATATATACGCTATAAAGCGGAACAAATCTGTGCACCTAATGCGGATGGAAGCCCAGTAGACAGAGGCTATCGAGCCGAAAAACGGAACAAAATAGGAACAATCTGATGAAAAAGCCACGAATTAGTGGCGGTTTAGCTGAAGTCGAAGACACAAAGCGGAACAAATTAATGCACTTTGATGTAGGCGAAAGCCTCTATAAATGGCCGATTCAGCGATTTAGCGGAACTAAAAAGGAACATTTTGGCGAGTCGAAAAATTGTAGATTTCTGTTTACTGAAAGTAAACTATAAGAGCGCATTAAAGCGGAACAGAATCGTGCAAGTTCCCTTTTTGTGACGATAAAGCCATCAAGCGGAACAAAATCATGCACCTCAATGTAAGGAAAAAGAGGGTATCGAGGTGTTGAGCGGAACAAAAAAGGAACACTCTGGAGCGGAACAAAATCGTGCACCTCATATCCTGTTTTTGAGGATAGATAGGCTTTTAGACGTTGTGATTAACATTTTTTATTATTCGAGCATGAAAGCGGAACAAAATCGTGCACCTCAACCCCTCGTCAGACCGCATATGCAGTAGAGTTTTGGGCGTTTTGCGGAACAAAAAAGGAACATTTTCGAAGCGGAACAAAATCGTGCACCTAAAAATGATAATATCTGACTATCAGTCAGTTAGTTAAGCCACAATCGGAACAAAATAGGAACATTCTAAAACACATGTTCCCTTTTTGTGGCGGTAAAAAAATAGTCTCGTTAAAATTTGGTTGTTACGCAGAAAAAGCGTACTTTTACAACCGAAATTGAACGTTCGACATCAAATTATCATTAAAAATGGCTACCGCTAAGTCAACAACAACAAATGAAGGAGCATCTGCCAAGCAGACGAAGCCCAAGAAGAAACCTGGACGCAAGAGCACGAAAGTGAAGCTGCCTGAAGGACTCATACCCATCGAGGAAGAGACCTGGCTGTTGGCTCCGTTAACGCTCACCCTGATGCGCCACAACTATACGTCGGTGCAGAACAAGGTACTCATGTCCATTTTGGAGTGCCTGCAGAATATCCTTCGCCAGATGCTGAATGCTGGTAATGGAGTGTCGAGCTTAGCCACCGTCCAGCGCGGTGAGATTGCCAACGAGAAAGGTGGCCTGTCGTTCAATCTCGATTTTCGCAGTTTCGGCATCGACCGCAACCACTACAATGAACTCCGCAGTTCCTTGAAGATGCTGCCTGCCATTCCCGTCGAGATTCCCTTCAAGTCGAAGGAGGGCAAGCGCTATCGTAAGGTCACCAGCCTGTGCGATGTCTTCATCCCTGAAGAGAAGTACAAGACCTACGTCGTGGTGCATATTGACAAGGAGGTGGCCGAGAAGTTGGTGACGTTCGAACTTGGTTGGCATCGTCTGGGTAAGGAAGTCGTGACCAGCAGTAACAACAAGTACACGCAGCGTATCTATATGTACATCACGGCCTGGACGCGAGTAGGGCGCAGTGTGATGTCTTCTCAGGAACTCCGCAAGTGGCTTCAGTTGGAGGATAAATACCGTGAGTTCCGTAAACTTGCCGCCCGTGTGCTCGACCCCGCTCAAAAGGAATTGGAAGAGCTGGCCCGTGCCGGTTATTGCGACTGTTACTTCACTTATGAGAAGAAATACACGGGCTACAAGAAGGCTGGTGAACCCGACCAGATTGAGTTCCGTATTTACAAGTCTCCAAAGTTGGTGAACAATGAAGATCAGGCAGTCTTTGACCGTCAGTATGAACAGCTTCAGAATATGATCATGAAGCACTTTGGTTTCACACAGCGTGAGATAGAGAGCCTGATGAAGCGCATTAACGAGCAGAACATTCAGGAGATGATTACCAAAGTTTCCACCATTTACATGATGGTACATGATGATAAGAAGGGTGAAATCAAGGACATCAAGGCTTACGTCTATAAGGCGATGGACAACTTCTTGAATGAAACAATGGATACTTACGAGGAGATTAAGGACTGATTTCTTGTCGGAGCAATGCATCGGAACAAACGAGATTATCTGTTCCTTAATGTTCCTTTTAAATATAAAACTTTGTCAATTTGCGAAAAATTGAAATGTTAAATTTCTAAATAAAAGAATTATCCGAGTACCTTTGCAACCGAATTTTAAACATTTGGTATTATGCAGGTATATAAGGTAATTAAGA
>NZ_JBGUHR010000093.1:0-20024 GCF_045112255.1 Fibrobacter sp.
CATCGATTCCCTGACCCATGCGCATCGGAAGATTCAAAAAATTCTGAAGACCAAACTGGGCACCAAGCATATAGGCAAACTTCTGGTCATCTGTAGAATTAGGCGTAATATTGGCAACCTTAGTAACCGGTTTCTGTGTTTCGCCACAAGCAATCAAAGCAAGGGCAGCAGCACCAAGAGCAATCTTTTTAAGTTTCATTTTTAAAGACTCCTTAAAGTCAAAAACATTAGGGATATATACATCCCAAATTTTATCCGTTAATATACATTTTTTTAGCGAAGTGAATCGCGGACAAAACCATTTTTAGGCATTCCTTCGATCACCTTAAACGTACTTGAACCAATTACAGCACCATCTTTATATGCCGTTTCTACACGATAGGTTCCCTCAGGAATATTTTTCTTTCGGGAAAAACTTCGGTATCCAGCATCTCGCCCCCCTCGGATAATCATTCGGCTTGATGAAATTTTATCGGTCAGTTTGAAAGTCTGAGTGGCAGGAATCAGATAATACCACCGAAATTCAATCGGGGCTTTAAGTTCTGCTGGTGCGTAGACAGATGACATAAAGTAAATTTCTTCGCCTTCTTCTTTATGTATTGTCATTTGTGCAAAACCATTACGTTGCCAGAAATTAAGTTTATCCGCATCACAGGAATATGTTTCGTTGTTAAAATTTTTGCAGACAATCTGCAGCTTCAAAACGAGCGGTACAGGAGCAATCCAGTTTGCCACATATGCGATTGAAAGAACTAGCGTAATGGCAATGGGAGCAACAAGGGTGCGTTTATCACGTGAGGATTTAAGCCAAAGCAAATAACAAATTCCAATGGACAAGAATGTACTTAAAAAGAACCATAAAGCACCCATCGCATGAACCAAGTGCGGAATCAGAAAATTAAAGAACATCGTCCCTAGCAAACAAAAGAACGCTAGACATACACCAAATTTTTCATACTTCTCTTTCAAGAACTCATTGCCAACAAGGAGGGATACAAGAAGTAACACAATAGCGAACGCAGCGATGGAACCCGAACTTTTGAAATAGCAAATGACAAGGGCGCTGTAGAGGTTGCCAAAACAAAATTGCACTATCCAGGTCAATCGGTCTATCCAAGACGAAGGCCATTCGCGATTTAAGACTCTGCTGAAAAAAGATGATTCGACTTCGGTTTTATCTTCTTCATGGACTACGCTTTTTGTCGCAATGAAAAATATCGAGACTAGAGCAACCAAATAATAAAATGACAATAGGATTAAGTCCCTTCCGTAAACTTTGTGTCCTATGGTCATCGAGTCCCAGCTGAAACCGCCCAAAAAAGCAATCGCCGGAATGAACTTTTCGATTTTTTGCACTGCGGCCTTTTCGCGCAAATGGTTTATAAAATCCATGACCGAAAAATACAAAAAAAACTAAATTTAGCCCGTAAAATTTTAAAAGGCAAAAACAATGAAACTCTCCAAGTACTTTTACGTCACGCTCCGCGAAACGCCGAGCGATGCCACCATGCCCAGCCACATCTTTTTGATGCGCGGCGGTTATATCAAGCCTGTTTCTACCGGTATCTATTCCATGATGCCGATCGGTTACCGCGTGATCCAGAAGATCGTAAACATCATCCGCGAAGAAATGAACAAGATTGGCGGTATCGAAGTGGACCTCCCGGTGGTGCAGACCGCTGAACTCTGGAGTGAATCGGGTCGTTACCAGGCCATTGGCGAAGAACTGCTGCGCTTCAAGGACCGCAACAACCACAACATGGTGCTCGCCATGACGCACGAAGAAGCCATGACCGACCTGGTGCGCTACGTGCTCAACAGCTATAAGCAGCTGCCGGTGATGCTCTACCAGTTCAAGACCAAGTACCGCGACGAAGCCCGTGCCCGCGGCGGCCTTATCCGCGTCCGCGAATTCTTGATGAAGGATGCTTACAGCTTCCACACCAGCCAGGAAGACCTCGACCGTCACTACCAGGAAGAATACGACGCCTACCTCCGCATCTACCGTCGCGTGGGCATTGAACCGGTGGTGGTGCAGAGCGATACGGGTATCATGGGCGGTAAGGTCGCTCACGAATTCATGCTCGATACTCCGAACGGCGAAGATTACTTGATTCTCTGCAAGAAGTGCGGCTACCAGGCCAACCGCGAAATCGCCAAGTTCCAGCGCGTGCCGTTCAAGGGCGACGAAAATGCAGCCCTCGAAAAGGTCGCTACGCCGAACAGCGAAAGCATCGAAGAAATCACCAAGTTCCTGAACGTCCCAGCTGAATCTACCGCCAAGTGCGTGTTCTTCGACTTCGAAGGCAAGCTCATCACGGTCGTGGTTCCGGGTAATCTCGACGTTTCCGAAATCAAGCTCCACAACCTCCTGAAGGCCAAGGAACTCTATCCGGCCGAAGACAGCCTCATCAAGGCCTGCGGCATGGTTCCGGGCTTTGCTTCCCCGATCAACGCACACGACACGCGCATCATCGTCGACGAAGCCATCGCTGATTCCTTCGACCTCGTGACCGGCGCAAACGAAGAAGGTTTCCATTTCAAGCATTGCAACCCGAAGCGCGACTTCCCGAAGTTCGAAGTGGCCGACATCGCAGAAGCTTCCGAAGTCTGCAAGTGCCCCTGCTGCGGCGAACTTCTCACCGAAACGCGCGGCATTGAAATGGGCAACATCTTCAAGCTTGGCACCAAGTTCTCTGAATCCATGGGCGCCAAGTTCCTCACCGCCGAAAAGACGACCGCTCCGGCAATCATGGGCTGCTACGGCATTGGCGTGGGCCGCTTGATGGCTTCCGTCGTGGAAAACAGCCACGATGACTTCGGACCGATCTGGCCCAAGTCCATCGCTCCGTTCCAGGTGGAAATCGTCCCGATCGGCAAGGAAGCCGAACTCATGGAACTCGCCGAGAAGTTCGAGAAGGAACTGGAAGCCGCAGGCATCGACGTGCTCGTGGACGACCGCGACGAACGTCCGGGCGTGAAGTTCAAGGACGCCGACCTCTGGGGTTCTCCGGTGCGTATCGCCATCGGCAAGAAGGGCCTCGCAAATGGCGAAGTGGAATGGAAGTTCCGCAACGAAAAGCTGTTCACCATGGTCAAGGTCGAAGACGTTATCGCCAAGGCCAAGGAATACTTTGCCGAATAAGACGAAAGAACGCCCGCATTAGCGGGCTACAGACGAGAGACGAAAGCGTGTACAGATGTCATGCAGCACTCTGTTACGGCATCGCCATTTCAACACAGACTTTTAAATCGCAAGCCTGCTTTACGAGCAGGCTTTTTTCTTTCTCCTATTTTCGCATCGCTGTAAAATTGATTATCTTATAAACGTATGATGAACTCTATTGACTGGTCTGTGGGCTGGTGCTATGTCTGCACTGTGCTCTTGCTTTTATTGATTGTCACCATCTTGCTGTTGCTCGACTACTGGAAGAGGCAAAGGCTTTATACGCTTTTTGCGGGCAACCTCGGTGAGTTCATCGTCGTGCTCTCGGACAAGTTTGAATTTATCAGCTCTCTGCCGCAGTTCATGTCGGACCCGCTCTTTGACAACTTGAGCAAAGACCGCCTGTTCCGTGACATTCTACCGCCTAAGGATTGGGCTCGTCTCAAACTTTACTTTGACGATATCGACAAGCACCCCGAAATGCCGTTCATGTTCTCGTACAAGCGCGACGACGGTACTATGCTCTGGTTCGAAATGCGATGCCAGCACCAGCGCCTTTCGATGGATGAATCTCGTTACATCTGCTTGATCAAGAACATTTCTAACACCGTCGAAAACCAGCATCGTTTGGACGAAGCCGAAACAAAGCTGAAATCGCTTTTGCGCAATACCGGCGACTTTTTATGGAAATTTGATTTCGAAAGCCGCCAGCTCTTTTTGCTTACTCCGATGATGGACGATGACTACCGCGACGTTCCCCGTTCTGGAGGTGTTGTCGATATAGAATCGCTCATGCCCGAAGACGACTTCAAGTTGCTCGAACGCGTGATGAACGAATGTATGATGAAAGCTGGTGGCGAAGCGGCATACGACGACAAAGGGCACTTGCTTGATGAACAGAGCCAGCTCAATCGCCTCGCCAATGAAAATGCACGATTTGGCACACTCAAAATCCGTTGTTGGAACAGTGAAAAGAACCTCGTGTGGTACGACTTCCGTGGCCACCTTGCCCCTGATGACGAAGACCGCATTGTGATGATGGGTTCTGCACGCCGTGTCGAAACTTCTCCAGAAATTCCTTTCCTCATGAAGAGCGGTGTCGAGGAATCTCTGATAAATTCGCTTTTCAACTTCCCGAACATCGGTATTTTCTGGGTTGACCGCAACTTCACCATTCTCGGGTGCAACAACGCTTTTGCAACAGATTCTGGTTTTGCTAAAACGGACGAAGTCGTCAATCAATCATTGAAAGACGTCATCTCCGTCAAGTACCTCCCCTATTACGATTCCATGATCAAGGACGTATTTGACAACGGCTCGCCAAAAAGCTGGAAAGGCAAATTTGACGACAGTGACCTGATTTGCACCATCAATGTCGTGCCGATGCTCAAGTCGCTCCTCAAGTCCGGCTATACAGTCAGCCGCGTACTTTGCGTCTACATGCGAATCTCGGGATAATTCGATTTTTTATAAGGTGTCGTAATTCTATACTCTGAAACATTTTTAAAGAATGTTATCGGGAATGTGACGATATCGCTTGATTTCAACTTGGGGAAATACCACCTGCTTAAAGCTATCTTGATATCGTCATCAAAATCTTTATTGCCGGTGTTCGAAGATTGAATCTCAATTTTTAGAACGAAACCATCTAAACCAATATTCAGCTGAAAAATTATAGTTCCGCTAAAATCAGGATCAACATCATCTTGATTATTCTTTTGGCATGATATTGCGCGATTTCTGTTTAAATGTTTGTTATAAATGTGGCGTAATCCAGGTGTCCGTTGGCGAATGACCTTTAAAATCGATGCTTTATCATATATAATCCCATTTGATATTTTTAATTCATCAACCGTTGGGGCGTTTACAGAACTGTTCGCTCTAGTAATAAGCTCTGCTGGAGAGCCGTCAAGAATCCCGGCAAGTCTATCATGATAAAAGTCAAATGACAGCGAAACAATGTTTTTACCAACATCTTTAAAACGAGTCGGCATTAGATGTTCCGCAATTTTCTTTTCAAAGCCTTTGCTTATTTTATTATCAACCTTATTAAATTCAATTTTATCAACAAAGCCATTTTTATTTATGAAAATGTCTAAAGTTAAAAAAAGATGATCCCATTGTTCGTGAACATCCTTCTTGTAAAATGAATCATATGTCTCAAACAATGCGTTTGATTTTTTACGAAGGATATCGGCAATTTTCTCTACATCATTGTTATAGACGCTATCATCAATTAGAACAGCTCTTGATACTTTTATTTCAACACCATTTGCACTAAATTGGGTATGAATAAACCTATAAATTGGTATTGAAAGATTGTTGCTATTAGGAGTTTCGTTCTGTAGTTCTTTTAAATTATCAAGAACTTTTTGTTTTTCATATGATGTGGCATCTGATTTGTCATCAACTGCCGAAGATTTATTTGCATTTTTATCGACGTCGCTACAACTTGCCCACAACACCGTCGCAGCCAAGAGCATAAACTTACCAAAATAATTTCCAGAAAAAATCGCCATACGTTATATATAAAAAAAACGAAATCACAACCCCAAAAGATTTAAGGTAAACGCAAAGCGATTTGCCTTGTAGTCGATGTCGTAGCTGTATCTGAATTCGGCACCCAAATGCCACTTAAAACCGGTCTTATACATAAGATAGGTGCCGCCACCGAACTCGAAATAATCAATAGCAACACCAAAAAATTCACCACAGTCGCCATTATCTTCTTTGCAACCTACGAGACTCTTGGAGCGGGATGCAAATTGAAATAAGCCTACATGCAATTTTTCCGTTGGCGAAATTTGTTCCATCGCACTTATTCCACCTGCAGCAACCGTACCCCACCCCATCACGCCAAAATGATCAAAAGCAACACCTAACGAGACAAAAGGCGTGAAATACTGAAAGCCACCCCCAATAGCAAAATGATCTATAAAATGATAGATCGGGACAGAGATGTCTATTACGCTTTCATCCTTGACTCCATAAACGTGATTACCGATAGAGTCCATTTTCGGCTCTTCCGAATTTGAAGTGAATGCCCGCATCCCCGTTACCGATAACCCAAGCACAGTTTTAGACGAATCGTTTACGCTCTGGTAGGCTTCCATAAACGCGCCCGCAGAAAGTGGCCGCATCGAACATCCCGCCAAAAGCAACAAGGCAAAAGCCCACAAAAGAATCTTAAACGAGTTAATCTTCATACACTTTAATATAAACAAATAAAGAAATATCGAGACATCATCCGTGAGCCGCGTTCTGTGCGTCTACATGCGAATTTCAGGATAATTCGTTATCCTATAGGGTGTTGTATTTTCAAAGAATGATAATGGAAATGTTACAACTTCGTTCGAATTCAACTTCGGAAATTTCCAACGGCTTAAAGCTCTCTTGACTTCTTCATCAAAATCACTATTGCCGGTATTCGAAGATTGAATTTCAACTTTTTGAACTATGCCATCCGCGTTTATGTTCAGCTTAAAAACAATCATTCCGTTAAAATCTGGATTGAAGTCGTCTTGATTATTTGCTCGATTTTTCCTTAAATGTTTGTTATAAATGTGACGTAATCCAGGCGTACGTTGACGAAAAACCTTTAAAATTGAATCTTTATCATGTTCATCACCACCAGCCAATTTTAATTCGTCTCCCGTTGGTGCGCTTACTGCGCCATTTGTTTTTCTCATTATTGATTTTTTTAAAGGGACTTCTCGAAAATCATCAACAATAAAAGGTCC
Organism: Fibrobacter sp.; assembly: GCF_045112255.1. Lineage (GTDB taxonomy): Bacteria > Fibrobacterota > Fibrobacteria > Fibrobacterales > Fibrobacteraceae > Fibrobacter. The sequence goes on from NZ_JBGUHR010000093.1 coordinate 6,907, forward strand.
TTCTCCATGCAAAAGAATTTTTAAAACTTCCTCATCCTTCATGGATTTGCAAAAGCTAATCGATAATGAAACGTCGTTTTTTCCTACACCCTGAAAACGGATTTGCTTCACATATTCAGTAATTCTCTTTATAAAATTCTGATCGGCATAGAGAGAACGTGCGAGTTTGATTTTTTCAACAACACCATTAGTCCCTATGGAAAGATTTAAAAATAAAGAAACTCCATACAACTCATAACAAGTATCTTTCTTGTAAAACAAATCAAAAATTTCATAAAAAAATTTGGTTTCTTTGCGAAGGATTTGAGTGATTTTCTCATCATCATCGTTATAAACTAGAGTACCGACAGAATAATCTTTAGAAACCTTGATTGAAACTATATTCGCATCAATTTCTGTTTTTTCCTGTTCCGATGATTCATCCGCATTTTTATCAGCATCGCTGCAACTTGCCCACAACACCGTCGCAGCCATAAGCGCAAACTTACCCAAATAGTTTCTAAAAGACATTGCCATAGTTTATATATACAAAAACACGAACAAAAAAACACCAGCCTCGTGAGAGACTGGTGTTTTAAATTCAATTTGGATTAGAACCTAGTGAGACAAGGCGCGAACCCCCGTAGCGTACAAAGCGTACGTGAGGGGGCGAGTAACGCCGTATCACGACGGTTATAATTCAAATTAGCCGAGTGTGACTTCGACCTTGTGAACACCCTTCGTAAAGATCGGAGCGACGTTGGAATCAATTTCCTGACCGTCAACAACCATCTTTGCAACACCCTTGCAGACGTGATCCGGGTTCTTCACCGTGATCTGGTAAGTAGCACCGCGGAACTTACGGGTAGCTTCGAAGCCAGCCCATGCGCTCGGGATGCAAGGATCGACAACGAGACCGTTGAAGCTTGCGCGGATACCGAGGATGAACTGCGTTGCAGCCTGGTAAGTCCAAGTAGAAGTACCGGAGAGCCATGCGTTACGGCCCATACCGAACTGCTTGTGTTCGTCACCGAGGATGTTCTGCGGATAGCAGTACGGTTCAGATTCGAACACATCGAGGATGCCGTTCTTGGAAGCCGGGTTGATCTGGTTGTAGTACTGGAATGCGTTGTCGCCACGGCCGAGGATCGTTTCGGCAATCATCACCCACGGGTTCGTGTGGAGGAAGATACCGCCGTTTTCCTTTGCTCCAGGAGGATAGGTGGAGATGCCACCGACAGCCGGTTCAAAGCCACGGTAACCCGGAGTAGAGCTCTTCACGCCGTACTTGGTGTTGAGGAGCTTGTTCAAGCTGTCCATGCCCTGCACTGCGCGGTCGCCGAAAGCGATGCCAGCGATGACCGGCCAGGACTGGCCGTTGCAGTAAATCTTGCCGTACTTAGCAGAGGAAACGCCGTAGCCGTTGCCGTCCTTGTCGAACCAACGAGTCCACCACTTGCCGTCCCAAGCGCTGTCGTTGAAAGCCTTCTTGACATCTTCGTACCAGCCCTTGTACATTTCAACGGCTTCCTTGTCGCCGAGAGCTTCTTCAATGCCCATCATTTCGAGCAAAGCCTTTGCGTACAAAGCAGTGTTGAACGTAGATTCTGCACCGAGTGGGAGGTTCATGCAGTCGTTCCAGTCGGCAAAACCGAGGAGCGGGAGGTTGTGCTGACCGAGGTGTTCGCGAGTGAACTTGAGAGCGCGCTTCAAGTGTTCGAGGACTGTGCCGGTCGGACGTTCAGCATGCTTCTTGCCTGCAACGTAGAACGGAATTTCTTCGTTGAGGAGATCCATCTTGCCGGTTTCCTTGAGGTAGGTAGCGACAGTGAGGACGATCCAGAGGTGGTCATCGCCGTACCAGTCAGCGTATGCCGGATTGCCGTTAGCGTCGAGAACGCCAGCCTTTTCGCGAGAGTCACCGGCGTTAGCTTCGTTACCCGTGTCTTCAGCAAGGGCGAGCGGAGCGTACTGGTGCATGGCGTTACCTTCCGGACGCTGCACGGAGATGAGGTTCTTGGTGAGAACGAGAGCTTCTTCAGGCATGTGGCTCATGACGCCCATGAGGTCCTGAGTAGAGTCACGGTAACCGATACCGCGGCTGGTGCCGTAGCCCAACTGATAGAGGGACAGGTAGCGGCTCCAGTTCTTGGTGGTGTGGCACTGACGCGGGTTGTGCACGTTCACCATCGTGTTGAAAGAAGCATCCGGTGTCTTGACCTGGATCGTGGAGAGGTAGTTTTCCCAGAACTTTGCGAGTTCTTCGAAAGCCTTGTCCACGTTCTTCAAGTCGCGGTACTTCTTGATAGCCTTGGCTGCAACCTTGAGGCTCTGTTCCTGACCGAGCTGGGTGCAGGTACGGAACGTCTTCTTGGCAGCGATCTTGCCAGCGTGGATCATGAGAGCGGCAATGTTGTCGCCACGGTCGCATTCGCTGTTAGCGAGTTCCTTGTTCTGGAGGCTGAGCGGATTTGCCCAGGAACCCATTTCGTTCTGGCCGAGGAATACGCGGCGGTCGCCATCGAAGGAACCGACCTTGCAGTCAGCAGTAACATAGTTTACGGCGTAGTCACGCTTCATGTAAGCGTACTGTTCCAAAACGACGTGGCCGTCCTTTTCCCAGTGGCCCTTGAGGGTCATGGTCTGCGGAACCCAGTCGGCGTTCGTGAGCTGCTTTTCGGCTTCGAAGTGGCTGAATTCATAAACCGGGATGATGTCCACTTCCTTGGAGCCACCGGCGATGTTGGTCACCTGGATGTCCTGGAGGAGAGTGTTGGAGCCAGTCGGAACGAAAATCGTGACCTGTACGCGGAGACCGAAAGCTTCGGCAATCCAACGCATGTAGGAAAGACCCACGTGGCATTCCCACTTGTCCATCTTGGTCAAAGTCGGGACGTAGAACGGGGAGAAAATCTTGTAGCTCTTGCCATCCTTGATACGGATGTAGATAGTGCTGGCCTTGAAGTCAGAGCACGGCATCTGTGCAATGTACTTGGTGATACGGTTGAGAGCCGGGTCGCCTTTGCAAACGAGAGTGCCGCCGGTCGTATCGACGATACCGCCGAAGTTGAGAGTACCGACGTAGTTGCACCACTTGATCGGGGTAGCCGGGGTGGTGAGCACGTATTCTTTTGCAGCGTCATCAAAGTAGCCATACTTCGGGGCAGCGGCCTTAGCGGTCTTTGCCGGGGCCTTCTTTGCAGCGCTCTTCTTCACTGTTTTTGTAGCCATTGTATCTCCGTTAGAGAGGGGGTTAGTTAAATTCGGAATTAGGAATTCGGAATTAGGAATTTGTAACTCGGAATTCGGAATTATCCTTTAAACTTTTGCGGGGTAAATTTAGAAATTAGACGAGAGTCGAGAGACGAGAGACGAGAGAAAGTTATTCATTTGACCAATGTTTTTACTAGCGCGAAGCGCCATTATTCCTCTTTCGTCTAAACTCTACTCTTCAAACTTTTCGAAATCTCTGTTACCAAAGTTGATGTAGAAGTATCCGCCGAGTTTCTTGCTGCGGACCGGGTCGCGCAAAATGCCGATAGCGGCACGCACGTACTTGAGTTCCACCAATATGTGGTCACGGCTCATGCAGTTGAGGAACGGGCCTTCGGGGTAAAGCGTCGGGCGCGGTTCTTCGGCAATCATCTTTTCAAGATTTTCAATTTCCTGAACCAGTCTACGTTCATGCACTTCAAGCGTACGGATAACTTCCTTGTTGTCGGCACCGTAGAGGAATGCAAAACCAAGCGTACGCGGATCGTCGTTAAAGCCCGTCAAATGCTTGAGGACTTCCTTGCGAAGAACTTCCTTGCCCTTATCGGTAATGTTGAACACCATGCGTTCAGGGCGGTTTCCGTCGCGTTCGGAATGACCAACGATGCATTCGTTCTTTTCGAGCGTAATCAGCCTGTTATAGACTGTAGATGTGCTAATCTTAGCCCAGCGGTCGAGTTCCCTATCACGAATTTCCGTGATGATGTCGTAACCACTGCGCTCATGTTCCAGAATGAGGCCGAGCAATACTAGATCGTAACGGTTCATTTAAATTCCTTGATTTTGCTACTATTCCAAGTTGGAATAATTGACTTAATAGAAAACTACATTTTTTTCGAAAAAAAGATTGTTTATTGCGAAAAAATCAAAAAAAAATTGCATTACACAGTAAAAAAACTCATTCTAAGGGCTTTTTTCGTAGTTATTATCATATTTAGTCTATATTTCTAATGAATCATAAATGTTTGATTTAAGGATTTTTCCTTAAAATTGGGGAGCAAAGTGCAGAGCTATCAAAAAATAAAGAAGAGGAGAAACCGAATTAAATATTCGGTCATGAGGTTTGCACCCTTAATCCTCGTTATTTATTTGGTCATCGAAGCTTTCGCCACCTTCCAGAAAGAAGACAAAAACGCAGTCACCGTACGCAACAGGGACTATATCAAGGATATCACCCTTGCGATGGCGTATAAGTTAGATGACATTTTCACAAACTCGCTCAAGTCAATAGAATCACTTGCCAGGCTCAGCTCTAAAGATCTTGAGAACGGACAGATGAGTTCGGTGCATCTCGCTGAACTAGAAAAAATAGTGCAGTTCGACCACCTACGGTTTACCGATTCAAGCGGTATGGCACAGCTGACTTCGGGAAAACAAGTCTATGTCGGCAATAAAAAGTACTTTACAGACGGCATGATGGGCAACAGCGGCATCTATATCGTGATGCCCTCGCAAAAAGATATCGCAAACATCGTCTTTTATGCGCCAGTCCTGGTCAACGATAAAATTGCAGGCGTCCTCGCCTCGTCGTTTGACGAAAACACGATCAGGCGACTCCTGGATTACAAAGTCTACGGAGCACATGCGTCTGCGGGAATTGTAAATACCGAGGGCAAAAGTTTCCTGCCTCTAGAGTCGATGGTCCTTCCACAAAACGTAACCCAGGGAATCCCGATAGACAACTTCAAAAGTTTTCTAAATACATCAAAGTTCGACGAAGAAAATAGAAACAACATAATCAACGCATACAAGACTCTCACCCCATCTAGCTACAAGTACGATGGAAATACAGATGAAATTCACGGGTACATCGCTCCACTCCAGACCGTCCCGTTAAGCGTTTATTCAAACTTTCCTACCGAAGCGGCCAAAAGCCTTTATTCCATGGGCATAAAAGCAGGCCGCACATTGCAATTCCTGCTCATCTTCATTTTTGTCGGTTATATCATTTATCTTTTGGTCATCCAGTTCTTTATCCGACGCTCTGATTCACGGGAAAACCGCATGGCCAGCTATATTGCAAAAGCAGAAAATGCAATTGCCAAAGCCATGATCTTTGTCGATGCCGAAAACGGAACATTTGATGATCTGTCCGTTATGCCGATGCCATTTCCAAAGACCGGTAAACTTGAAAATCTCGAACAAGGTTTTATCAGATGCAATGACGATTTACAAAATGGAGAAGAATTTAGAGCATTTTTTGAAAACGTGATCAAAGAACGCAAGGTTCTTACCCGTATACCAAGCGTTGTATTCTGTAGCCCCCAGCCCAACGGAACGAAAGAATATATCACGATGGTCTATATTCCGGTCGAGGTAAAAGCGGACCTCGTCTACAAAGGAATTATTTTATTCAGAAACATCACTACAGAGAAATCAAAGGAAATCGAAGCCAACAAGAAACTCACTCAAGCCCTTTCCGCAGCCCGCGATGCAAGCAAGGCTAAAACGACGTTCCTGTTCAATATGTCACACGACATCCGTACGCCGATGAACGCTGTAACAGGCTTTACCGCAATGGCTAAAAAACATATCGACAATCCAGAAATGATCAAGAGGTATCTTGAAAAAATCGATGTCGCCAGCCATCAGTTGCTATCGCTTGTAAACCAGGTTCTCGAAATGTCGCGTATTGAATCGGGAAAGATTCTCCTCAACGACCAGAAATGCGACCTTGAAAGCGTTATAATGGCTTTGTCTACAACTTACGGTTCACACGCAGAAACAAAAGGGATTACGTTTGTCGCAACCGTCGCAAATATAGAACACCGCTATGTATTCATAGACAGCGACCGCATCAACCAGATTGCCGCAAACATCATTGGAAATGCAATCAAGTACACGAAAGAAGACGGCTCTATCACATGCACACTCAACGAGCATCCGTGTGAACGAGAAGGATACGGCAACTATACCTTGACCGTAGAAGATTCAGGCATCGGCATAAGTCCTGATTTTTTAAACCATATCTTTGATGAATTTGCACGTGAAAATTCTACGACGGTAAGCCATATTCAAGGAACAGGCCTTGGCATGACGATTGTGAAAAAGCTTACCGATATCATGGGAGGATCGGTATCCATCGAATCCGAAAAAGGCCATGGAACAAAAATTTCCGTCACCATCCCCATGAAATGGTGTAATGAAGACAAGCCTGTTGTCATCGACCAGAAAAATGTGGAAACGATCCCGCTTAAGGGCATGAAGGTTTTGCTTGTAGAAGATAACGAAATGAACCGGGAAATCGCAGAAGAACTTCTGATGGAACGAGGGATTATCGTTGACTGTGCCGAGGATGGAGACATCGCTGTCGAAAAAATCCGGAAGTCAGCCCCTGGCGAGTACGAACTAGTCCTGATGGATGTACAAATGCCGCGCATGAACGGCTACGAAGCCACAAAACAGATCCGTTTGCTAAAGGATCCGAAAAAATCACAGATTCCAATTATAGCCATGACGGCAAACGCATTTGAAGAAGACAAGAAAAATGCACTTGACGCGGGCATGAACGGGCACTTGGCTAAACCTATTGAAGTACAAAAGCTTATCCAAACGCTTACCGAGTTCAAACAAAATTGACCAATTTGCAAATATTTTATTATAATAAATAACAAACAAGGAGATAAATATGAAAACCAAATTCTCACGACTCTCATTATCCCTCGTTATTGCAGGTGTTTTTGCGCTTGCAGCAACGACTTTCACTGGATGTTCCATGTTAAAGAAGGTCCAGGCCGCAAAAATTCTCATCCAGACAAAGATGGAATACAAGGACCTCACCTTTGATTCCGTCGATGTCTACGAAGACATTCTTGATCTCGTGAACAACGGGATGAACGGCTTTTTGCCGAATCCGAAAGCAGTCATGCTGGTCAAGGACTTGTCTCAGAACATCATCAACAAGAATCTCGGTAACGCGAACTTCGATGTTTACCTGAACGCCAACAACACCGGCAAGGACACCTTGTGGATCAACAAGCTTCAAATCGAAATTAAGTTCGATACGCTCGTGACACTCCCGCTCACGCTGAAGGACACCATCAAGCTTGCCCCGGGCAACAACGACCTTCACTTCAACGCGGCCTTCCCGTTGGATGCAAAAATCTTTAAATTTAAAGAAGTCCAATACTATGGCATCGCCGGCTTTATCGACGTATCCCTCACCGAAGGTGGGCAACCCGTTACTCAGGACTTCGAAATCAGGAGAGACGTAAAGCCTGAAGATGTCGAAAAAATCCAGAACCTCGTCCGCGACAGATTGTTCGATCTTCTCGTGAACAAGTGGCTGGGCTCTGTTATTAAATAGGAAATCTATGTCAAAACGCAACTTTGTTCCGGAAAAGTTTAATCCGGATGATGTAAAAGAAACTTCAAAATTGTATCGCGCTCTTTTACAGCGTGATATTCCAGTAAATGTAGACAAGCTCCGTCAATGGATTTTAGACTGGAGCGAACTGGAATCGGTTCTTGGTGAAGTTAGTTCTCGCCGCTACGTCGCTATGACTTGCGATACACGTGACGAAAAAGCGGCGAAAGCCTATGCTGACTTTGTTGAAAACATTCAGCCATTGATGATCGAGTACGACGATAAGCTGAATCGCAAGTTGATGGCCCATCCGTCCAAGGATGCCCTTAAGGGAGAATTTGGCGAATGGCTTAAAGGCGTTCAAGTTTCGTTAGACCTGTTCTCTCCGGACAATATTCCTCTAGAAACCGAAGAAAACAAGGCGATTCAGGCATACCAGAAAATAACTGGCGGCATGAGCGTCGAATTCGATGGCGAAGTCAAGACCATGCAGCAATTGGGCGCTTACATGGAAAGGACAGACCGTTCTTTACGTGAACGCGCGTGGCGAGCTATGTGGGAACGCCGCCTCCAGGACAAAGATGCGTTAGACCAATCCTACGACAAGCTTTTCAGCATTCGCAAACAGATTGCAAAGAATTCCCACTGCAAAGATTTCATCGATTACATATTCCTTGCAAAGCATCGCTTTGACTACACACCAGCCGACTGCGAAGCTTTCCACGAAAGCATCGAGAAATTTGTACTGCCGTTGCAGAAGGAAATGTACAAGTGCCGCGCCAAGAAGATGGGGCTTGAACGCTTGCGCCCGTGGGACTTGGATGTAGACCCGCTAAGCAGGCCGCCTCTCAAGCCATACCAGAGCGGTGACGAGCTGATCGAAAAAGTCGATTCCATTTTCGAAAGCATACACCCGCAAGCCGGCAAGTGGGCCCGTGAAATGCAGGCGAAAAAGCTTATCGATCCAGATTCCAGACTGGGCAAGGCCCCGGGCGGATACCAGATCGGTTTTGACGAAAGCCGCCTCCCCTTCATTTTCATGAACTCCGCGAATACGGACCGCGACATTTACACGCTGTTGCATGAATCTGGACACTCGTTCCATCAGTTTGCACTCGCGAACCAGCCGATTTATGCCTACCGCGATGTCCCGGCTGAATTTGCCGAAGTCGCAAGCATGAGCATGGAACTCATCGGCATGTCGAACCTGAAACCGTTCTACGGCGACGACCACGAAGCCATTGTTCGCAGCACCGAAGGCGAACTTGCCGACGTGATCTGGCTCTTCCCGTGGGTGGCAAGCATCGACAGCTTCCAGCACCGCCTGTACAATTTCCCGGAACACACCGCCGAAGACCGCAGCGATATCTGGAGCGAAATCATGGACCGCTACGATGCCGGCGTGGATTATTCTGGACTTGAAGCCGTTCGCCGCAACCTGTGGCAAAAGCAACTTCATTTGTTCGAATGTCCGTTCTACTATATTGAATACGGCATCGCACAGATTGGCGCTTTGCAGGTCTGGGCAAACTTCAAGAAGGATCCGCAAAAGGCTATCGACGACTTGTTCAAGGCAGAAAGCCTGGGCAGCAGCCGTCCGATTCCAGAGCTCTTCGCGACCGCAAACATCAAGTTCGATTTCACGCCCAAAACGCTGGAACCCTTGATGCAAGTAGTCTGGGATGAGCTAAGTAAGTTGTAGGGCTGTAAATACAGCTTCATCGCCTACTGTCATGCCCGCCATAGTGCGGGCATCTCCTTTTTTAGCTCTTAATTACATTTTTTTTGATAAATTTCAAAAAAAATGAAAAAAATACGCCATAGGACTTGACAAACGAAAAAATAAAAGTTATTATTGGCGCACCTCCTCAATGGAGGTCATCCTAACGGAGGGATGGCCGAGTGGTTGAAGGCGCACGCTTGGAAAGCGTGTTTACCTTACGGTAACGAGGGTTCGAATCCCTCTCCCTCTTCTAAAATTTTTCGAGGTACCTTATGGCTGAGTCTCAAAGAGTTTATCTTGATGATATCTACGCTAGTGAAGAATGTCAAGGTTCGGTTTTCCGTGCTGTTGTCATGATGGCTCACGAAGCCCGCTTCATTAACAATCAGTCCAAGCAAGGTTATATCCAGCTCACGCAGAAGCCGACAACGATCGCTATGAACCGTTTCAAGGAACATAAGCTTACGATGGTTGAAAAGGGTGCTAATGACGTAACTGCTGATGCAGTAAAGGCATCTGTTGCAGAAGTTGCTCCGACAGCAGAAGCTGTTGCTGAAGCAAGCGATGCAGCTGCCGATGCATTCTAATCTCGAAAAATGAGTGCTTAAAAAAGACCGCTTCCGAGCGGTCTTTTTTGCATCCTATTCGTCATCCTGGAGGCAGTCATTCTCGACCGAAGGGAGGGAATCCATAATTTCTAGACTTACAATCTTGACTGGATTCTTCGGGGCTTTCGCCCCTCAGAATGACGAAAGTGTTTAATTGCTTTTCAGGATTCTCGATGTGACTCCGCGGCGGATCTTGCCTGCGGCGCGTCCAAGAGCGTCAAAGAGGCGTTCTGGCATAGATTCTTCCAAGTTCTTGTTTGGTGTTCTACGCTTGGAAATCGATACGGGCTTTTCCGTAGTATCGGTTCGCTGTTCTTCGATTTTCCAGATGAAATCATCAGATCGCGAAGGCATTGGATTCTGCACGACATTTTTACCGACCGCCTGTAGATAAAGCCCGCTCTTGTAATTCTTGAGAAGGAATGCGTTCGGCGTGTTCACCCCGGCATCTTCAAACTGGTATTTTTGGTGCGCACCGCCATTATAACCGTATGTCGAAGCTGTTACGCCTGCCGCAGTCGATTCGTTCGGAATATCGACCACGCGGTTTCCAAGCTGGATACGGTAAGTGACAGGTTTATCACCCATCGAATAAATCTTGACGAATGTAGCCGTATCGCCGCAATCCATGAGTTCAAGCGCATTCGACGACGTTATCCCCATGCATTTTTTCTCGGATAGAGACTTGACCCTCCCCTGCTTGTAGAAAGCTTCCTTGAAAATGTCCTGGTACATGGCGTTCACGATTTTCACGTGATTGATAAGGTCCTGTTCGGAATGAACTTCGCTACGGTAATTGAGACCGTAGGGCCAGAAATGCTGGCTATCCCCTTTAAGGACGGCATCTTTCCCGTCAATTTCCTTGATGAGCGCTTGTGCTTTTTCACCCTTGAATACGCCACCATCCATCATCGCCTTGTAATCTGAAGTTGTGCCCATGCCAAGCGTATGCGCCATCTCATGCATGGCGGTGCCGACAAACATATAATTGCGGTCCTTGCCAAAACGGAGATCGCCATTACTACTCGCTTCTGCAGTCGGAACACCCGTGCTGTAGTAAACTTCGATATGCTTGGAGAGGTCCGAATATTTATTGTACAGGAAAACCGCCGAATCCATTGCCGCCTCGATAAGCGCGTAGGCTTCGCGTTCATCATCGGTCGGATTTGCGGATTTATTCAAATGATATTCAATATTGCCGGCAAAAGCGCCAGACACAAGGAAGGAGAAAATTCCGAAAAAAAGCGAGTTTCTTACAAAAATATTCATGGAACCTCTTCCTATACACTAAACTAATCTATACAATTCCATATATAAGAGCAAGTAAAAAAAGTTTTTGAGTGATTTATTATCCTATTTCATAATCGATTATGTAATTTTGGCGTGGAATATCAAAAACAGGAGAAGCCCCAATGAAGGCTAAAATATTCGCATGTTCTTTAACGCTCGCACTCGCGGCCCTTACCGGTTGCTCGGGAAGCCAGAGCGGAATCAACCGTTCCCTTGGACAAGCCGATGCAACGCGTACGCTCGTCAACGACAACAAGCTCGATGCCAGCATGACATCGAACTCTTTCTCCAAGCTTGTTGCTGCGAAGGCCCTGAAGGAAGACGGTAAAATCGAAGAAGCCCAGGCGCTTGCAGAACAGAGCGAACTCGAAATGCGACTCGCCATAGCCAAATCCGAATACGAAAAGGCTAAAAACGAAGACAAGAAACTCGAAGAATCTCTCCGTGCCGACGAAGAACGCAAGGCACTTTACCAGAGCATTCTCGATAAGGAAACCAAGAAGTAAGGAGCCGCAAAGATGAAGACGATTAAGATTTTGACTCTCGGCGCCCTCGCCGCCTCCATGAGCTTTGCCGCAGACGCACCTTCTGTCACCCCTGTTGACCAGTGCAGACTCGCCCTCGACAATGCCAAGACCAACTTGCCGTCCAACGCTTACGCCGCAAAGCTTACGCTTGCCGAAGGTTATGGAACGCTCAACGCACTCGAAACGATCTATGCAGACGACAAGGATTCCAAGCTGATTCCGACATTCCTGGAAAACTGCCAGAAATATGCAGAAATTGCAAAGCTCCAGGGCGAAACTCAGGCTATCCAGAACCACATTGCCGAGAACTGGGAAAAGCGCGCCGCCACAAACCGCACCATCGAAGCTATCCAGGAACAGATTGGCGAAGCCCGTAGCGGCAAGGTCTCCGACCTCGAAGCCGAAAAGCAGGCCATCAAGGCCCAGAAGGACAAGCTCGAAGCCAGCAAGAACGAAGCTATGGACAAGCTAAACGCCCTCCAGTCCCAGATGATCCAGGTGACGAAGGACGCCCGCGGTATCATCCTCTCGATGTCCGACATCTTGTTCGACGTGGGCCGTGCGACCTTGAAGACCGACCTTATGACAAGCCTTGCAAAGATTGCCGGTATCCTTTCTGTTTACCAGCAGTTTGACGTGTCCATCGAAGGTAACACCGACAACACCGGTTCCGAAGAATTCAACATGACGCTTTCTCAGCAGCGCGCCGAGAACGTGATGAACTTCCTCGTGGAACAGGGCATCGCCGAAACCCGCCTCACCGCCAAGGGCCTTGGCATGACCATGCCGATTGCCGACAACTCCACCAAGGAAGGTCGCCAGAAGAACCGCCGCGTGGACCTCGTCATCACGGACCGTACGCAGAAAGTGAAGTAATTCGGAATTAAGATTTCGGAATTATTTTTGCAGTCACCCCGGCCCTAGAGCCGGGGTCGCTTTTTTATACAGGAAAATCATCAACTTTTTGATAGAAAAGCCTTTTAATCAAGTCTATTTTTTCTAAATTAACCCACGTAACTTTTAAACCGGCGGCGCAAGTCGCCAATCAAAAACAAGAGGTAAAACAAATGGCAGTTTCTTACAAGGAACTCGGCTTGGTTAACACCAAGGAAATGTTTGCTAAGGCAGTTAAGGGTGGCTATGCTATCCCGGCTTTCAACTTCAACACCATGGAACAGATGCAGGCCATCGTGCAGGCCGCCGTTGAAACCAAGTCTCCGGTGATCATGCAGGTCTCTAAGGGTGCTCGTAACTACGCTAACGGCACCATCCTCCGCTACATGGCTCAGGGTGCTGTTGAATACGCCAAGGAACTCGGCTGCGCAAATCCGCAGATCGTGCTCCACCTCGACCACGGTGACTCTTTCGAACTCTGCAAGGACTGCATCGACAACGGTTTCTCTTCCGTGATG
>NZ_JBGUHR010000094.1:0-3502 GCF_045112255.1 Fibrobacter sp.
CGCCTACGGCGTCAGCGGCTTCACTCGGTTATGCCGGTCTGCAAGCAGCCCGTCGCAACACTCGTTTTGCACGCTACTGCGAAGAAAACACCTTGGCCGACGCTTTATCCTCTCAACGTATTTCTTTTCATTTAAAACAATTAGAATATCTCGCTTTTTCTTTTTTATGGATGTGAAAAATCCTCGGCGGGGAAGCCGAGGATTTTTCAATTACGTTTTGTGCGGGAGTGCTCGCGATTCTTGGAAGGAGATGCCCGATTAAATCGGGCATGACAATTCCGAATTATCTAGTAACTACTAACTAATAACTAGTAACTCTTATTCCACGTCCTTGCCGTGGCACTTCTTGTACTTGAGGCCAGAACCGCACCAGCAGAGGTCATTACGGCCGAGCTTTGCACCAGCCTGCTGCTGGGCACGCTTCACAGCGGCAGCAAGGGCGGCGTTAGCGGCAGCGGAGCGGTTCGGGCGAGTGCCCGGGAGTGCGCTCTGCGGCATCGGCTGTGCCTGCTGATCCTCGGAAAGGGCGTTCGTTTCAGAAGCGGCAGCCTGACCGGCGAGACCTGCGGCCTTTGCGCCTTCAGCACTCAACTGTTCAGCAGATTCTTGAGCCGGCTGTGCATCAGCGGATTCAGAAACATTGGCGTCACCAGCATTACCTGCGGCAGCGGCGGCTTCTTCAGCGGCCTTGCGTTCGGCATCGATCTGTTCCTGGCTCTTGAGCTGGAGCTGGTCCGGAGAGACCGTTACACCGTTCGGGAGCGTGATGCGGATGTTCAAAATGCGGAGAGCCGTAAGCGTTGCAATCTTTTCCATGCAGCTTTCGAACATCTTGAAGCCGTCGTTCTTGTAGACCATCAGCGGATCCTTCTGGGCGTATCCGTGGAAGCGGATAGCATCCTTCAGCTGGTCCATAGCATACAAGTGTTCCTTCCACACCTGGTCAATCGTCATGAGGAGGAAGCGGCGTTCGATATTGCGGAAGTCGGTATCCGGAATAATCTTCGTAAGCTTGTCGTAACGCACCTTGCAAAGGGCGATGATTTCATCGAGCACCTGTTCCGGCGTCTTCGACACAGCTTCATCAAGCGTGAGGCTGTATTCCATGCCGAGCGTACGCTGCAAGTCTTCGTGCAAGCCTTCGAGGTTCCACTGTTCCGCATAGCTCTTTGCCGGGATGTAGTTGGAAACCTTGATATCGCAAGCGTCTTCGATGCGGTTCATGATTTCGTCACGGATATCTTCACCGTTCAAGATGCGACGACGGAGTCCGTAAATCACCTTGCGCTGTTCGTTCATCACGTTATCGTAGTCGAGCAAGTGCTTACGGATATCGAAGCTCTGGCTTTCGACGCGGCGCTGGGCACCACGGATAGAGCGAGAAACGATCGGGTGGGTAATCACTTCGTCTTCGCCCACGCCAAAACGGTTCATGAGGTTCTTGACGTTGTCGCCACCGAAGATACGCATCAGGTTATCGTCGAGGGAGAGGAAGTACTGGCTAGAACCCGGGTCGCCCTGACGGCCGGAACGACCACGCAACTGGTTGTCGATACGGCGAGATTCATGGCGTTCCGTACCAAGCACATGCAAACCGCCGAGTTCAGTCACTCCCGGTCCAAGAGCAATGTCAGTACCACGACCAGCCATGTTCGTTGCAATCGTCACCTTGTCCTTGTGGCCTGCATACTGGATAATTTCAGCTTCGCGGCCATGGTTCTTGGCGTTCAAGACTTCGTGCGGGATGCCTTCCTTTTCGAGCATGCCGTGGAGGATTTCGGACTTTTCGATGGAAGCCGTACCCACGAGGAGCGGCTGGCCCTTCGCATGGCGTTCCTTGATTTCTGCAACAATGGCGCGCCACTTGGCATCTTCGGACTTATAAACGAGGTCCTGCAAGTCCTTACGGATGCACGGCTTGTTCGTCGGAATGACCCACGTGTTCATGTTGTAAATCTTGATGAATTCCGTTGCTTCGGTTTCAGCCGTACCGGTCATACCGGAGAGCTTCTTGTACATACGGAAGTAGTTCTGGAACGTGATCGTCGCAAGTGTCTGGTTTTCGCGGCGGATCTGCACATTTTCCTTAGCTTCGATGGCCTGGTGGATACCGTTAGAATAGCGGCGGCCTTCCATCAAACGGCCCGTGTTTTCGTCAACGATGATGATTTCACCGTCACGGACGATGTAATCGACATCCTTTTCAAAGAGGTACCAGGCGCGGAGAGCGTTATCGAGGAAGTGAACCCAGTCGGCATGTTCACCATAGAGGTTCGTAATGTGCATCAAGTCCTGGATGTGGAGCACACCCTTTTCAGTAAACTGGATGTTCTTGTCCTTTTCATCGACAGAGAAGTCCTTGTTACGGACGAGCTGCTTTGCAATTTCGTTTGCCTTTGCGTACTTTTCAGTAGCGTCTTCGGCCGGACCACTGATGATGAGCGGCGTACGGGCTTCGTCAATCAAGATGGAGTCCACTTCGTCAACGATACAGAAGTTGAGTTCGCGCTGCACGAGCTGGTTCGGTTCCACGGCCATATTGTCGCGGAGGTAGTCGAAACCGAATTCGTTGTTCGTGCCGTAAGTCACGTCGGAGTTGTAGCTTTCGCGGCGCTGTTCCGGATTGAGGCCTGCCACAATGAGACCGACCGTGAGTCCGAGGAACTTATAGACCATGCCCATCTGCTTGGCGTCACGGCCAGCGAGGTAATCGTTCACCGTCACCACGTGCACACCGTGGCCAGAAAGACCATTCAGGTAAACCGGGAGAGCAGCGGCAAGCGTCTTACCTTCACCGGTAGCCATTTCGGCGATGGCACCTTCGTGGAGCACGAGGCCACCGATCATCTGCACGTCGAAAGGCAACATGCGGAACGGCTTCACGGAATCCGGATAGAGTTCGCGGACCTTTGCGTAGAGAGCAGCCGGGAGGTAGACTTCCCATTCATTCTTTCCGCTTTCGAGTTCAGCCTTCGCCTTGTTCACGGCTTCCTGGAGTTCCGGGCCGAGACGGCTAAAGTCAAAGCCAAATTCCGGCTTGAAGATGTTGAAGATACCGAGACGGCGGTCGCAAGCTTCGCGGCAAACGGCAAAGGCATCAACCTTGATATCGTCGAGGGTAGCTCCATTATTCAGTTTTTCACGGAATTCAGCGCTTTTTGCAGCAAGTTCCGCGTCATCGAGCGATGCGAGAGCCTTGCAGGCTTCGTGAATCTTTGCAATCACCGGGCGGAGTTGCTTCACCTTACGTTCATGAGGTGTACCAAAAATCTTATGGAGTACTGTATCTACAATGCTCATGGTTGTCCTTGATTAAAAATTAAACGTGGTAAAAGTTAGCAAAAGATGTGCCAAACTTTTTTACGTTTCATCTTGAAATAGCGGCTAAACGCCTAAAAAATAGTTTTTATTCAATAAAGTACGTCATGCGGGCGGGGCCCCAGCTCGGAGTTGCGAAGGCCGCACGGGCCCCTCCCTGCACCCTCCCCATCCTTGGCCGACG
>NZ_JBGUHR010000095.1:0-11028 GCF_045112255.1 Fibrobacter sp.
CACCGTTTTACATCGAAGACGAGGACGGATATTCGGTAGATCTTACCGCCGAGCAGACTATCAAGCTAATCGACATAATCGAGACAAAGCTGGCCGTGTTCGAATTCGACACGGAGCTGTCCCTTGCAAAATGTCTCCACCACTTGCTGCCGGACTTGCGAGCTCACGTCATCGACATCACGCAGCACGTGACCGTTAGGGACGGAAAGCTGTATGTCTGCTTCATGGCGACAATCGACGAGCAGCTATGCTGCGGAAAGCCCAGTGATTTGATGAACAAGAAAACGATCCAGCCCTACCTTGACGGTCTCCGAGCAGACTTGGACGGACAGATTTCCGACGGCTGGGGCGAGAACTTCTCGCTGAAGTTCAACTTCGACCACGGCGGTCTGAAAGAAGTCGACTTCGACGATGAAGGCATTTCACTGAAACCAGCTTCTGTACACTTCGCCGAAGTGAACGGACTTGCCTATGACAGCAAGGGAAAGCCTCACTCCTCCATCGTTATTCCTTTATGGGGCGGATCCGACTATAAAGATGTGTACAATGGAAACCTGTTCAAGGACGGTTTTCTCATCGGACGTAGTGATTCTAGCAATCAAAAGATGGAAATGTACTACAAGGTATGGAAGCCGCTCGTCGCAGACGATAGGTGGGCGAGCGACGGTCGTAGGGCATTCGACGAGCTTGCCGACAACCTTAACAGCTGGTACGGCACGTCTGAAGAATTCGCCAAGAATATGGCATTGCACACAATGACTTTCTTGGGCAAGGACGCAAAGAAGAACAAGGAAGTCCAGGAACTACTCGAATATATCAAGGAACTATAGTAAATGGAAACGCCACTCAACCTAATGTCATACGACGTCATCACCGCTCTGGACGCTTTCGAGCGACTTTACAAACAGTTCAAGGACAATGTACGATGCACGTTCAGTTGCGAAAAGAACGAACTGCTTGAACGGCTGTCGGCATTTCCGTCGCCGTCGGCGGCGATGTGTACGCTGATGAAGGAACTCCGCGAAGAACAAAAAGAATCGATCGTCGAACCAGAAGACATCAAGAGTATGCTGGAGCAAAGTGTACCGCCGATCCTTCAAGCGATCAGCGGAGACCTTCTGCAGCACTGGATTGCGGTGAATGAAGGCATCGTCCGCACGGCGTATTACGTGAAAGCGGTCGAGATCGACCCTTACAACGCGCTGCTCTACATTTCTGGGCCGTCCGTCGTGCTGTCCGGATTGCTTGCGCCAAACGTGGCGAATTGCAGCGAGAACCACAAGGTCAAGCTGGCCTCGTTGACAAAAATGAGCGAACTGAAGGCCGACGTCCTCGAAGAAGATGACGTCGTGGCGATACTAAATGCTAAAGTTCCCGTCTATACTCGCTACATCATGGAAGCGGTCAAGTTCGTACATGAAAGCACGACAAAACGGGAGATACTTCGCTAGCGGCGGTGACGGCGATGCTTTTGCATTGAACGGACGAACGACATCATGTTGTTCGCCGTTTTTTGATGGAACTCCTCGATATTGAATTCCATTTCCGACTGAGCCATCAAAGACGGAAACCGCTTGCGCACTCTCGGAAGCGGAATAGGAGCGAATGCCCGTTGTTCTTCTAGTTCTGCCTCGCGGTCTTCCGCCTCCCAGTCGGCCACCATGTTCGGATACAGAGTAGCCGATTCCTTTTCAATACGGTACTCGACCCGGTGACCGAGTTCGAACTCGTGCTTTTTTAGATAGGAAATTTCTCGATCGGCAGAGGCTTCGCTTCTGAAGTAGCCTACAAGATGCGAATGTACGTACTTGTCACAGTAGTAGTCCTTGAATACCTTGTAGATAAATTCGTACTTCATTATACTTCCTCCAACTCAAGCGACATCGACTTATCCTTGCGGAACAGGTAGCGCAGCATCTTCAGCTGCTTCTTGGCTTCCTTGCGGTAATAGCACATGGCATACTGCTTGTTGCATGGCGGATACCAGATGTCGCCCTTGACGGTCTGCCCAAGGCCGTAATAGCCGACAGTGCCGTCCGTCCAAGTGGAGCGGATGTAATACAGCTTGGCCTTCGTATTAACGAAAGACACATTTATACGCAGTTCATAATCAAACAAACGAATGGTCATAGTCTAGCACTTGTCATCCAAGATAAATGATTTCAGTTTCTGTTGCGCCATCAAGTCCATCAGCTCGTCAGACGTGATGGTGCAAACATGGAAGTCGTACTTCGTCCACCAGCTGTTGGCTGTCTTGATGTAGGACTTGGCTTCTTTCTCGCTGGTGAAGAACCTAGCGTCGAGAAGTCGGTTGGTTCCGTCGTAGTGCTCGCCGCCGATGTCGCTGCCGTTGCGGAAATACTTGTGGTTCTTGGTCTCCACGCTGTTAACAAGGTAATAGAGCATCATAGACTAATCCTCCCAGAAACAGTAAAGGCATCCGTGCGGACAACGGCGAGGACGTATGCCAAGAATCTGGCGCTTCGCCAAGCACATGCAGTCGTCTCGCTGCTTTGTAAGCGGAGCAGTGTACTGGGCATCCTTGATGTTGAGCAGACGCAAGTCCTTGTAGCTCACGCATCCCATCTTGTCGATGAAGTCGGCGGTAAAGTCGGTCTCGGCGCAGCTCTCGAAGTGGAACCATTCGGTGTACTTGCCAAGGATGGACTCGGTACGTTTGAACACGGACTTCGGTGCCTTGAAACTCTTCCACAGAAGGGCAACGCCCTTGTTCCTCATGCGAGTCACCGCATGAGGATACAAGTCGACTACCGATACGCGGCATCGGAGCACAATCCCATGCTCCTTTGCGTAGCCGCTCCACATATCAAGAACCTTGTATATGTTGTCCTGGCATTCCTTGTTCAGCAGAACGATCGGATCCAGACGGAGGACGTAGTGCGTGGTGTCGAACCCACGTTCGGCGAGTTTCTTGAACTGCTCGAATTCGTGTTCTGGCGTCTTGACATTGGGTTCCAACACGGAACCGCCCTGTCCAGTGACCGTGTGATGGAATATCACGCGGTTCTGTACGATAAGGAGCTTTTCGACCATCTCATCCGATAGCTCCTTGGATATGACGACGTTGGCTTCGAGGAGCTTGGTCTCCCAGTCCGGAACGAAGCACGGGTCATAAGTCTCTGTAATGCCGACGTATTTCATTACTTAACCTTGTTATAGTGGAAGCAGTTTGAGTCGTGTGCTAGCTTCAATAGGCGGAGCAACCGTTCTTCGCAATCCAGCACGTGAGTATTTCCGCTGAATGAATAGCTGTAGTCGGCACCGCCATGCTCTTCGGTTTCCCAAGCGTTCGTCCAGTCGGAATAGCCGATCACGAGGTTCTGCGCCTTCCAGAAATTCTTAATCAATATGCGGTCATACGGAAGAGCGAATTCCTTGCAAAGTTGTATGAGAACGTCGCTATTGCAGCGGCACTTGGTCAAGTCGTTCGGAAACAGATAAATTAGGTTCCCATAAAAACGGATGTTTGGGAAATACGCACGGACGCAATTCTGGAATGACTGATAATTCATAGCCTAATACTCCTCGGCGACGGTCGTATTGTTGTAGTCGGTATCCTTGGCGTACCACTTGTCCACGATTTCTTGCCGCAGCGTCTTGTATTCCTCAGACTCGAACACGTTCTTGATGACATCCACCTTCGACGCTCCCCAGACGAGCTTCACTGGCAAGACACGTTCATACTCACCGAGATAGATGTAGTCGCTGGTCGAGTCGGCGTCATTCACGAGCTTGGCGATGGTTGCATTAAGCGCGTTTATTTCAGCCTCAATTTTAGTTTGCGTGTAGTCGTACGTGTAAACTATAGTTATCGTGTAGACAATATAGAAGTCTTGCGAGCGCAGCCCAGCTCCTCGCATGTCGTGGTCGACTTGAGTATTGGTTATCGATACGACGTCTTCCGGACTGATCAACTCAAGGAACTTATTCGCAGCGGTCTGGACTGCATTAAAGCTGTCTCGCGAGAAAATCCTAATCGCTTGTCTTTTCATTACCTACCTTCACTTCGCCGAGGTTGACCAAGTTGATGAACTTCCATCCACAGCAAATACTGGGAATCGTGTTGTGAGCGTCATTCAGCAGATCCTCGCCAGTGTTCCGAGACTCCATATACACTTCCGTTGTCTCGAAACGGTTCAAGTTGAGGCTGTACTGTCCCCAGATAACCGCATAGCCCATCAGAGGTCTCGTGTCAACGGAGTCCTTGATGACGACCGGATGCATCTTGCTCGGCTTCCCGGCTTCCGCCCAGCGACGCTTGGCTTCCTTGTCGCTGGTATTCGGTTCCTTGAACTGGAGCCACGAGTCGTTCTGCATTACCTTGTTGAACTTGTACTTCTTTTTGCGGTAAGCGGACTGGAGGACGGCGAGGACGTCGCCAAATTCATCAATGCGGATTGCCACTTGGTCGTGCAGAGCGCCGAAGCATTGCGTGTCGCAGAAGTCCACTTCGATAGGGCCGTACGCCTTGCGCAGCTTGACCATCTGGTCTATTAAGTTGTCGATCATCATAGCTCTAAATATAGCAAAGCGCTGACGCGGTGTCAAACTTTTGCTATATTGGACAACATGAAAAACAGAAACCTTTTAGCAACATTTGAAATCAACCAAGGCGACGATAAAACGATGGCGACCATCGCCGAGGCCATCGCCCACGCAGACCCCTGTTTCGTCAAAATCGTGGAACACTGGAGAGACGACACGGCGTCTTGGAACACCTACACCATCGTCCAGCCTAGCCTCGCATATCTCTCGGACAAAGGAGAACTCGTACTCGACGTCGACCACATCGTCCGATACGAGTTCAGCGGAGACCGCATGTACACGACTGGCGTGGACTGCTGCAAGACAGTCGCGGTAGGCAGCAGCACGGACGCCACGGTCTACATCTACAGACGGATACCGATGAAGGAAATCCAGCCGTTCATCAGGGCGTACAAGGCCCAGAAGAAGGAACTGGACAAGCGCATCAAACAGCTGGAACTCGACAGCAAGCTCGTGCTGAACGCACTGGGTACGTCGAGACTCTGTCTTTATCGATAATTTTTAAAGTATCTCTTGACATAACTCACTTTAAAAGTTATATTAAGCACATCGAACCAACAATCAAGAGGTAGAAATTGAGTAGCAATCCGTTTGCAGAATACTATGCACAATGTCAGCGCAGCGAATACGCCGACGCATTCAATAAAGCAGAAACCATCTGGCGCAAGCAGCTGTGGAACCCGACTCCCACGCGAAACAAGATTCTCGCGCTGGTCAAGGAGCATTTCGATGATCTGAGCGACGGCAACCCGTTCGTACACGAATTCGAACAGTCTCTGATGCTAGACCGTCTCCGCAAATTCTCCTATTCAACCGAAAAGATCCGCTTTGACGAGACGACCAGCAAGATGCTTGCCGATGCGATGAAACCTTATGCCAGCTACTTAGAAAACAAGTACACTGGCCTACGCTACATGATCAATGAAACCACATCCGGATTTTCCTTTAGGCATCCGTTCAAGACTTTCGGTAAGATTATCGAACCGACCAAGCCGGACTACTATGTCCTCCAGATGCACATCATAGACGCCCACGTCGAAATGAAGGAACGCATCTGGAATGTCCCCGAATCGATGTACAAGGATGAATACGAAGGCATCGCCAACTGCGACTTCACCATCTATATCTTCTCGGACAACCATCCAGACTATATCGCATCCATAGAATTTCCGTATCAGCATCATTATATTCACGGAAAGCGATACTCCGACAAGGACGATCTGGCATTCGTGCTTACCGAGACCAACGGAAAGCACGACTATCCGAACCAGAAAATGCTGCTGTACGCCGATGCAACATGCACTCCGTTCCATGTATGGATCGCCTCTCTGGGCGACGGCGTTCTGAAGATGGAAGACGAAATCTTGCAGAAGCTGGAAGAATATATCAACAAGGATCATGTCCAGCACACCGAACGCGGCAACGAAATCAACGCATGGAGCGAAAAGCTCCTCGCCGGAAAGGAAATCAAATGAATACGAAGCACTACTTAGTCGCATGGGGATACTTCGCCGTCTACGAAGCTGAAATCCCCGAACTCGAATGCCCTAAACTCATCGACGCCGAAACCCCAGATGACGCCATTGCGTTGTATCCGAAGCAAGTAGGACGTGGACACGCCTATGTGATCGGAACCGTCGAGGAAGACGATACCCTTGGCGTGAAAACGCTGGCCGAAAACGCTATTCCGATGGCTGCGTATCCGTCCTTCTGCGACTGGACGGCAATGACCAGCGGCCACCTCAACGGACAGTACAAGCGCCTTGTGAACAACCTCTACTGGAGCTGGAAATTCGACAACAGCAAGGAAATCGTAGCACCGGATTTGCTGCGAGAACTTGCGCAGCTCCGTCACTACAAGAAGATGGCTAAACAATGCTTGGACAAGGAATTCCAGCGGCTCTACGATGCTGGATTCGTAAAGTCTATGATGGGCAACATGGAGACCGGGGCTTTCTCGTTCGACCTCAACTTGGACTGTCCGTTGCGTGAAGAGCTGGCCAAATCGAACTACTGGAAACGCTACTACGAGGACAAGTACCTCGCCCTTCTGCCGGACGAAGAGCGCAATCCTCAGCCGCAAGCCAAGGAGGCGTAATGAGCCTTACCACCGAAATCACCGAAGCTGGTAAAAAGTACCAGTCTGACATAAAGAACGCCGAACGCGCCGCAAAAGCGCAAAAGATCGCCGTTGACGAAGCCGTGAAAGAGTATGACCGACGGCAGACCGAGTTGTACGACGCGCAAATGGCACACTACAATGCGCGTCTCGCCGTCGTGCAGAAGTACATCGACAAAGAAATCATGACCATGAAGCCGAAGTTCCCCTACAATCCGAAGCGAGTGGACGAACTGAGGGCTATCCTCGCCAAGACGAAGGAAAGGGAATACCAGTCGTACGAGAAGCGCTTTGAAATTCTCAAGGCGCTCCGTGAGCTGCAGCTCATCGTGACAGTCTATCCTTTCGTGCAGCGAGTCAGCGACATCGTTACCAAGTGGACTGGGAAGAGTCTGTTCCATGCAACCGACGACAAAACGAAGTTCTATCCGTTATGCTGGGAGCTAGCTGACGGCAAGCGCAGCGTACTGAAGCTGTACGACCGTCTCGACGATAAAGAACATTGGTGGATGCAGAACCGACCGGAAGGCAAGTACAAGTCCATCATGTTCCTCAACCTCGACAACAACCGTAGCGGTCTTAGCTATCTCGGAACTCTCCACGACTTCTGGGAAATCGACTGCGCACGTTTGAAGATCCGCCCGGAGTTCCTTATCCAAGGCGAACCGTCTAAGCCACTCAAGTACGGCGAACAGCCAGTACATAGCGGCACATACTGGGACAACTGCGCCATGGGTGCCGATATACAGAGCTACGTCAACGACATCAACCGTCTTGGGTGGGTAGCCATATCGAGCGACAAATACTACACCGAAGCACTGCCGGAAGAAGTCATCGCGTCTGTCATCATTTCTGGCAACCCAGGTATCTTCACCGTCAAGGAAGTGGTCGCCAGTATGAAGTACTTGGTGGACGATCCAAAATCCAAATATCCGTACATGCACAACAAGCAGCATGTAGGGCTGTGTGTCCAGAGCGTCATCAACAGACTGCTGACGGCCAAGCAAAACGGCATCGAGGACGTACGGTTCGACTTCCTCAATCGCCGTATCACTTGGACAAAGTTGACTAACCGCAAGACCAAGCCACCCAAGAAGGAAAAGCAGTCATTGGATGTGTCTAGGGTAAAACTGGCGAGAGTCGCCGAATATGCATTCAAGCACATAAAAGGACTTGAATCACCGTTAAATAAAGAATAAAAAAGCCAGCTTTAAGCTGGCTTTTCTGTTCTTGGAATCACGTTGCTACATAGCGGCAGCGCGGTCACCCACGCGGCGCATACGTCCTTCAGCGGAACCGTACCTTCGTACCTCATAGTGTTCTTGTAGATAACGTCCAATACCCTCACGATAGGATCCGGTTTCTCCTTGATGATCTTGTAAATGAACGGAACCGCAGCCTCGTCCATCTTGACCAGCGCATCGAAGTCTGGGTCGCCCTCGAACTTCATCGTAGCGGATACGGCATAACGGTCGTGCCATGCATGGTAGTGCTTGTAGAACTTGTCCTTCAAGCTGGTCTTCTCCATGCTGCGGATCAAGTGGTTAGCCCACACCGGGCGCTTGAGCGCATCACGGAGAATCTTCCAGCTGCTCCAGTAAAGATCGGCAGTGTACGAATGCTTCTTCGTGTCGAAGTCGTGGAACTCGGCAAGCATCATGGACTGGTGAACTGTTCTGATGAACTTGTCCACAGCTTCGTTTGTACGGATAAGGAGCCAGCCAAGGGTTCCCTTCTTCCAATGCTGTGGGAAGTTCGACTTTTCATCGCGACCAAAGACAAGATCCAGCCCATACCAGTACGTCAGGTCAAGAATCTGCTGGCTAGTGATGTCTCTGCACGGGAATCCGTTGTTGGTCGGATCCTTGCACCAGTAGAACGTACAGCGAACGCGGTTCAGCTTCGTCAGCATCACGTTTTCCTCGTTCCAGACGGCGAACTCGGCAATGAGGAAGCCGTGGTAATAGAAACGGCGGAATGTCACCTCGACGCATTCCTTGCCGTAATAAGAGATTCCCTTGCGTTCAGTGAGATTGTACTGGACAAGCTGCAGACGGTACAGCCAGTCATCGACCGTCCACTTGTGAGTCAGCTGGTAAATCGTCCACTTGCGCTTCAGACTGCGGCTTACCTTCTTTCCGTTAATCATCAGTTTTGGCATTTTCAGCATCCTTGGTCGGTTGGGGATCTTGTTCATGTGTCTTTGAACGCCACTTGATTGATCCGTAGCGAAGAAGGTCGGCCTTGTCCATAAGGCGTTCTCCAATGCCACTAACATCGATCGCGAATATGTCGTCCGTAATTTGGTCAATGAGTTGCCAGACGTCGTCCGAGTGGGCATAGAACTTGGAATTGACCATCTTGGTAATTTCCTTGATGACTTCAATCTTGTGACGATCAACATAGGTGTACTTCTTCAGCAAATGCTTAAATCGCCACTTGAACCTCGTATCCGTAGAACACTGGTCTGGCGTGTAGACACTAACTTCGGTCGTCATGTTGTTACGGACGCGAAGTCTGGCCACCAAGCGACCCTTGTAGTAGCACCTGATGAGAAGTTCCATGGGATAGCTCTGTTCAGTCTTGATGTCGCAGTTGTCATCAAAGAGCTTGTTACAGTAGCGTTCAAAGAATTTGGGTGTAATCATTGTTGTGTCCTTTATTTCTTGTCGTAAACATACTTCAAGGGCAAGAACCCGGTCTGCCCCCAATTAAGCACTGGCATGCGGCAAGAAGCGTCGTGGAACATCTTGCCGTCGCCACGGATAACGACAGACACGCCAAGCGAAGTCTGGGTAGAGTCTTCCACGCCGTCGAGCAAGTAGACCAAGTGGGATCCGTTGCGCGTAAGGATAGCGTAGCAGCTGTCAGCGGCTTCCTCGTACACGACAAGCTTGTACGAAGGATTGTCGGTAAGCTTCTCGGCAAATTCCTTTACGCCTACCTTGTTCTTCTCGAACACGTTCGAACGCCAGCGAGTGGACACGAGGCCGTGCTTCTCGCACCATTCGTTCGTACGGTCGAACTTCTCCATATCCATCGAGAAGTCGTCCACGACAAACACGCCGGACATGTCGATGCCTTCCCTTGCAGCTTCCTCGGTCAAGATGACGATTTCCTCGTTGTTGGGGATGTTCCTCGTGCCGAAAATCTTCGTGCGTTCCTCGAAGTCGGTAGAGTGCAAGGAAAGGTTCACGTACTTCACCTTGCCAGCAAGTCCACTCATGCATTCGTACAGATGATATCCGTTGGAAGTCATGGTGATGCGCTTGACTTGGTCATTTCTGGTGATGCCGCCCATGACCATCTTATCCAGAAGGCTGTCCAGAATATACGGTTCGGAAGTCGGCTCGCCGCCAGTAATCTCGACACTGATAGGACGGCCCATTGCAATACGCAACACGGCAAGCAATGCGGTTACCATGGCAGTGTAATCGACGGTGCTTACGACTTGTCGGCCATAGCCGCCGTGCTTGTTGTAGCAGAAGGCGCAATTCGCTTGGCACTTGCTAGGAAGCACGAGCTTTACGGAAAGAACGCTGTACCAAGGGTCTCTGACCGTGTATTCTTTCGCTGCGCCCAGCAAATCGAGCAAGCGGTCGGTCAGCTTCCCGGCAAGGAGTTCGTTGTGCGGTTTCCACGGCATATTGTCGAGCATTTCTTGGAGCTTATTCTCGTCGAAATACTTCGGCAAGTTAGCGTAGAGGTCGGCCAACAGTCTGTAGCCTACCGGATTTGTCAACGAACCGTAGATTCGTTCACGGATGGTCTCCCAAGGGAGCACTTCGGATTCTATCTTAGACATATTTTCTCCATAACGGCCCTCATCGACCGCACGATTCGGTTCTTCAGCTTCATGTCTTCCTTGTAAATGTCGATCCAGCGATTCTCTTCGTCTGGGCATCCTTCACTACGGTCGATAAGCATCATCTGCTTGTGCATGTCGGCTTCGTCCACAGCAATGATGTTATGAAGCTCACCTTTATAGGAATGAAATTCTCTATAAATCATTACGACCGTCCCCTAGCATGGTCTCTAGCGATTTCCCACGGCTCGCCGTCGCCACAAAAGGTGGTTCCGCGAGAAATGAATGATTCTTTCGTCATTTCACTATCCGCCTTCTTACGGACTGACGGTGGATATGACTTATCTTGGGAAATATCTTCCAAAGAGCCTTGACACTGGCCATTCTTGATTACACAACCAAAATGGGTCGAGACTGGACAATAGCCAGTCGGATCCCAGCAGCACGTTTTACAATGGGCATATTCATAAGTATCTTTGGCCATATCTACCTCACACAATATCTGCACATTCCAAGCCGACACGCTTCATCACGTCGA
>NZ_JBGUHR010000096.1:0-3811 GCF_045112255.1 Fibrobacter sp.
AATCGATGAAGATGTCGTAGTTCAGGCTTTCCGTGACGCAATTGCGAATATAAACGACTCTACGGCAAAGCTTCAGATTCCACAGGATTCTCTGGGCATCATCAACAAGCGTATCCAGATGACGATGCAAGAGCGCTATATAAGCACTCGTCCGGATACAAGCGTAACAAAGGGGATGGACGAAGCTCAAATTCGCGCTTATGTCGATTCTCTTGAAAAAGCACAGCCGGTTACAGCTGCTCCTGAAGTCAAATACACAGACGTCAAGCTTCCGCAGGATCCTTCGGAACAGCAGAAGTTCTCCTATGTCATCGGCGTCCAGTTCGGAAACCAGTTCTATAGCATTGGCCGTCAGTTCCAGACGGACTTTGATCCGGACTACTTCGTCCTTGGCGTTCGCGATGCCGGCAAGAAAGTTCGCGATACGACTTTCACGTTGACTCTCTCGGAAGATTCTCTTAAGGCTGTTGGTAACCGCTACACCGAAAAGATGAAAACGATCCGTGACGAAATGGTCAAGAAGCAGCAGGCCGAAGAAGAAAAGCTCAAGGCCGAAGTCGCTTCTCTTCGTGGCGATACGCTTGCAAACGGCATGCCTGCCAAGATGAACTTCAAGGTGAAGGCTTCTGGCATTACTGTCAAGGCTGAAGATTTGACGGGCTTTGCTGGCAAGCCGCTTTTGGTGTTCTATTTCTCTGCAACCTGCGGTCACTGCGCACACGCCGCTCCGCAGATTCTCGAAATCGCCAAGGAATTTGCCCCGAAGGGCCTTACGACAGTTTCTGTCGCTAGCGGCGGAAACAACAAGCCGGGCATTCGTCGCTTTATCGATGATGCCAAGTTCGACGAAACAATCAATGTCGTCTGGGATGAAGCCCGCCAGTTCGGTGAACTCTATAGTGATGGCTACGTTCCGAAGGTCTATCTCGTGAATCCGGATGGCACGTACAAGCAGTACGCCGCCTTCGAAAAGGAAAAGGATGACCTGAAGAAGGAAATCGCAGAACTTCTTAACGGCAAGAATGTTGAATGGAAGATCGAAGTCAAGCAGGCCGACGATGCCGCCAAGGCTCCTGAAGTCAAGCCGGAAGTCAAGAAAGAAGTAAAGCCCGCTAAGGCAAAGAAATAATCGCCCTTTCTTTTATGAAAACGCATCCCTCTCGGGATGCGTTTTTTCTATAGCCGTATTGCCTCATATTTTTTAAATTTGGCGCATGATTATCGCTGAATTTGATGTTGTCGTCGTCGGTGGCGGTCACGCCGGTATTGAAGCCACGCATGCCGCATGGAAGATTGGTGTCAAAACCGCCATGCTCACGATGGATTTGAACGCTATTGGCAGAATGTCGTGCAATCCGGCAGTCGGTGGCGTTGCGAAAGGCCAGATTGTTCGCGACATAGACGCTCTCGGCGGCCTCATGGGACTTTTGACCGACAAGGCTGGCATCCAGTTCCGCATGCTCAACATGAGCAAGGGTCCCGCCGTTTGGGGGCCGCGTGCTCAGTGCGACATGAAGTATTACAGCGAAGTCGCCCGCGAGACGATGGAAAGCTTGTCGGGACTTACGCTGATCCAGGGCGAACTCGCTTCGTTTGAACGCATGAACGATGGCCGCTTGGAACTCACGCTTTTGAATGGCGACCGCTACATCACTCGCGCGATTGTGGTGACGAGCGGAACATTCCTTGCCTCCAAGATGTTTACCGGGCTTGAAACGAGCATCGGTGGGCGAGTGGGCGAGCCGAGTGCAGACAAGCTTTCGGAATGCCTTGCGAAAAACGGCATTCGTTTGCGCCGCCTTAAAACAGGAACTCCGAGCCGCTTGGATCCGGATTCTATCGACTTTAACGAATGTGATGTGCAGCACGGCGATGAGCATCCGTGGCCGATGAGCGACCGCCATTTTGACGGTGCAACACCCGACAAGTTCTGGGGCGACCAAATCAACAAGTTTATCCGCAACGATTGCGTTTGCTGGATTACGCGCACGAACATCAAGACGCACGA
The DNA here is from genome assembly GCF_045112255.1 of Fibrobacter sp. Lineage (GTDB taxonomy): Bacteria > Fibrobacterota > Fibrobacteria > Fibrobacterales > Fibrobacteraceae > Fibrobacter. Next base: position 2,009 of record NZ_JBGUHR010000096.1, read on the forward strand.
TATTCTGCGTAGCGGCTTCAAGGACAGCCCAATGTTCAGTGGCCGTATTCACGGCAAGGGTCCGCGCTACTGTCCGAGTATCGAAGACAAGATCAACCGTTTTGGCGACCGCGACGGGCACCAGCTGTTCCTCGAACCGGAACAGGCTGACATCGGGCGTGTGTACATCAACGGTTTCAGCTCAAGTTTGCCGGCAGACATCCAGCTTGCCGCCATCCACACAATTCCGGGCCTTACTCATGCAAAAGTCTTGCAGATCGGTTACGCTGTGGAATACGATTCTGTCGATGCCACTCAGCTTTACCCGACGTTCGAATGCAAAAATGTCCCCGGCCTTTATTTTGCAGGTCAGGTCTGCGGCACAAGCGGCTACGAAGAAGCTGCCGGTCAGGGCCTTATGGCTGGTATCAACGCAGCACTCAAGGTGAAGGGCGAAGATCCGTTCATTCTCGGGCGCTCCGAAAGCTATCTCGGCGTGATGGTCGATGACCTCGTGAATATTCTGCTCGATGAACCGTACCGCATGTTCACGAGCCGTGCCGAATACCGCCTGTTCCTCCGCAGCGACAATGCCGAAATGCGTCTCAAGGAAAAGGCCCGCAAGATTGGCATGATCAGCGACCGCGACTGGGAAGACTGGACTCGCCGACGCGATCTCATGGCCGATCTCAAGACGAAATTTGCAGAAACATCTGCCACGCCTGAAGAAGCAAACGAAATCCTCGAAGCCGGCGGTCAGGCGCTCGCCTCCGAACGTACACGCTGGATTAACGTGCTCCGCCGTCCGGGAATCGACCCTGAGACGTTCTTCAAGGTGGCTGCCCCGGACGCCAAAATCACGCGCCGTGACCAGTGGTACATGTATGCCGAAGAACTCTATGCCGGGTTCTTTGACCGCCAGGAACGCGAAATCGACGACCAGAAGAAGATGGAAAAGGTCAAGCTTTCGCCGGACTTCGATTACATGTCCATTACAGCCATCAGCATTGAAAGCCGCCAGCGCCTCAACGCCCACAAGCCGCTTACGCTTGGGCAGGCAAGCCGTGTGCCCGGAGTGCGCCCCGCCGACATCACCGTCCTCGCGCATTGGATTGAATCTAGAGGATAGACGAGAGAACGGGCAAAGCCCTACAGACGAGAGTTTTATAATGGCACTTCGTGCATGAATAATCAATGCATCTCTCGTCTTTCGTCTCTCGTCTTTCGCCTAACCCCAAACCTTTCACTTGCTTTTTCCCGATTTTTTACTATCTTTGCGCCCGTCAACATAAACAATTTTCCAAGAGGTATATATATGGCAGAAGAAGCAGAAGTCAAATCCACAGAAGAAGTTAAGCCTCAGGAAACAAAATCCCAAGAAAAATCTCAAGTAAAGAAGGCTCCGTCCAAGAAAAAGCGTCCGTTCAACGGCAAGCGCAAGGGTGGTGCTCCTGCTGCTGCAAAGAAGCCGGCTGTCTTTAGTGATTCCCTGGAAGATCGTTTCCCCAATCTTGCCGCAAAGCTCAAGAAGTCCATCGAAGATGGTATCAAGCAGAAGATCAAGGACGCTCAGAACGATCCGAAGGTCAAGGCCGCCTCTAAGAAATTTGCAGAAGAAAAGTAATTCTACTTCTCTAAAGTCTATAAAATGCTCCGCACTCGCGGGGCATTTTTTGTAGAATAAAATGAAAAGCGAGATTTTATTTCAAAATCAAATTGTTAAGATTTCGTATTGATAATAAAAGCGTCGGCCAAGGATGGGGAGGGTGCAGGGAGGGGCCCGTGCGGCCTTCGCAACTCCGAGCTGGGGCCCCGCCCGCATGA
>NZ_JBGUHR010000097.1:0-1878 GCF_045112255.1 Fibrobacter sp.
GAACGTTCTCGATATCATCCTGAACAAGCAGGTGAACCTCATCATCAATACGCCGTGGGCAAAGCGCGACGCCATCAAGGACGAAAGCGCTATCCGCAAGGCCGCCATCAAGTACAAGGTTCCCTACATCACGACCCTCGCCGGTGCCTACAACACCGTGAAGGGCATCGCCGCCGCCCGCAACGGTCACGGTGCTGTGAAGTCTCTGCAGGAGTATCACGCTTCTATTGAAGAGGTGTAAGGATTAGGGGAGAGGGGGAGGGATCCCCCTCGCTTCAGCCCCGACCCGCCCTTATAATCACGCCCACTCAAAAGAGTGGGCGTTTGCTATATAACCCGCCCAAGTCGGGTCTTCCGCTACCCCTACTGCGGGTGCTCAGACGCCGCGCCCGTAACGCCCGGGCTTACCCCGCCCACCCGCCCTGAATGCAAAAGGACCTCAGCTTTATTGCTGAGGTCCTTTTATCATACTTGAAAAAGATTATTTCGAAACGAACTTGTTGACGAATTCTTGCGGGGTCATTACAGACAATGCGGAATTGCTGTAATCGGAAGTGTTGCGAGTGACAATACAGTCGAACCGGTGATGTTCTGCAACGGAGTTCTGAACAGCATCTTCAAAATCTTCCCATCCGCTATCGAGAGCCGCCCAAATGTCGACTTCTGATACGGAAGAAACATGAACGATTTGGAGTAGATTGCGGATAAGCTGTTTTGTTAAAGACGGTTTTTTCAATTCCTTTTGTGCGATGTAATAAATATCCGTAATTGCGGAAGCCGAAATGAATTCTTGGATATCGTCTGATGCTGCCTTGAGAACTGCTGCCGATTCGTTCACATGGGCGGTTCTATTCAGCAGAACATCTAGAACAACATTGGTGTCAACCATTATCTGCATACTTTTCGAGTCTCTCTGAACGGTAGTCTTCTAGTGACTTTCCTGTATTGGGAATAGCACCAATAAGCGAATCAACGAGATCCGCTTTTGCACTCTTTTTTTCAGAGGATGCTACGACAGTATATGCGATAACAACCTCCTGCCCCGCTTCTAGCCGAACAGGTGGTTCTAGCACAATCTGCTGCCCATCGAAAAATCCTTTTGCAGTTGCAATCATGACTTTACTCCGATAACGTTCATTCTAAATATACCTTTTTACACGCTCGAAAGGCAACCCCCTTCCAAGTTGGAATAGCCATCTTCCTTTACAATTTACCTCAAAAATGCTGTTTTCGTCACAAAAACACCCTCTTTTGTAAATTTTCTGAGCATTCAGCCGATATTTAAGTTATTTTTAAATTGGACATATTAGAGAGTTTAGCTCTTGTTCTCTAGATGAAATCTGCAAATTTCTAGTACGTGAGGACAAGGCGAACGCTCACGCAGGTATGCCGCTTAGCGGTGTATCTCGGTTTGCTGTACCGACTTTTAAGCCGGTCTTTGGTCGTATGGCCAAAGGGCAACAGCCCTTTCGGGGCGTGGGTCGTTTGCGTTTATCACGTACAGGCATTGCAGAGCCTCATCTAGGTAAACCGCAACGATCTACGCCTTTCTTGTATCCATACAAAATCGGCTCGGTTCATTGAGGTACAACAGGTGCGGACTCCATAGGTGTAATTGAAGGAGACTGTTATGGCGTTTAAAGTAAATCACGATAGAAATCATTCAAAGAACTCAAGTATGAGAAAAATTCTTTCATATTTGATTCTGACATTTACGGCGTTTTTTCTATGCTCTTGTATTGAAGAATATCATGTCGTAAAGAAAAACGGGGATGTTTTTTTTGGGTGTTGATAGGAGGAAAATCACATGAAAATAATTAACTTAGGCATTCTGGCTCACGTTGACGCAGGAAAGACAACATTAACGGAAAGTTTATT
>NZ_JBGUHR010000098.1:0-12203 GCF_045112255.1 Fibrobacter sp.
ACCGAATTGCAGCCAGGCCAACGTCTACCGCGAACTCGCGAAGAACATCGACGAGAACGAACTCTTCACCATCCCGACCCCGATGACACAGGACCGTCTCGAACAAATTCTCATCGACTACGGCATGATGGAAAAGGATTACTCCATTTAGCGCAAAAGGGAGATTAAATTTCTATGGGAAAGACTAATATTAATCTTAACATGACCTCGGTCGAAAACCGCGAACTTCGACTGGGGACAATTATCGGCTGGGACGGCAAAGCGAGTGACTTGGTCAAGGAATCCGCTTACGATGAACGCAGCCAGAAAAAGCATGGTGGCTGTGGCGGTAAACTGGGCTGCAAACTTTGTGAATTGCATTCTCCGCTCAACCAGGAAACGATGTGCTCCAACGCTATTATCCAGTGCCAAATTGGTAACTTGACGGACTGCGCATTGATTGACCATTCACCTATCGGCTGTAGTGGTGAAAACTCTAAATTCAACCTTTCTATGCATGTGGGTCTTAAGCGTCGCGGCAAGCCCTTGCAGAATACGCTGAACATCAGCACGAACTTGAAAGAACAGGACATGGTCTTTGGTGCATCCGAAAAACTCCGCCAGACCATCCTTGATGCCAAGGAACGTTTCAATCCTAAGGCGATTTTCATTGGCATGGCTTGTGCCACTGCTATTATCGGTGAAGACATCGACTCCATCGCTACCGAAATGGAAGATGAAATCGGAATTCCGGTTGTCCCGCTGCACTGCGAAGGCTTCCGTTCCAAGCACTGGTCCACGGGTTTCGACATTGCATTCCACGGCGTTCTCCGTCAAATTGTGAATCGCCATCCGACCAAGAAACAAAAGGACTTGATCAACATTGTGGCACTTTGGGGAACGGACTACTTCTCCGAAATGCTTGCGCCTCTCGGTCTTCGCGTCAACTACCTTTTGGACTGCGCTTCTTACGACGAAATTCGCCAGGCGTCCGAAGCTGTGGCAACCACCACCTTCTGCGATACTTTGGGTGGTTACATGGCGACAGCACTTGAAGAATCTTTTGGCGTTCCGCAAATTGACGCTCCGCAGCCTTACGGTATCAAGGGTACCGATGAATGGCTCCGCGCGATTGCTAAAGTCGTTGGCAAGGAAAAGGAAGCCGAAGAATATATCGAAAGCGAACACAAGCGCATTGCTCCGAAGCTTGCCGAACTTCGCGAATTTTTCAAGGGCAAAAATGGCATCGTGATGACGGGTTCTGCATACGCTCACGGCCTTATCAGCGTTCTTTCTGAACTTGGCATTGGCCACGATGCAGCATTGGTGTTCCACCATGACCCCGTTTATGATGGCGGTGGAGAACATCAGGATACCTTGAAGGAGCTGGTGGAAACTTACGGTGACATTCCTCATTACACTGTAAGTAAGACTCGTGCATTCCAGCTTCCGCAGCTCCTGAAGCGCGCCAAGACGGACTTCTTGCTCATTCGCCATCCGGGTCTTGCTTCTGTTGCAGGACATCTCGGATTCCCGACCCTTACCATGGGCGACGAACACATTCCGGTGGGCTATGAAGGCATTCTCCGCATCGGCGAAATGCTCAAGGGCGTTATCGCACGTACAAAGTTTAACCAGGTTCTCAAACGCAATATTGAACTCCCGTATTCTGATTGGTGGCTTTCTCAGGACGATCCGTTCTACTTGACGAATCATCCGGAAACACTTGACGACCTGCCGGAACCGAGAAATCTCAAGTTCAGCAACGTCAATAATGGCGAAAAATCTAACTCGGAAAACGCATAAGGGAGGTCTTAACAATGTCAGTTACAGTACAAAAGAAAAAAAGCAATTCTATTTCGGACCCTCGCGTTAGCTGTGCAGTTGGTGCGACCAATACTGTTGTTGCCATCAAGGGCGCTGTGCCTATAGCTAACTGCTCTCCGGGTTGCCAGCTCAAGCAGACTGCATTCCTCACTTTTGAAAACGGATTCCAGGGTAGCGTCTATGCAGGTGCAGGCAATATGCCGAGTGCAAACTCTACCGAAAACGACATCGTGTTCGGCGGCATTAAGACGTTGGATCAGTTGATTAAATCGACGCTCAAGGTTTTCAAGGGTGACCTCTATGTTGTTCTTACCGGCTGCGTTGGCGGGCTTATTGGCGATGACGTTCCGGATTTGGTTCGCGGTTATCGCGAAAAGGGATATCCGATTGTCGCTGTGGATGCCGCAGGTTTCAAGGGCAATAACCTTTTCGGTCACGAAGAAGTCGTGAACGCGATTGTTGACCAGTTCGTTGGCGATTACAAGGGTGAACGCAAGAAAGGCTTGATCAACCTTTGGTTTGAAACTCCTTACTATAACCAGAACTGGCGTGGCGACTATCAGGAAATTGCACGTATCCTCCGTGGTGCCGGCTTTGAAGTCAACGTTCTCTTTGGACCCGAAAATAACGGTGTCAAGGATTGGTTGCGTATTCCTGAAGCTCAGTTTAACTTGGTGCTTTCTCCGTGGGTGGGTGTGCGTAACGCAGAACATCTCCAGCAGAAATATGGCCAGCCGTTCCTTCACATTCCTGAAATTCCAATCGGTGCAGAAGCAACCTCTGAATTTATTCGTATGGTCGTCGATTTCGCGGGAATCGACAAAGAACAGAGCGAAAAATTCATCAAGGAAGAAAATCGCATTTATTACTACTATCTGGAACACTTCTCGGAATTTTTTGCAGAATACTGGTATGGTATGCCGAGTGAATTTGCCATCACCGCAGATTCCGCTTACACGCTTGCCTATACCAAGTTCCTCGCCGACCAAATCGGTCTTATTCCGCGCAAGGCCATCATCTCCGATGATCCTCCGCAGAAATTCCGCCAGAAAATCGAAGATGCTTTCCACAACATCAGTGAAGGCGTCGATGTCCAGGTGGAATTTGAAGAAGACGGTTACTTGATCGAAAAGGCTATTAAGGAAGTGAACTTTACTTCTGGAAAGCCGTTGATTCTTGCCTCTTCTTGGGAAATCAACCTTGCTAATGAAAAGAACGCTTTGTTCTTTGAAATTACGCCGCCTTCTAGTGAATCTTTGATTATCAATAGAAGTTTCGCAGGTTACAAGGGTGCGCTTAGTTTACTCGAAAAGATCTATAGCGCATCTGTTGGTGGAAAATAAATTTAAAGCTTCTTCACTATCATCAACAAAAGTGCCGACTGATGATTCAGCCGGCATTTTTTTATAGCCTTTCGCTATCTATGTATGATATACATAAAATTATCTTATATGTAAAGTCTGTCCTTATATCAAGTGATAAAAATAAAGTATTTTACAAAACGATTTTTGTTTTCTAATTTATGCACCGCAATCGAGAACATTGTGTTCCGATACATTAACAAATCAACACGAGGATACCTATATGTGTTGTAGCTGTAAACTCTCCAAGTAAATAAGCCACTACCTTTTTGAAGGTTGATTGGTGAATCCAAATGTGCGCAGAATATTACTCTGCGTGGTTACTCAACTCATACAAAAATAGGAGATTCTCCATGAATTTCAATATTAAAAAATCTATAGCTCAAGTTATCCTTTTGTCTTCGTTCACCGCTTTTGCCGCAGAATCCATTGCGGTTACCACAAAAACTGGCGTAAGTGCAACTCTCTACGGTTTTGCATCCTTGAACGCAGCCTACGAAGACTCCAAAAGTAATAACGGCAATTTTGCAAACTTCGCCGCTGCATCGGACATTACAAACAAAAACGATGGCGGCTGGTATTTCACTCCGAACTTGACACGAATTGGCGTCAACCTTTCTAGCGGTAGCGATACTGCATTCTTCAAGGCTAATGGTAAAATCGAAGTTGATTTCTACGGTGGCGGTTCTGGCAATGCGCCTAATCCGAGACTCCGTCACGGTTACGGCGAAATTTCCTTTGGCAAGTCCGGCTTCTCTATTTTGGGCGGTCAAACATGGGATTTGATTTCACCGTTGATAACTCCGACGCTCAACGCTGGCGTTCTCAACAACTCCGGTGATGCCGGCCTTCGCAGAGCTCAGCTCAGACTTACAGAAAAAATCCCTGTTGGCGAGGGATCTTTGGATTTTGCTGTAGCCCTTGTTCGCACGATTGGCGAAACTCAGCCTTATAACACTTCTTCTGCCTCGGAAACCGGCGTTGACTCTGATATTCCCACGATTCAGGGACGCATCGGTATTGCTGTTCCTCTTTGGGTGGAAAACAAAAAGTTTGGTTTAGGAGTTTCCGGTCATTATGGCCAAGAGGAAATCGACTTGGACGCAACTGGCGATACTAAGGATATTCCTTCGTGGTCTTTCAATGTGGATTTGACACTCCCCATTACGAAGAATTTTACGGTTCTTGGCGAATATTTTATTGGCGCAAATCTTGATACATACGCAGCAGGTATTGGACGCGGACTTGTTTCTAATGCAGAAGATCCTGAAAGTGTAAAAAGTATTGGCGCTTATGGTGGCTGGGTTGCTTTGCAGGCCAAGTTTATCGAGAAAATAGCCTTTAATGTGGGAGCGGGCCTTGACAAATTGAAGCGTGAAGACATCAGAAAAGTTGGTGGCCGTGAACAGAACTTCTCGTTCTTTGCTAATACGACCTACAATTTGACAGAAGCTTTCTCGCTTGGATTTGAATACCTTCGTGTTCAAACGGATTACTTGACCGAAAATACGGTAAAAGAAGCTGACTTGAATCGTTATCAACTTTCTGCAACATACTCCTTCTAACAATGGAGAATTCTACAATGACTCAGAATAAATTACACGTTCGAATTGCATTGGCATTCCTCTTTGTTCTCGCCTGCGTTTCATCTACGATTGCCGCAGACAAACTTTCCATCGGTTACCTGTCTTCTACGGGGCAGGGAAAATTCTTCATCGCAAAAGATGCTGGCATTTTCGAGAAGAACGGACTTGACGTGACGTTGGTGGAATTCTCGAATTCTGGTGACGGCATCGCTGCTGTTCGCGCAGGCAAGCTTGACGCTGGTGCTTTTGGCTCTCTCGCTCCGCTCATCCACATTTCGCAAGGTGCCGACATTCGCGTTATTGGCGGTATCATGGGTGGCGATCAGGCGGTTATCACTCGCAAGGAAAACGCAGGTTCCGTCAAGAAGTTGAGCGATCTCAAGGGCAAGAAAATTGCGACAATCCGCTTGGGAACTGCCGATGCCATTGTTCGTGGCGGCCTTAAGAAAGAAGGTATCGATTGGCGTAAGGATGTCTCCATTGTAGAACTCAAGAATCCGCCTGCTGTTATCGAAGCGGTAAAGAACGGAAGCGTTTACGCAGGTGTTACCTGGGGACCGCATGACCTCCGTGCTGAAGAAGCTGGCCTTTCTGTGGTGCTCCGCAGTAGGGACATCAATCCGGGGCATATCTGCTGCCGCTTGATTGCTTCGCTCCGCAAGCTTGAAGGTCGCGACGATATTTACAAACGCTTGGTCAAGTCGTTGATTGAAGCCGAAGAACTTGTACGGAATGATCATAAGAAGAGTGTAGAAATTATCGCCAAGTGGATTAAGCTCGATACGGCTCTCGTCAACAAGGCTTTCTATAGCGGCCATGTCACGCAGGATACCGACCCGAACGTGAAAGGCGTCGAATTCTTCTGGGATTTCTTGAAGGATGCTGAATTCATCAAGTCCGACAAGAAGGTTTCTGAATATGTCGTCACGGACTACTATCGTAAAGCGCTTGCAGAACTTCGCAAGCAAAAGCCAAAGTCTGAATTCTACGCTCAGGCTGAAAAAACATTCAAGTCAAGGAATTAAGGATATTCAACATGAATCAAGAGCAAAGTGGTTTTGAAGCGACAAATCTCGTTTTTTCCTATGATGGCAAGCCCATCCTGAAAGACATCAACTTGAAAATTAAACCAGGCGAGTTTGTGTGTCTCTTAGGCGAAAGCGGAAGTGGCAAGACCACTTTGCTGAACCTTCTCGCAGGGCTTACAAAGCCAAACGAGGGGCGTGTTTACTGGAACGGAAAGGAAATAGACAAACCTTCCGCAGAAAGGAGTGTAGTCTTCCAGGACTACACCCTTTTTCCTTGGCTTACGCTTCTTCAGAATGTTTCGCTCGCTATCAAAAAGACAAAAAAGGCCAAGGGCCGATTTGCAAAACATCTAGCTGAAGAATACCTGAATTTGGTGGGACTTTCAGGAAGCCTCCATAAATATCCCTTTGAACTTTCGGGCGGTATGCGTCAACGTGGTGCTATTGCAAGAGCGTTGAGCGTTGGTGCTAATGCCCTTCTTTTGGATGAACCTTTTGGGGCGCTTGACCCGGTAAATCGAGCAAGCCTTCAAGATTTGATTCTTGAACTTTGCCGAGGCGTAAAAGATCGACCGATAACGACTTTGTTTGTAACTCACGATATTCGAGAAGCTGTGTATCTTGGGAGCCGGATTATTGTGTTGGGTTCGACGCCCGGCCGCATTATTGCGGATATCCCTTTGGATTTCCCGGTGAAGAAAAATCGCAGCGATTGGTTCCGCGACGAAAAAGTCCAAAAGACAATTATCGAAATTGAAGAAGCCTATCACAAGGACATCCTTGAAAAACTCGGCCATACCGTACAGGAGGGCGCTAGCATATGAGAATTTTTGTGAAATATCTATCCAAGTTTTCTGGATTTTTATTCCTTTTGTTTTTAATTGGAATTTGGACGTTTATCAGTAGCGGCCCGGATTGGAGTAGTCAATATTTGTTCCCGTCGCCAAAAGCGATTGTTAACGCCCTTTACAATTCTCGCGAAGAACTTTTGCGGAGTGCTTGGGCCTCTCTCCTGAAACTCGTTCCTGCTTACTTTGCGGCTGCTGTTGTCGGAATTTCTGCGGGAATCGTTTCTGGATCTGTTCCCTGGGTGGGCAATATGTTAAAGCCCATTTCCCGATTTGCGGCACCCATCCCGCCTAACGTTTATATTCCCTACGCGATTGCAATTTTGCCGACATTCTACCTTTCTTCCACATTTATCATTTTCATTGCCGCTTTTTGGCCTATCTATTTGAACACCGCTGCCGGTGCCGCTGATATTCCCGAAAAATACAAGCGGAACGCTGCCATCATCGGCATTGGGCGATTTGAATACTTGTGGAGAATCGCGTTTGTTGCAAGCCTGCCTTCCATATTTTCTGGACTTTCGGTAGGCATGGGGCTTTCTTTCATTATGCTCACTGTCGCAGAACTCTTCGGCGAAAATACGGGGCTTGGGCATTTTGTGCAGTTTTATGCAGACTATTCCGATTACCCCAACATGGTTGCCGGAATTCTTTGGACAGGCATTGTGGTCCTTGCGATTATGGAACTTTTTGAATTCGTAAAACGCAAGGTTTTGTTCTGGACAAAAGCAAATTAGTTTAAGCTAGTTTATAAATCCGACTAAGAAAAACCCCTGATGTCTTAAACATCAGGGGCTATTTTCACTTTTATCTCGAAGATTTCGTTAAACCATTTTTTGACTACAAGTACAAACCCTTGCTAAAGTAACGGTCGCCACGGTCTGGAGCCACAAAGACGATGTTCCCTTTTACGCCCGAGGCAATCAGCTTTTTGGCTGCCGCGAAAGCGCCGCCCGACGAAGATCCTGCAAAGATTCCTTCTTTCTGGGCGAGTTCACGGGATCCGCCAAAGGCGTCGTCATCATTGATTTTAATGACACGGTCTACAAGCGACATGTCCATGGTATCGGCGATAAAATCGTTTCCGATTCCTTCGATGTTGTAGTCGCCATGTTCGCCGCCGCCCATTGTAGAGCCTACAGGATCTGCCAACACGCCTTGAATATTCGGGTTGCGTTCCTTGAGTGCCTTGAGAATGCCGCTGTATGTGCCGCCACTCCCTGCGCCTGCCACCACATAATCTACGTGGCCGTCGAGATCGTCGTAAATTTCTGGACCTGTCGTTTCGTAATGGGCACGCGGATTTGCCATGTTGTGGAATTGCCTGAGCGATATGGAATTTGGAATCTGCTTGAGCAATTCTTCGGCTTTCTTTTCTGCGCCAAGCATGCCTTCTTCACGCGGTGTGTTGATGAGTTCTGCTCCAAGCGCGCGCAAAAGCGTCTGCTTTTCTTGTGAGAACTTCGTCGGCACCACGAAAATCACGCGTACGCCACGGTTGAGCGCCGCAAAAGCAATGCCAAGTCCGGTATTGCCTGCGGTCGCTTCAATAATCGTTCCTCCTGGTTTAAGTGTTCCTTTGGCGAATGCATCTTCGACCATGTAAAGACCGGCACGGTCCTTTACGCTACCGGAAGGGTTCCAAAGTTCAAGTTTTACGAATAAGTTTACACCTTCAGGGACGCCGACATGCGTCAACTTTACGAGCGGCGTTTTTCCAATCAGGGACTTCATCGATTCGTAGTAATGCATATCTCGCTCCTTATGCCTTTGCCGCATCAATGGCTGCATTTACGTCTGAAATGATGTCCTCGACTTTTTCGATGCCAACGGACAAGCGAATTAAACCGTCGGTAATGCCGACTTTCTCGCGGATTTCCTTCGGGATGGAGGCGTGCGTCATTGTGGCCGGATGGCATACGAGACTTTCGACACCGCCCAAGCTTTCGGCAAGCGAAACGAGTTTCAGGGCTTTGAAGAATTTTTTGATGTCGTAGTTTTCGTAGAGTTCAAACGAAATCATAGCGCCGCCGTTTTTAGCCTGCTTCTTGTTGATTTCGTAACCCTGAGCTGTCGGGAGACCCGGATAATAAACGTGCTTTACGGCATCGTGCTTTTCAAGGTAGCGGGCGATGGTTTCTGCATTTTCTGTATGGCGATCCAGACGGACGCCGAGCGTCTTGATGCCGCGAATCAGGAGGAAGGAATCGAAAGGTCCGAGAACTGCACCCGTTGCGTTCTGCGTGAATGCGAGTCTTTCGGCAAGTTCCTTGGAATTGACAACGGCAAGGCCTGCCACCAAATCGCTGTGACCGCCCAGATACTTTGTAGCGCTATGCACTACGATGTCCGCGCCAAGTTCAATCGGACGCTGCAAATAAGGTGTCATGAATGTGTTATCGACGATAGTCAAGAGATTGTGCTTCTTGGCGATTGCGGCGACGCCTGCCAAGTCCGTCACTGTCAAAAGCGGGTTTGCGGGGCTTTCGACAAAGAATGCCTTGACATCGGGAGTAATCTTGGATTCGAGCGCTTTCAAATCGGTGGTGTCCTCGATAGAATAGGTAATGCCGAGATTCTTAAAGACTTTATCCAAAACGCGGAATGTGCCGCCGTAAACATTGCTCGAAATGATGATGCGGTCACCTTGCTTAAAAAGCGAAAGTACGGTCGTTGTCGCTGCCATACCCGAAGCGAATGCGAAACCTGCAACGCCTCCTTCGAGTTCTGCAATCAAGGCTTCGAGAGCTGCGCGGGTCGGGTTCCCTGTGCGTGAATATTCCCAGCCACTGTTTTCGCCAAGTCCGGACTGCTTGTAGGTGGATGTCTGGTAGATGGGAACGTTTACGGCTCCAGTCGTCTTGTCGCCATCAATGCCACCGTGAATGAGTTTTGTTTCGATATTGTTGAAATTAGACATAAGATAAAAGTCTCCTATGACGCTATGAGTGCTAGCGCCTTTTGTGTTTTAAAATTTGTTATGAATAAAAAAAATCCCGCTACGGAACATGAAAACCGAGCGGGAACCTGTTTAAAAGTATAGCCTAAAAACTAGATGCCCGTCCGACATCAACAACAACACACCGAGTTAAAGCTATTGAAAAGAAAATTCATTTTTTATTTCCTATTGGAATTGTATGTTTAATGTAGATAAAGCAATTTGTTTTGGCAAGAGATTTTTGTATACTATTTTTCTAGAACTCGCGATAAAAGATTTCTATAATCACTTTATTGCCGCAATAAGCCGAACGGAGTCGAAAGCCTTGAGGTTTCCCTTTTGAAAATACCGCTGCTGCAGTGCGTTTTGTCCAAGGAACTCATCGACCTTGAATCCGTAACGTTCAAGAACTTCAAAAACTTCTTGATCGCGATAGCTGTCGGCCATTGTTTCTCCGCAATCTGCAACTATTTTTCGCAGTTTTTGAACGGAATCCGAAAGCAAATCTTTTTGCAGATAATCGAAAACGATTGAAATTCCTGTCGTTGCAATTTCCGAAAACTGGCGGATGGTCTCGGCAAATATGCGTAGAGGGAGGTAATACGAGACTCCTAATATGCTGACGATGGTAGGCTTATTTCTATCGAAACCGTTTTCGACAAGTTTATCTACAATGTGATCTTTGTTGAAATCTACCGCGACGAAGTGGACGTTTTTTGTTACATTCCACTGGAGTTTGCTTATCCGTTTTTTCTTGTAGCTTTGCGTCTGTAGCAAATCGAGTTCAAAAATCTCGACGTTCGGATCTCTATTGCGGAACGAGAACGTGTCAACGCCAGCTCCGCAAATCACGTATTGAATCTTTCCTGATTGCGCTAAAAGCTTCACGCGATCCTCTGCAAAGCGGCTTCGCGAAAGTACAATCGGAAGGAAATATTTTCGATTGAATAATTCAACCGAGTTCTCAGACTCTTCTGGGAATTGCTTTAAGATGAAGTTTGAAACATTTTCATACTCCTCTTGTCCCATGAAATCCAGTGCCAGAAAGTCGTTGAAAACCGCGTGGTTTGATTGTGACGAATGCCAGGCACGGGCAAAAGCGCACAGTTTTGCCGTTAAACTTTCCATTATATTAAATCCTGAAAATTTGTGATGAGGGCGAAAGCCCATAAGGAAAGCCCGTGCAGGATAACCATACACGGGCGTGAAAAAATCAATATCACAAATAAGCGCCCGTCAACATCGGCCGCTCATACAACAAATATTTGCAAATTGAATTGACATTCTTATTCCTATAAATTTAGTAGGAATTAATATAAAATCGTTTTGTTATTTCGTCAAGAGTTTTTTAGAAAAATTTCGATTTTATGCATTCTTGTTTTGCAGCCCCTTGATTCTAGCAAGGCGCTCGGCAACTTTGTTTCGGTATAAATTTATCTTGGCAATCGCATCGGCAATCGGGAGCGCAATGTCAAAAGCGCGCACGTTAAAACGGGCCAATGACTGGATGGCTTGCGGGCCGAGCTGTTGGCAAAGAACGTAGTCCAAGTCTGCAAGATTCTTGGCGGCTGCGAACATCGATGAATGTTCCACTTCTTGGCGACCGCATGTTCCGTCTCCGCAAGAACCGTCACAGTGTTCCGGCTTCACGCGGACTTCGACTTTTTCAAATTCCCCGCTCACATCATCGACTTCGTAAATGTCGAACGCTGCGGCATGTCCAAAATGGACGTTGACATTGACGCCATCATTCGTGGCGACTGCTACTTTGTATTTAGCCATGAGAGAAAGTCTCCTTTACACGGATGCGATCCATGTAGATTTGTGCGCCGATGTCATAGACGCCGGGGACGCCAACGGCGTCGGCACGGCAATGTGCGCAGTGTTTGAATACGTTGATGAATACGCCGGCCTGTTCCTGTGCAATTGCAAGTCCCTTCGGAGTCGGTGCCGGAATGTCCTTGAATCCGTTCTGCGGAATCAAGGGAATAATGTTGTATATAATTGCGCCTGCTTCGCGGACGGTTGCTGCCAAGTCTTCGATATGCTGGTCGTTGATTCCCGGGCAAAGTACCGTATTCACCTTGATGAGCGTTCCGCTCTTGGCGACCTTGCGGATGCCTTCGAGCTGGTTGTGTATCAAGATTTCTGCCGCTTCGACGCCTGTGTAGGTCTTGCCGTGGTAAAAAATCCTTGCGTTAATCATCGCTTCGATTTCCGGATCGACTGCGTTTACCGTAACCGTGAGTGTGTCGATGCCCACGTCGATGACTTCGTCGGCCTTGTCGTTCAGCAAAAGGCCGTTAGTGCTCATGCAGCGGATTAATTGCGGAAATTCCTTTTTCACCAAGCGGAAAGTATCCAAGGCGAACGGCGTTGCGAGCGTGTCGCCTGGCCCAGCAATGCCTACTGTGGTAAGCTCAGGCACAAATTCTAATGCCTTGCGGATGTATCCGCATGCTTCTTCAGGCTTGATGACTTTGCTTGTGTTGCCAGGAACCTGTGCATCTTCGTTGATGCGGCGGTCGCAAAAGCGACATTCTATGTTGCAGCCCGGGGCGACGGGCAAATGGATGCGCCCTTTTCTGTTCTTGCACGCCCCGAAGCAGGGGTGCTCTCTAAAAACGTTTTCTTGA